>NZ_JBIARC010000043.1:0-77104 GCF_042889625.1 Streptomyces sp. NPDC002573 | reverse complement strand
GTGTTTTTTACCACCACAACCCCACTGCGGGGTGGTGCGCGCGCCAAACGTCCCCACCCCCCCCCCCCCCCCCCGCGCCGCCCCCCCCCCGGGGGGGGGGGGGGGGCCCCCCCCGGGGCCCCCCCCCCCGCCGGTCAGGAACGGCCGCAGGTCTCCGCCTCCACCAGCTCCGAGATGCGGTCGGGCGGCACGGGCCGCGAGTACAGCCAGCCCTGCCCGGTGTCGCAGCCGATCCGGCGCAGCCGGGTGGCCTGCGCGGAGGTCTCCACGCACTCCGCGGTGACCGTCAGGCCCAGCCGGTGGGCGAGCCGGATCATGGCCTCGACGACGACCTCGTCGGCGGGGTTGGGGTGGTGGGCGTCCGAGCCCTCGTACTGGAAACCGCGGACGAACGAACCGTCCAGCTTCAGCACGGACACCGGCAGCCGGCTGAGATAGGCGAGGTTCGAGTAGCCGGTGCCGAAGTCGTCGATGGCGATGCGCACCCCCATGTCGCTGAGCGCCTGGAGTGCCTGGAGCGGCCGGCCGGCCGAGCCCATGACCGCGGACTCGGTCAGCTCCAACTGCAGCAGACGGGGGGCGAGTCCGGTCTCCGAGAGGGTTCCGGCCACGTCCGCCACCAGGTCGGAGTCCCAGACCTGGCGCACCGCCACATTCACACTGACGAAGATCGGCGGCTCGTCGGGGCGCTCCAGCTGCCAGCGGCGGGCCTGGCGGCAGGCGGTCTTCAGCACCCAGCGCCCGAGCTGCACGATCGAGCCGTCCTCCTCCGCCAGCCCGATGAACCGATTCGGCGTCAGCGTGCCGAACTGCGGGTGGTGCCAGCGCACCAGCGCCTCCACGCCGCGCACCCGTCCGTCCTCCATGCCCACGAGAGGCTGGTACTCCAGGGCGAACTCGCCCCGCTCGATGGCGGGGCGCAGACCGGAGGACAGGGCCTGGCGGGTCATACGGTGGGCGTTGCGCTCGGGGTCGAAGAGGGTCCAGCGGGACTTCCCGTCGGCCTTCGCCCAGTACAGCGTCGTGTCGGCCGCCTGCATCAGACCGGTCGCCGTGGTCCCGGCCGCGTGCCGCTCCACCACACCGATGGACGCCGAGACCGACAACCGCTGCCCGGCCAGGTCGAACGGCGCCTGGAGCGCCTTGAGCACCGACTCGGCCAGCTCGGCGAGTTGGTCGGTGCCCGTCGAGTCCTCGACGAGCAGGGCGAACTCGTCGCCGCCGAGCCGGGCGACCAGGGGAGTGGTGGCCCGGTTGTGGCCGGCCTCGTCCGCACAGTGCGTCAGGCGGTCGGCGACGGCCGCGAGCAGCCGGTCGCCGACGCGATGGCCGAGGGTGTCGTTGACCGCCTTGAAGCCGTCGAGATCGAGGTAGCACAGCCCGATCCGGCCGGTCCCGCTCTCCTCGTACGACTCGGCCTCCAGTGCGGCAGACAGGCGTTCGAAGAACAGCGTCCGGTTGGGCAGCCGGGTCATCGGGTCGTGCATCTGCAAGTGGCGCAGCCGGGACTGAAGTTCCCGGCGGGCACTGATGTCCGAGACCGAGAGCAGCACGGCCCGCTCGGTCTCGGGCAGCGGGGTGACGGTCACCTGCACCCAGAGCGAGTGCCCGTCGGGGTGCTTGAGGCGGCGCGCACAGCGCAGCCGGGCCTGACGGCCGCGCAGCACCTCGCGGTACGCGTGCCAGGTGCGGGCGTCGGAGGACAGATCGAGCAGGTCGGCGGCGACCTTGCCGGGCAGGCCGTCGGTGCCGGTGCCGAGCAGTTCGCCCAGGGTGTCGTTGGCGGTGACCACCAGGCCCTCCCGGTCGACGACCGCCATGGCGTGCGGCGCGGCGGCGAACACGGCGCCGAAGGAAGGGGATTGCGGGCGGCGGGTCGGTGGTGAGGCGGACTGCGGGGAGGCGGCGGCGCCCGGTTGCGGCAGCGCGTCCGCGGGAGGCGGCAGCGGACACGTCCCGAGGAGGGGCGGTGGTTCAGGCGTACCGGATGACGTGTTCGCGTGACTTTCTGTGACGGCCGGGCCGACGAGGTCTGCCGCGCGCGCCTGCCCTTCGGACATTCCGCTCACCGCTCGCTCCCGCAGTGCACTCGTTCTACGTACGGATCTCGTGGGTCTCGTCGGGGTCGACGGCCGCTCGGGGTGCGGCCGCACGAGCCGTGTTCGTGCAGGAAAGTGTGCCGATCATAGAGGCTGCTACAGGGGCCTTCCAGCCGCTGTCCAGTCTCCCGGAACGAGCACATGGTCTGACAGATCGTTTCTGCTCGCACCTTGCCCCGGTCCATCAGGCCGCCTTCGACTGTGACGTTCCGTGAGTACTCGGGGTGTCGGCCCATGTCGGCCGCCCCCTCGGCGCTCGTGCGCCGGTGTGTGCTCCCGCCCGCACTGCCCCTCCCCCCGGCCGTCGCGGTTTCCCTCCTGGCCTTTCCCCCGACTGACGGCCTCTCACCCTTCTGGGGCAGACAAACAGGGCGTAGTCATACAAATAAGACAAGGCTGGGTGCGTACTTGCCCGAATCGCACCCGGAGGTCGACGTGCCGCGTCCGTTCCCCAGCAGGGGGTTCAGCCGCGAGGCTCTGTGGCCACGCGCCCGCGGACGGACGCCCTTCGTCGTGCGCCGGACCGTCGCCGCGGCCACCTCGATGACGGCGCTGGTCGCGACCACGCTCGTCACGGGCCCTGCGCTCTTCGGCTCCCTCGACGCGTTCTGCGAACTCACCCGGAGCGAGGCACACCACTCGGAGGGCATCGACACCTGGAACGCCGCCTACACGCGGCCCACCCGGCCGCTGGACGCGGTCCTGATCTTCCTGTCCTTCCCGGACTCCGTGCCGACGACCACGACGGCCGAGCTGACCTCGGACTACTTCCCGGCCACCAGCCGCTTCTTCGACCGGGCCTCCTACGGCCGGTTCACGGTGCGGCCGCATCCGCTGGACCACTGGATCCGGATGCCCCACCCCTCCGTCTCGTACGGCGTACAGCGTGACTGGGACCCCGATCACCGGAGCGCGTATCTGCACGACGCCCTCGCCGTGGCGGACAAGGATGTCGACTTCTCGCGGTACGACGTCGTGTACTTCGTGGCCGACCCGGACGCGCCCGGCATCGACTCGGACGCGACGAAGGTGGTCAATCTGGAGACCCCGTTGCAGGCCGACGGCACGGATGTGCGCCGTGTGGTCACGGTCTTCGAGAAACATCCGCCGGACCGGCTGGTGCTCGCCCATGAGACCGGGCATGTCTTCGATCTGCCCGACCTCTACCACCGGCCGGTGGACGGCAAGGGCGACTGGGACACCTATGTCGGCGACTGGGACCTCATGGGCAGCCAGTTCGGCCTGGCCCCGGATCTCTTCGCCTGGCACAAGTGGAAGCTGGGCTGGCTGGACGACCGCCAGGTGGTGTGTGTGCGGGGCAGGGGGAGCACACGGGTGACGCTTGAGCCGCTGGGGGCGGGAGAGCAGGGAGTGCCGGAGGTGGCGGTGAACGCGGGCTCTCCCGCGGACTCCGGGAAGGAGCGGGAGCGGCCCTTCGGGCCCGGAGTGGAGGCGTTCGGGTCCGGGCACGGCACCAAACTGGCGGTCGTACGCACCGGGCCCGACAGTGTGCTCGCCCTGGAGGCGCGCGATGCCACCGGGAACGACAGTGCGACCTGCACCCAGGGGGTCCTCGTCTATCGCGTCCACGGCGACACGGCGTCCGGCGGCGGCCCGATCGAGGTCCTCGACGCCCATCCGCACTCCTCGGCCTGCGGGAACACCTCGGTGTACCCGGCCCTGGCGGACGCGCCCGTGGAGGTGGGGGAGAGCTTCACCGTGCCCGGCGACAACGTACGGGTGGAGGTGGAGGACCGCACGGCCACGGGGGCCTGGACGGTACGGATCACTCGGCAGTGACCATGGCGTGGGGATCCGCGAACATGGGCGCCTTGAAAACGGGCGGCTCCCGTGGCGTGGTGCGGGGGGTGTGGGTGGCGTGGCCCCCACAGCGCGCGGGGAAGCCGCGCAAAAACAGCGATGGCGAGCCGGTTCGCGCTTTCCGCGAACACGACTCGCCATCGCCATCGTGCGCCGCCAGGGACTCGAACCCCGGACCCGCTGATTAAGAGTCAGCTGCTCTAACCAACTGAGCTAGCGGCGCCTGCTGACGTCGTAGACCTTAGCACCCTGGTCGGCGGGAGGAAAAATCGATATCCGTACGGCAGAGGAGGCGGCCGCCCGGGCCGCCCGGACCGCCGCCCACAGGACGACTTCCGGCCCGGGAAGCCAGGGATGGCGGGTGTCGGGCGCGACGAGCCAGCGGGACTCGGAGCGGCTGCCGGGGCCGGCGGCGGGGGTGGTGGGGCTGCTCGCGGGCACGGTGACGGCGTCCCCGGAGCCATGGCACAGCAGCGGCGGCACCGCCGGGGTGCGACCGCCCCACTCCTCCCAGTCCAGCAGCGCCGGCAGCCGCCGGGCCGTGCCGGGGGCCGTGAACAGCAGCATGCGCCCCCGGTGCTCGGCGACCGGCCCGGAGCCCGGCCCCTCGCCCCAGAGCCGGTCGAGCATCCGCCGCCCGAAGATCGCGGGGGCGCTCACCACGTCGAACGCGGTGCCGCACGGCAGCACGACAGGGGCGGTGGGCCGCTCCGCCCAGTACGCCGCCGTGCTACGCGGATACGTTCCTGCGGAGGCGAGCCACGCGGCCCCCTCCGAGGTGGGGCGGAACGGCTCGGTGAACGGCGCTCGACTGCTCATGACAGTCAGATGTACCGGGCGTGAGCGGTCCGTCTCCGAGAGTTGCGGAAAACCGGGACACCGAAGGCCCGGGCGCAGTATCGTGCCGCCGCATATGCCAGAAGATCATTCGGTCGAGTGGTGCGGCGGACGCTCAGCCCAGGCTCTCGGGGCCGCTCGACTCGGCGCCCCGCAGCAGGTCCTGCCCGAACTCCACCATCTTCTTCGCGTAGTCCTCGGTCCACTCCGCCCGCTCGGCGATGGCCGCCGGGGTCAGCCGGTCGAAGCGGCGCGGATCGGCGAGCTGGGCGGCGGCGATGGCCTGGTACTCCACCGCGCGGTCCGTGGCAGCACGGAACGCCTGGGCCAGCTCGGTCGCCCGCGTGAGCAGTGCCCGCGGGTCGTCGATCGACTCCAGGTCGAAGAAGTGTTCCGGGTCGGAGGCCGCCTCCTCGGGCTCGAAGAGCAGGGGCGCGGGGCGTAGCCGCGGCTCGTTCCGACGCGGCGTGGGCTCCGCCATGTCTTCTCCTCCTCGTACGGTTCGGGTGGCTCCCCTCGCGGGTGGGCCACCGTCCATTGTCGCGCGGCGCCGCAAGAGCGCGGGAACCGAGCGGAAAGCGCCCGCCCGTGCTCCGCACGCCACACGGCTCCGGCCCTCTCAAGGCAGCCGGGCCCGGCGATGTTCCCGCCCCTCGTGGCCCGGGGTGCCTCAGGGCCGCCACGCCACCCGGTGCTCGGACAGATGCGCCAGCACCGCGTGGTTCGCCTCCCAGCCGTCCGGGAACTTCACCGTCACCCCCAGTTGCACCGGCTCGGTCGAGGGGTGGTCGTCCAGCAGTTCCGTCACTCCCGCCCGGCACACCACGATGCACGCGTGCCGGTGCCGGGACGCCAGCACGCACAGCCGCCCGGTCTCCAGATGGAACGCCGTGGCGTCCGGTCGACCCGACAGCGGGTGCAGCACCACCGTCACATCGAACTCCCGGCCCTGGAGCCGGTTGGCCGTGTCCACCGTCACATCCGCCACCCCGAGCTCCGCCAGCGCGGAGCGCACCGCCGCCGCCTGGTCACGGTGCGCGGTGCCGACGGCGATGCGGTCCGCGGTCAGCGGCGCCGGCTCCGTCGCGCGTTCCGAGACCGCCGCCCCGCCCCGGTCCAGCAGCCGTCGTACGACCGTCGCGACCGCCCGTACCGCCTCCGGGTCCGTGCGCGGGGTGTGCCGGGCGGGGAGTTCGAGGAGCCCCCAGCCGGTCTCGGCCGCCTCGTCGATCACCCGGTCGGGGCCCGAGCCGTCCGAGGGCACACCGAACGTCAGTCTCCGGTCCCCGTGCCCCGTACCGCTGCGGAACGGCGTGTACGGATAGAACGCGTCCGACACCAGTGGCGCCGCCGAAGCCGGCAGCCGCCACGACACCGGCAGCCGGTGCTGCGGCAGCTCGGGGTTGTGGGCCAGGAGTGTGGTCACGGCCGACGCCGAGGGGTCGTACGACAGACCGGCCCACTGCTCCGCGCCCACGATCGCGAACGGGTCCAGCTGGCCCGGGTCGCCCACGAACAGCGCCCGTTCGAACAGTCCAGCCACCGCCAGCAGCGCGTCCGAGCGCATCTGGTACGCCTCGTCGACGATCGCGTGCCGCCATGGCTCGACGTCCTTGACGTGCGCCCACTTGGCGGCGGTCGAGATGACGACGTCCAGGCCCGCCAGCTCCTTCGCCTTGGTCGACTTGCGGACGTTCGGCCGATCGTCGAGGGCCTTGTCGTAGGGGTCCGGATCGCTGCTGTGCAGCCGGCCGACCGGTAGGTCCGGGTCCTTCTCCGCCAGCCGCAGCACCAGGTCGTCCACCTGCGCGTTGGTCTGTGCGATGACCATCAACGGGCGCCCTGCGGAGGCCAGTTCGAGTGCTGCCCGCACCACGAGCGTCGACTTCCCGGCACCCGGCGGCGAGTCCACGACGACCCCGCGGTGCGCGCCGTGCAGCGTGTCCCGCAGGATCGCGTCGGTGGCCCGGGTGGCCGCGGTCCCGGGGTCGAAGTCCCCGCCCGGCCGGGCGAACACGGTCACAGCACGTCCTCCTCGGTCACCGGGTCCGGCCCTGGCGTCGCGTCGGCCTCGCCCGGCGGCCCGCCATGGGTCCAGGGTGTCTCCTCCGGCTCGGGCAGCTTCGCCCCGCCGCGCTGCTCGTGCTCGAACAGCGTGAAGCAGACGCGGTCGCCCTTCTCCGGCACGGATCCGGCCTCCGGCTCCTTGCCGCGGCCCATCTTGTCGACGATGCGCAGCACCACGAGGGCGCTCTCCGCGCCGCCCCCGTCGTGTTCCCGGCCGTCCTCGCCCGTGTCCTCGTAGCCGACGAACTCGGCCCCCTGCGGTTTTCCGCCCAGCGACCGGAACACCTTGGCGCCCTCCCCGAGATGCGGCAGGTCCTCGGTCCGTACGGTCACCAGCGGGCGGGGGCTCGGGCGCTTGCCCTCGCTGTAAGCCATCACGACATCCGTGACCTCGCCCGCGAACGCCTCCCCGGCCAGCCGCCGCCCGGCCATCACCAGCGGGTCGTCCAGCGCCTCCTGGGCGTCCAGCCGGGCCTGTTCGCGCTCGCGCGTGGCGAGCTTGTTCGCCGCGGTGACCGCGTCGTCGTGGCGCGGCTGGGGCGGCTCCCCGGCCAGCACCCGGTCCCGGTGGCCGGTGAACGACCAGCGGTCGCGGGTCCACCGCACCTCGGCATGCGCGCTGTCCGGCAGCGCGCGCAGCAGATCGAGCCCGCGCCACACGGCATCCCACGTCGGCCGCGTACGGCTCTCCACCAGCGCCCGGATCTCCCCCTCGGCGGCGGACAGTTCACCGAACCGGTCGTCCGCCTCGACACCGTCCTCGGCGGCGGCGAGCCGGGCTCGCGCGCGGTCGTAGCGCTCGATGGCGGGGGCGAGCAGCTCGTTGTCGAAGGCCGGGTCGGTGGCGGGTCCGGCCGGCGGGCACAGCAGCTGGCCCTCCGCGTCCCGCGCCAGCTCGGCCCACAGCGCCGCCTCCGCGCCCGAGGTCCCCTCCGGCGGGTCGATCCAGGCGAGCAGCGCGCCCAGATGCTGGTCCTCCAGGCTCGACTGCCCGGTCGTCCAGTGCCGCGCCAGCACCTCGGTGAGGGCGAGCAGCAGCGCGGAGCCGGGCACCCGGGCGCGCTCCCCGAAGTGGGTGAGCCAGCGGCCGAGGAGCGGCACCCGGGGTGGCGCCGGATGCGGGGTCTCCGGGTCCTGCTCGGCGGTGCGGCGGAACCGCATGGAGCGCCCCAGCAGCCGTACGAAGTCGATGCCCGCCCGGCTCGGCACGATCAGCTGCGGGGCGTCCGCGCACAGCTCGACCTCGACCTTGACCCGCTTGCCGGTCTCGGGATCGGTCTCGGTGCGCTCGGCGGCCTCGACCGCTTCGCCGTACCCGTCGACGTAGGGCAGGACGATGTCGGCGAGGGCGGCGAGGAACGCGAACCGGAGGTCGCGGTCGCGCGGCTGGGGCACGACGAGCAGCCGGGGCGTGTCCCGGTCGATGCCGACGAGCGCGCCGAGCGGTGCCCCGGCCTCACCGGCGGTGGTGAGCGGCACGAGGACGAGGGGGCGGTCGGACAGGTGCCGGTGCCGGACGGTGGCGGCGGGCTGGGCGTGCCCCGACCGCACGGCCTCCAGCCGGGCGAGGGTGGCGATCAGCGACATACGGCGCCCTCCAGGGCCCCGAGCGCCTCGGCACGCAGCCGTGCCGCCCGGCGCAGGGCCGCCACCGCCGGGTCGTCCGGGTCCCCGGCGCTGCCGTGGGCGGCGGCCAGGACGTCGTCCACCGTCGCGAGGCCGCCCAGGTCAGCGCGCAGCGACCGCCCGTAGGACGTCACGGCGCCCTCCGCGCGGGCACGCGCACGGCAGTGGAAGGCCATCTCGCAGGCGGCCAGGCACTCGGGCGCGTAGGCCGCGGGGACCGACTCGACGGCGGCCGCCAGTTCCTCCTGGGGCAGGTCGGGCGCGAGGCACAGGCCCTCGGGGAGGGCGTCCGCAATCTCCTCGATCCGGGTGAGGCGGGCCAACTGGCGGCGGGTGACCGCGCGCTGCTTGCGGATGTCGACCGGGGAGGCGGCGGGCAGGTTGGAGAAGTCCTTGGGGCACACCAGGAGGATCCGGTGGCGCACCACGGGCGCGGGGGCGTCCGGTTCCGCGCCGAGGCGGGCGGCGACCTCCTCCAGCGCCAGGACGTAGACCGCGGCCTGGCGTGCGGCGGCTCCGACCTTCGCCGGGTCCGCCGAACCGTCCAGCAGGGGGAAGGACTTGATCTCCACGACGGTCCAGCTGCCGTCGGGATGGACGACCACCGCGTCCGGCTCCAGGAACGCAGGGGAGCCCGCCACGTCCAGGACGAGCATCGGGTGGTCGAGCAGAGTCCAGGTGCGTGCCTCGACGGCCTCGCGCAGCGCCAGCGCCGTCCGGGCGGTGCGGCCCTCGGGGCCGACGGCGGTGAGATCGGGGACGAGGGCTTCGTCCGGCGCCGCGGCGGCCGGGTCCAGCTTCTCGTGCACCAGGCGGAGCAGTTCCGCACCGCCGTCCGCCTTGACCCGGGCCTCGAAGGCGTTGCCCCGCATGAAGGCGAACTGCGACTGTCCGAACCCCGACGGGGCGCCGAGCGCACCCGCCAGCGCCGCCTTGTCCACCCCCGCGCCGTCCAGGAGCGCGCGCCGCCTGCACCCGGGGTTCGCGGCGAGCGCGGCGAGGGCGCGCGCGTCGAGCGCCTTGGGCGGTACGGAAGCGCCGCGCAGGTCAGCGAGTTGCTGCCGGAGCGCCGTCCCCCGCGTCCGCGGGAGAGGCACCCGGCTCGGCTTCCGGCCCGGTGCGGGAGTTGCGCTGTCGGGGAATTCGCTCACCCGTCGAAGTCTGGCATCCGGCGCTGACAATCGGGGAACCCGCGGTCCCTGGGGCAGCCGTGACGGGAGCGGTCCGCGCCCGCAGCCGGGTCCTGACCGTGTCCACGGCCCGCATCAGCGGCCTGCTGAGCAGGAGGCCGACGCCCATGGTGGCGACGCCCGCGACGGCGTCGAGGAGGTAGTGGTTCGCGGTGCCCATCACGACGAGCGCGGTCAGCAGCGGATAGGCGACGCCCGCCGCCTTCGCCCAGCGGGTACGGCCGTGGCGCCACAGCATCACTCCGCACCACAGCGCCCAGCCGACGTGCAGACTGGGCATGGCCGCGTACTGGTTGGTCATGCCCCCCAGACCCCGCGGCGCGCTCGCGTCGCCGCCCCACCAGCCGTAGGAGCTGTACTGGGCCATGGTGTCGACGAAACCGTGGTCGGGGGAGAGCAGGCGGGGTGGGCAGGTGGGCAGCAGGGTGAAGCCGATCAGGCCGATGAACGTGGACGTCATGAGCCAGGTGCGGACCGCGCGGTAGTGCTCCGCGCGGCGCCTGAACATCCACACCAGGATCGCCGGGGTCACCAGGTAGTGCAGCGAGGCGTACCAGAAGTCGGCGGGTATACCCAGCCATGCCTCATGGGTGAAGAGACGGTTCAGCGGATGCTCGGCGTTGATGTGGAGCAGCTTCTCCAGGCGCAGGAGCGCCAGACCGTGGTCGACGGCGTCGGAGACGTCACCCCGGGCGAGCAGCCGGCCCGCGGAGTACGAGCCGTACACCAGGAGGATCAGGGGCAGCTCGGTCCACCAGCGCAGCCGGGCCGGGCGGCCCTCCCCCGCGCCTGGTGTCTCGGCCTGCGGCATCCGATTCGCCCTCCCCCTTCTCTGCGGCGGCCCCCGGCCGTCCGGCCGTGCCACTTTACGGCGTCCGAGGACGGCCCGGCGGGGCGCCCCGGCCCTCAAAGACGCAGGGATCGCCCCCCGGGTTGCCCGGGAGCGGGGTGGGAGATGATGGAGGGACCCCTCGCTGATTTCTCCCGGAAAGGCCCCTCATGGCACCGCGCATCCTGCTGGCCCGGCACGGACAGACGGCTTGGTCGCTGTCCGGCAAGCACACCGGGAGGACGGATGTGCCGCTCCTTGAAGAGGGCCGGCGGGGCGCCAAGCTCCTGGGCGAGCGGCTGCACCGGGCGCCCTTCGAGGGGCTGCGGGACGTCGAGGTGCGCACGAGTCCGCTGGTACGTGCGCGTGAGACGTGCGAGCTGGCCGGGTTCGGCGAGCGGGCCAGCACCTGGGACACGCTGATGGAGTGGGACTACGGGGCGTACGAGGGGATGACGCCGGCCGAGATACAGGCGATCCGGCCGGGCTGGCTGATCTGGCGTGACGGCGTCCCCGAGGGGGAGAGCCTCGCCGAGGTCTCCGCGCGCGCGGACGAGGTCGTCGCCTGGGCCCGCGCGGCGGACCGTGACGTCCTGGTCTTCGCCCACGGTCACATCCTGCGGTCCATCGGGGCGCGCTGGCTGGGCCTGCCGCTGGACTTCGCCGCGCGGATCAGGCTCAACCCCACGTCGTTGTCGGTGCTGGGATGGGCGTACGGGGAGCCGGCGATCGAGTCCTGGAACGACTGCGGCCACCTGGCGGTCTGAGACCCCGCCGGGCGGCCGCGGCCGCAGTGTTCCTCGGGTTCCTCAGGCCATGCGCGGCAGGCTCGCATGGCGGTCGAGGAACGCCGACACCCCCGATGCCCGCCGGTGCGGCAGCAGCACGCGCGCGGTGCCCGCCAGCATGGTCAGGATCCGGGACGACTGGACCTGGTCCAGGAGGTCCAGGACGCGCAGACCCGCCTGGGCCGCCTCGTCGGGGCGCCCGCCGCGGGCCAGGTCGTCGGCCAGTTCCGCGGTGTACAGGGCGATGTTCCGGGAGAAGTGCGGGTCTTGCAGATGCGCGGCACGCCGGGCGTGCCGGGCCGCGCGCGGCCAGTCGCCCAGCGCCGACCAGCACTGCGCCTCCAGGCCCTCCAGCTCGGCCTCTCCGTAGAAGGTCATCCACTCGGGGTCGGCGTCCGACGTCCCCCGCTCGAACAGGGCCTGCGCCCGGGCCAGCGCCTGCTCGCAGCCCGCCCGGTCCGTGAGGCCCGCCCAGCCGCCCGCCTCCCGCAGCGCCAGCAGCGACATCAGGCGGTGCGAGCCGAGGGGCCGGGCGGCGCGCTGGGCGGCCTGCGCCGTCCGTACGGCCTCCCGTGGCCGGCCGGCGTCGCGGGCGAGGAAGGCCGTGTTGCAGAAGGCATGCGCCTCCAGGGCCGGGTCCCCGGACATCCGGGCGGTGGCCAACGCCTCGGCGTAGTGCGAGCGGGCGTCGTCGAAACGCCCCGAGTCGTGTGCCAGCCAGCCCACCGAGATGGCCAGTTCACCCGCGCCCGCGTACAGCCGTTCCGCGACCGCCTGCCGGGTCGTGCCCGCGTCGAGCAGCGCATAGGCGGCCCGCAGGGGAGCCGCCGCGCGTCGGTAGAGGCCGTCCGCGCCGTGCCGGTCGTCGAGCAGTCTGATCTTGCGTACGGCCTCCTCGAGGGCGTTCGCCTCGGACGTGCCCGCACGGTGGACGGGGCGTTCGGCGGCCGTCGCCGTGCCGCCGCCGGTGAGTCCGAGCGGGCTCATGGAGGCGACCGCCACGGTGGCGGTGCCCCCGGTCATGAATGCGCGACGCTGCACGTCGCTCTCCTCGTGGTTCTCTTCGTCGTCCGGGCGTGTGCCGTACGACTCGTACGTTGCGTGGATGGCTCGGGTGTCCCGCATGTCATACGTCTCACGCGCCCTCGGGGTCTCACCGGGAGCATGCGGGACATTGCCGCGGCACAAGGGGGGCGCCTCCTCGTCGGTGTGCGCCCCCCTTCCGCGTACGGAAGAGCGAGGGGCGAATCCCAGGTCCGCGAGTGTGTGACCGGGGAACATATGGAGGAACACGCGTTCGTAGGCGTAGTTGGGGCAGCGGATCTCACCCGCCTCCACCCGGCCGATGTAACGAGCGTCACAGCTGACGCGCTCGCCGATCTCGCGTGCGGCGCGCCGCACCGCCGCGGCGAACTCGCTCGGCGAGCGCTGTCCGCGCAGTTGCCGGAAGGCGAGGTTCGGCCGCGGTGGCCTGGGGGACTGGGACGTACTCATGGCCGGGCCCTCTCTTGCGAACCGTCGAACCATGCCGGATTCAGGATGGCTTGTCCGTGTGGTGCCAGTTGGCTCCCTGTGTCCGGCGGTGCAAGAAAGTACCTGCCCCACGGGTGCCGTCATGCACGGTTTGGCTACAAACCGGATATCTCATGCGCGATCTGCCATGAACTGCCATCCTTGACGGCGGTGTTGTGCCGTTGCCGTTGACGTTCCGCCGCGTTGAACGCTGTGGACCGGGAGCCGCCCGAACTCCCGACCCAACTCACCGTCGAGGAGGGGTTCCGTTGGAGGCCGGGATGCAGACCAGGCAGAGCACCGAGTTCGGTACGCAGTCGTCGACCGCGCGCCCTGCGCCGGAGCGCGGCGCACCGCCGCACCCGGCTCCCGACCTCGTGACCGTCCCGGCCCGGCAGGGCCTCGAAGCGGTCGACATCCTCCGCCGCGGCGCGGGCGACTGCGTCGGCCCCGTCCTGCACGACGGCGGCTGCGACACCCTCGGCTTCCTGGTCCCGCCGGGCACTGCCGACGCGTGGGACGTCCCGGGCAGCACCTGCACCCAGACGGACGGAAAGGGCCTGAGCCTCGTCGCGGAGCGGCTCCAGGCCGAGGGCACCGGCTGGCTGCTCCCGCCCGGCGACGCGGAACTGGCCACGGACCCGGCGGTGCTGCGCGAGGCGCTCGACGAGGCGGCCCGGCTGATCGAGGCCGCGGACAACTGTCGGTAAGCGCGCGCGGACAGCGCGGAACCCCGCCGCGGGGCCCGTCGGCCCCGAGCGGCCGGACCCCCGGATGCCCCCGATAATGGCGGGATGGGGAGGTCACGGAACGCGCGGCGCGGACAGGGCGCCGAGGCCGTCGTCGAGGCGGTCGACGGCGGGCTCGCCCAGCTCGTACCCGACCGGGACCGGGCGCGTGCCTGGACTCTGCTCATCGACGGCGCCCCGCAGTCGCACGTCGATCTCGACGACCCGGCCCATCTCGCCTTCGAGTACCAGCGCCGCCTCGGCCATCTCATCGACCTGGTCGCGCCGCCCGGCCGTCCCGTGCAGGCCGTGCACCTGGGCGGCGGCGCGTTCACCCTCGCCCGCTACACCGCCGCCACCCGCCCCCGCTCCACCCAGCAGGTCGTCGAGCGTGACGCGGCCCTCGTCCAACTCGTGCGGCGCACGCTGCCGTTGGACCCGAACGCCCGCATCAGGGTGCGCTCCACGGACGCCCGCGAAGGGCTCGCGAAGATACCGGACGGCTGGGCGGACCTGGTCATCGTGGACGTGTTCAGCGGGGCGCGCACCCCGGCACACCTCACCTCGGTCGAGTTCCTCACCGAGGTCCGCAGGGCACTGAAGGACGGCGGCGTGTACGCGGCCAACCTCGCCGACGGCCCGCCGCTGGCCCATCTGCGCGGCCAGATCTCGACCGCGGCGGCCGTCTTCCCCGAACTGGCGCTGGTCGCCGACCCGGCCGTGCTGCGCGGCAAGCGCTTCGGCAACGCCGTCCTGGTGGCCTCGGCCCATCCGCTGCCGGTCGCCGAACTGACCCGGCGCGCCGCCTCGGACCCGCACCCCGCGCGCGTGGAGCACGGCAGGGCACTGGCCGACTTCACCGGTGGTGCGGCGGCGGTCACGGACGCGGCCGCGGTGGCGTCACCGGCGCCGCCGCCCTCGGTGTTCCGCTGAACACCGGCCGGTCGGCAGGCAGTTCGTGATCAGTAGTTTCCGATCTCCACATGCGGCGGCCCGTCGTGCCAGGTGCAGAACACCGACACCCGGTTGGCACCCGAGGTGAACTCCACCCGGATCCATGACTCCGTCTTCCACACCTGCATCGACCAGCCCGCCCCGGGCGTGGCCGACACCAGCGTCGCGGAGATGTCACCGAGGTCGAAGACCACGCGTCCGCCGTCGGTGTCGTAGCTCTTGACCTGGCCCGAGGAGGAGGCGGAGGGCGAGGGCGACGGCGTGGCCGCGGTCGGTGTGCGACGGGTGCCGGCCGTCTCGGAGGAGGCCGGCTTCGGGCTCGGCGTCGGCTTCCCCTGGGGACTCCGCGACGCCTCCGGCCGCTCCGTCGACGACGTCAGCGGTGCCGCGGCGCCCTGCGCTCTGGCGCCGCCCGCCGTGATGGGCAGGGCGCGCGGCGGGTCGTAGGCGGTGCCCGCCATCACCGTGTGGACACCCCACCACGACAGCGTGACCGCCGCACCTGTGGCGAGCGACCAGGCCAGTACGTGTACGAGTCCTCTGAGCATCCCGGCCATAGTGCCTCACGAGCCCCATGCGTGTCTCACGGGTCGCACACAGTTCCGTTTGTCCCGTTGGCGCACCGGAGTTGTCCACAGGCCCCGGCCGGGCTCCCCCGTATGGCGTACGGTGCGGCCCATGGCAAGTGTGCTCGTGGTGGAGGACGACCAGTTCGTGCGCTCCGCGCTCATCAGGCACCTGACCGAGGCCGGGCACACGGTGCGCAGCGTCGGCACGGCGCTGGAGGCGCTGCGCGAGGTCGCCCATCTCTCCTTCGACGTCGTGATCCTCGACCTCGGACTGCCCGACCTGGACGGGGCCGAGGCGCTGAAGATGCTGCGCGGCATCACCGACGTACCGGTCATCATCGCCACCGCACGGGACGACGAGACGGAGATCGTCCGCCTGCTCAACGCGGGCGCGGACGACTATCTGACCAAGCCGTTCTCGGTCGAGCACCTGTCGGCACGGATCGCGGCGGTGCTGCGCCGCTCCCGCGCGGTCGCGGCGGAGGCCGCCCCGCGGCCGGTCCTCCGGGTCGGCGGCCTCGCCATCGACCCCCTGCGCCGCCACGCCGAACTCGACGGCGCCCGGCTCGATCTGACCCGCCGTGAGTTCGACCTGCTCGCCTTTCTCGCGGGCCGGCCCGGTGTGGTGGTCCCGCGCCGGGAGCTGCTCGCCGAGGTGTGGCAGCAGTCCTACGGGGACGACCAGACCATCGACGTCCATCTCTCCTGGCTCCGGCGGAAGCTGGGGGAGACCGCGGCCAGGCCCCGCTATCTGCACACCCTCCGGGGCGTCGGCGTGAAGCTGGAACCGCCGAGGACGGAGCCCGGGCCATGAGGTGGGCACTGGTCAAGGTCTGCGTGGCGGTGACCACGATGGTGGTGATCGCCTTCGCGGTCCCGCTCGGGCTGGTCATCAAGGAGATGGCCCGCGACCGGGCCTTCTCGAACGCGGAGCGGGAGGCCGCCGCGATCGCGCCCGCGCTCTCCATCACCACCGACCGGGACGAGTTGGAGCGGGTCGTGGCCTCGGCGGGCTCCGACGACGGGATCGCGGTGCACATACCGGCGGGCGACGGCACGAAGGCGATCGACATCGGCCGCCGGCGCGCCACCGACAAGGACATCGCGGCCACCCGCCGGCTGGGCCGCGCCTCCACCAGCGAGGTCCCGGGCGGCTCCACGCTGCTCCAGCCCACCGCGATCAGCTCCGGTGCGATCGCCGTGGTCGAGGTGTACGTGCCCGACGCCGAGGTCACCAACGGACTCGGCACGGCCTGGGCGGTGCTCGCCGGGGTCGGCATCGCCCTGATCATCGGCTCGGTGGCGGTCGCCGACCGGCTCGGGGTGCGGATGGTGCAGCCCGCGCAGCGCCTGGTGGAGGGCGCGCACGAATTGGGGGAGGGAAAGCTCGGGGCGCGGGTCCCGGAGGAGGGGCCGACCGAACTGCGCCTGGCGGCGGTCGCGTTCAACTCGATGGCCGACCAGGTCGTACAACTGCTGGCGAACGAACGGGAGCTGGCGGCGGATCTGTCCCACCGGCTGCGCACCCCGCTGACCGTGCTGCGGCTGAACGCGGCCTCGCTCGGCGAGGGGCCGGCCGCCGAGCAGACGCGCACGGCCGTGGCGCAGCTGGAACGCGAGGTGGACACGATCATCCGCACGGCCCGCGAGGCCAAGCCGCAGACCGCGACGGCGGGCCCGGGCGCCGGGTGCGACGCGGCCGAAGTGGTCCGTGAGCGGATGGAGTTCTGGTCGGCGCTCGCCGAGGACGAGGGCCGCAAGTGGCGGGTGGCCGGGGCCGACCGCCCGGTGCGGATACCCGTGGCCCGCGCCGATCTCGCGGCCGCGCTCGACGCACTGCTCGGAAACGTCTTCCGGCACACCGCGGAGGGCACGGCGTTCGCGGTCGATGTGCACAACGGTGAGGACGCGGTGATCGTGCTGGTCTCCGACGCCGGGCCGGGCATCGCCGACCCGCAGGCGGCGATGGCCCGCGGGCGCGGTTCGGGCAGTGACGGCTCGACGGGCCTCGGGCTGGACATCGTGCGCCGGCTCGCGGAGGCGACGGGCGGGGACGTGCGGATCGGCTCGTCGGTGCTGGGCGGCACGGAGGTGCGGATCTGGTTCCAGCTGGACGGGCGGGCCCCGGTGCGGCGGGGGCACCGAGGGTCGGTGCGGCGCCGCCGCCCCGGCAGATTGGTCTCGACCTTTAACCGTCCCCGATCCCTTCCTTAAGCGCACCCTAAGATCCACAACCGGCGTCCGGAACAGGACGTTTGACCGATTTCGGCTCGCTAGCGTGCTGCCGCACCCTCCCCCCGTGAGCAGTGAAGGCAGGCACGCGATGAGCAGTACGCACCGGCGCACGATCAGCGTCCGGAACAAGGTGATCGGTGGTCTCGTCGCCGCCTCCGTCGTCGGCGGCGGGGCGATCCTGATCACCGGGACGGCACACGCCGCCGCGGTCGGCGCCGTGTACACCAAGACCAGCGAGTGGTCGACGGGATACACCGCGCAGTACGTCGTCACGAACGACAGCGGCAAGGCCAAGGACGACTGGACGCTGCAGTTCGACCTGCCCTCCGGTGCGAAGCTCAGCTCCCTGTGGGACGGCACGTCGACGGTGAGCGGACAGCACGTCACCGTACGGCCGCCGTCCTGGGACAAGGACGGACTGACCGCGGGCGAGTCGGTGACCGTGGGCTTCGTGGTGACCGGGTCGGGCGATCCGACCGGCTGTCTCATAGACGGAGCGAAGTGCTCGGCGGACGGCGGCGCGACGCCCGAGCCGAGCGGCCGCCCCACCCGGCCCGAGACCCCGGCGCCGACCCAGCCGGCGACCACCAGGCCGACCCCCACGGCATCGGCCACCCGGACGCCCTCCGCCCCGGCCACTCCGGTCCCCACCCAGACCTCCGACTCCGGCACGACCACCGGCGCCGGCTTCGCCCCGTACGTCGACACCTCCCTCTTCCCGGCTTTCGATCTGCTCGCCTCCGCGAACGCGACGGGGGTCAAGACCTACAACCTGGCCTTCGTCACCGACGGCGGCGGCTGCACGCCCAAGTGGGGCGGTGTCACGGCCGTCGGCAGCGACGCGGTGGCCGCCCAGATCGGCGACCTGCGCGCCAAGGGCGGCGACGTACGCGTCTCCTTCGGTGGCGCCTCCGGTTCGGAGCTGGCGACCACATGCTCCTCGGCGGACGCGCTCGCGGCGGCGTACGGGAAGGCCGTGGACGCCTACAAGCTCACCAAGGTCGACTTCGACGTCGAGGGCGGCGCGCTGCCGAACGCGGCCGCGAACACGCGCCGCGCAGAGGCCATCGCCAAGCTTCAGCAGCAGCACCCGGGCCTGGACGTCTCGTTCACCCTGCCGGTGATGCCCGAGGGCCTCACCCAGGACGGCGTGAACCTCCTGGCCGACGCCAAGGCGAACGGCGTGAAGATCTCCGCCGTCAACATCATGGCGATGGACTACGGCCCCGCGTACAGCGGCGACATGGGCACCTACGCCGTGCAGGCCGCCACCGCCACCCAGGCGCAGATCAAGAGCGTGCTCGCCCTCTCCGACAGCGCCGCCTGGAAGACGGTCGCGGTCACCCCGATGATCGGCGTCAACGACGTCTCGTCCGAGGTCTTCAAGGTCGACGACGCCACCCAGCTGGTCGACTTCGCCAAGTCCAAGGGACTCGGCGGGCTGTCGATGTGGTCGGCCGCCCGCGACAAGGCCTGCGACGGCGGCCCCAAGCCCACCGCGGACGCGACCTGCAGCTCGATCGCCCAGGAGAAGTTCGCCTTCTCCAAGGCGTTCGCCGCCTTCAAGTAGTCCCCGGCGAACCCGGGGCGCGGCACTCCCCTCCCCGTGCCGCGCCCCGGACGGTCAGGCGGTCGCCGGCGGCAGCGTGCCCGTCCGGGCCGCCCGGCCGTACCAGTGCGCGCTCGACTTCGGGGTGCGGGCCAGCGTCGCGTAGTCCACGTACACCGCCCCGAACCGCTTCTCGTAGCCGTAGGCCCACTCGAAGTTGTCCATCAGGGACCACAGGTAGTAGCCGCGCACCTCGGCGCCGTCGTCGAGGGCGCGGCGGACCGCCGACAGATGCCCGTGCAGATACGCGATCCGCTCCGGGTCGTGCACGCGGCCGTCCGGGTCCGGCTTGTCGTCGTACGCCGCGCCGTTCTCCGTGACGTACAGCGGCAGCCCCGGCGCCTCCCGCGAGTACCGCATGAGCAGGTCGTGCAGTCCGCTCGGATCGATGGACCAGCCCATCTCCGTGCGCTCGCCGGGCATTTGGTGGAAGGCCACGTCGTCCGCGCCCGGCCAGGGCGAGTACGGGCTCGCGCCGTGACCGTCCGCCCGCGGGCCGCTCGCCCTCGCCTCGCCGGCCGCGGACACGAGCGCCGGGGTGTAGTAGTTCAGGCCGAGGGCGTCCAGCGGCTGGTTGATGATCGCCAGGTCACCGTCCCGCACCTGCGACCAGTCCGTGACGGAGGCCGTCGCGGCGAGCAGCGTCTCCGGGTACACCCCGTGCAGCATCGGGCCGTGGAAGACCCCGTTCGCCAGGTCGTCGATCTTCCGGCCCGCCGCCAGGTCCGCCGGGTCCTGCGACACCGTGCGCACCACCGAGGAGTTCAGGCTCACCGCGACCGAGTTGCGGGCCGGCATCACGGACCGCAGCGCGGAGGCGCCGAGGCCATGGGCCAGGTTCAGATGGTGCGCGGCGCGCAGCGAAGCCGCCGCGTCCGTACGGCCCGGGGCGTGCACCCCGGAGCCGTAGCCCAGAAAAGCGCTGCACCACGGCTCGTTCAGGGTGATCCACTGCTCGACGCGGTCGCCCAGCGCCTCGCCCACGATCCGCGCGTACTCGGCGAACCGGTACGCCACGTCGCGCTCCGGCCAGCCGCCCGCGTCCTCCAGCTCCTGCGGCAGGTCCCAGTGGTAGAGGGTGATCGCGGGCCGGATGCCATGGGCGAGCAGCTCGTCGACCAGACGGCGGTAGAAGTCCAGGCCCCGCTGGACCGCGGGGCCCCGGCCGGTCGGCTGCACCCGTGACCAGGAGATGGAGAAGCGGTACGCCGACAGGCCCAGCTCGGCCATCAGCGCGACGTCCTCGCGATAGCGGTGGTAGTGGTCGACAGCGATGTCACCGGTCTCGCCACCGGCCGTCCGGCCCGGCGTATGGCTGAAGGTGTCCCAGATGGAGGGGGTACGGCCGTCCTCCCGCACCGCCCCCTCGATCTGGTACGCGGAGGTCGCCGCGCCCCAGAGGAAGGCAGGGGGGAAGGTCACGGGCGTTGCGGACTCAGGCATGGAAGCGCTCCCATTTTTGGTCGAGGAGACCGACGGTGGTGCGGGACCCGACGGGCCAGGGGGCCCGGCGGATCCGCGGTGGTTCGGAGGAGGAGGGGGATAGGGGAAAGGGGCCGGGGCGGCGGTGACCCGGCCCCCGGACGTCAGGGGCGGCGCGGGAGGTGGTCCCTCGCGCGAGCCGGTCGGGCGCGGGCGGCGGTCAGCCCTTGATCGCGCCCTGCATGATCCCGCCCACGATCTGCTTCCCGAACAGCAGGAAGGCGATCAGCAGCGGCAGCGTGCCGAGCAGAGCGCCGGCCATGATGACCGCCTGGTCGGGGACGTACCCGGTGCCCAGCGAGTTGAGCGCGACCTGCACGGTGGGGTTCTGCTGGTTGAGGGCGATGATCGGCCACAGGAAGTCGTTCCAGGCGAACACGAAGGTCAGCAGGCCGAGCACGGCCATCGCGGGCCGCGCCGCGGGGAAGACCACATGCCACACCACCCGGAGACTGCTCGCACCGTCCACCCGCGCCGCCTCGATCAGCTCGGTGGGCAGCGCCTGCACCAGGTACTGCCGCATGAAGAACGTGCCGAAGGCCGTCACCAGCGTCGGCAGCACGACGGTCTGGAGCTGGTTGGACCAGCCGAGGTCGGACATCCACAGATACAGCGGTACGACGGCCAGCTGCGGCGGGATCATCATCGTGCCGATCGTCAGCAGCAGCAGCGCACCGGAGAACCGGAACCGCAGCTTGGCGAAGGCGAATCCGGCCAGCGTGGAGAACAGGACCGTGCTGACGGTGATGGTGGCCGCGACGAGCGTCGAGTTGAACATCGCGGTGCCGAGCCCGGCCTGGTCCCAGGCCGCCTGGAGGTTCTTGAACAGGTTCCCGCCGAACCACACCGGCGGCGGCGTCTCGGCGAGCCGGCGGTCGGTGCGGGATGCCGCGATCGCCGTCCACACCAGCGGCGCCAGCGAGACGAGTGCGAAGACGGTCAGGACGACGTAGGTGACCGGGCCCGCGTCCAGCTGCTTTCCCGCGCCCATCACCCGGGGACGCCGCCGCTCGCCCCGTGCCGTCCCCTTCCCGGTCGCCCCGGGCAGCGTCAGATCACTTGAGGTCATTGGGACTTCCTCAGCCTTCGGGAGAGCAGCATGTTGACCACGGCCACCACCAGCAGGATCAGGAACATCGACCAGGCGATCGCGGAGGCCTTGCCGAGGTTGCCGATGATCCAGCCCTGGTCGTACATGTACAGGCCGAGCGTCTGGTACTGGTGCTCGGAGCCGCCCTTGGAGCCGCTGGCCCCGCCGAACAGCAGGGGCTCTCCGAAGAGCTGCGTCGCGCCGATCGTGGAGACGATCACCGTGAAGAGGATCGTCGGCCGCAGCATCGGCACCGTCACATGGCGGAACTGCTGCCAGCGCCCCGCGCCGTCCAGTGCCGCCGACTCGTACAGATCGCTGGGGATCGCCTGCATCGCCGCCAGATAGATCAGCGCGTTGTAGCCGGTCCACCGCCAGATCACGATCGAGGACACAGCGAACTGCGAACCCCAGTCGGACTCCCGCCAGTTGACCGGGCCGACGCCGACGAAGTGCAGCAGCCAGTTGACCATGCCGCCGTCCCAGGAGTACAGCAGCGTGAAGACCAGCGTCGCCGCGGCCACCGAGGTGGCGTACGGGGTGAGCATCACGACCCGCCAGACGGTCGAGCCGCGCAGCCGGTAGTTGAGCAGATGCGCGAGCCACAGCGCCGCGAGGAGCTGCGGCACCGTGGAGATCACACCGATGGTGAAGGTGTTCTCCAGCGCGTTCCAGAAGAACTCCGAGGAGAACAGGTTCTTGTAGTTGTCCAGCCCCGCCCAGGTCTGATGGTCCAGCGCGGACAGCTGCACGCTGTGCAGCGAGTACCAGGCCGTGTAGAGCAGCGGGACCAGCGAGAAGGCCCCGAAGACGACGAAGAACGGGGCGATGAACACATACGGCGACGCCTTCATGTCCCAGCGGTACAGCCGGCTGCGCCAGGAGCCGGCGCCCGCCGGCGGCGTACCGCGACCGTGAGCGCCCCGGGCCGCGCCCGGCTGGCTGCCGGGCGCGGCCTCGGCGCTCGACGCGGGGTGCGCGAGAGCCTCTTGGGAGCGGGTCACTGGCCGAGCACGTCCTTGATCTCCTTGGTGGCCGCGTCCCAGCCCTGGGCCGGGGTCTTGCCCTTCTGCTCGACCTGGAGGATGCCGATGTCGGTGATCGCGCTGTCGATCGGCTTGTCCTTGGGACCGAGCGGCTGCGACGGGATGGTCTTGGCCGAGTCGGAGAAGATCTGTGTGAGCGGTGCGTTCGAGAAGTAGGCGGTGGTGTCGGCCTGCGGCGTGAGGTTCGCGTACGCCGACGGGGTCGACGGGAAGCTGGCCTGCTTGGCGAAGACCTTCGCCTGCTGCTCGGGTGCGGTCAGCCACTTCGCCAGGGCGATGGCCTCCTTCTGGTGCTTGCTCGCCGTCGGCACGCCGAGGAAGGAGCCGCCCCAGTTCGACGCGGTCGGGGCCGCCGCCACGTCCCACTTGCCCTTGCCGGAGTCACCGGACTTCTGCTCGATGTAGCCGATCATCCACGCCGGGCAGGCCACCGTGGCGAAGGTGCCGTTGGCGAAGCCCTGGTCCCAGGTCGGGTCGAACTGCTTCAGCTTCGCCGACATGTTGCTCGTCGCCGCGGTCATGGCGACGTCCCAGGCCTTCTTCACGCCCTCGGACTTGTCCCAGACGACGTTGCCGTCCTTGTCGTAGTTGCGCACGCTCGCGCCGCCCAGCACCGCGTTGTAGACCGAGGCGGCCGAGTCCACGAACTTGGTGCCCTTCGGCGCCTTCTTCATGTACTGCTTGCCGAGGTCGACGTACTTGGCCCAGTCGCCCTTCCACAGGGCGGCGAGCTTGGTGCGGTCCGTCTCCAGACCGGCCTTCTGAAACAGGTCCTTGCGGTAGCAGATCGCCATCGGGCCGATGTCCGTGCCGAGCCCGATCGTCCTGCCGTCCTTGGTGGTGGCCTGGGCCAGCTTCCAGTCCAGCCACTGGGACTTGTCGACCTCCTTGCCGAGGTCGACGAACTTGGCGGCCTGCGTCTCCACCGCCTCGGTGATGTTGCCGACCTCGATCGCCTGGACGTCGTCCGTACCGGAACCGGCCTGCAGACGGGTGAGGACCTTCGGCCAGTAGACGTCGGTGCGGGTGGTGACGTTCTCCTTGATGGAGATGTCCGGGTGCAGCTTCATGTACTCGTCGTAGAGACCGGACTGCTTGTAGCCGAAGACGCCGAACGTGCCGATCGTCAAGGTGGTCTTGCCCTTGCCGCCACCGCCGCTCGCGTCCGGCGAGCCGCCGTCCGAGTCGTTGGCGCAGCCGGCCAGCAGACCCGTGGCCAGCGCGGCGACGGCCGCGAAGGCCACCAGCCTGTGGGACCGGCGGGTACTCGTGCGCATTGCGTCCTCCTGTTGCCTGACGTGCCGACCCCCCGGCCAACTGCATTGGTTGGACCCGTTCGTACGCGCTGCGGCTCGGGCGGGGAACGTGCGGGACGTGTATGGGTCAGGTACTGTGGGAGCGCTCCCACAAGTGATGAGTTGAAGAGTCGTGGGTCGGGGCGGGGGTGTCAAGGGAGCTGACGCGCAGAACTGCGTTCAGTTATCGGGCTGTTAGCCGGAACCGGGGCGGTCCCCTCGGCTCGCGCCGTGCTGTCCGGCGCTCGCCGCGAGTGATCGCCACGGCGGACGGGACTGTTAGATTCCAGGCCAGCGTGAGACGACGGCGGAAGGCGGAGCCCCATGGCAAGCCACGGAGCGCGGGGCAGGGGCGGCGGTCGGCCGACCCTCGAAGAGGTGGCCGCGCGCGCCGGTGTCGGTCGCGGCACGGTGTCCCGGGTGATCAACGGCTCGCCCCGGGTCAGCGACGCGACACGCGCGGCGGTCGAGGCGGCGGTCGCGGAACTCGGTTATGTGCCGAACACGGCGGCGCGGGCGCTGGCCGCCAACCGCACCGACGCCATCGCTCTCGTCGTCCCCGAGCCGGAGACCCGCTTCTTCGCCGAGCCGTACTTCTCGGACATGCTCAAGGGCGTGGGCGCCGAGTTGGCGGACACGGAGATGCAACTGCTGCTGATCTTCGCGGGCAACGACCGTGAGCGCCGCCGGCTGGCCCAGTACCTCGCGGCGCACCGGGTGGACGGGGTGCTGCTGGTGTCCGTGCACGCGGACGACCCGCTGCCCGATCTCCTCGCCCAGTTGGAGATCCCGGCGGTGATCAGCGGCCCCCGCTCGGAGCGCGAGACGCTGCCGTCGGTGGACTCGGACAACTACGGCGGCGGCCGCTCGGCGGTCGAGCATCTGATCACCCGCGGTCGTGCGCACATCGCCACGATCACCGGCCCTCTCGACGTCTACGGCGCCCAGCGGCGTATCGACGGCTATCGCGACGCACTGCGGGACGCGGGCCGCGCGGTGGACGAGGCCCTGATCGCCCGCGGTGACTTCACCGAGGAGGGCGGCCGCCGGGCCATGACGGAGCTGCTGGCCCGCCGTCCCGCTCTGGACGCGGTGTTCGCGGAGTCGGACGTGATGGCGGCCGGGGCCCGCCAGGTGCTGCGCGAGGCGGGCCGCCGTATCCCCGACGACGTGGCGCTGGTCGGCTTCGACGACTCGGTGATCGCCCGCCACATGGATCCGCCCCTGACGAGCGTGCGCCAGCCGATAGAGGAGATGGGCCGCGCGATGATCGATCTGCTGCTGGAGGAGATAGCGGACCGTCGCCCGGCGGCCGCGCGCGGCCCGGAACGCCGTCAGCTGGTCCTGCCGACGGAACTGGTGGAGCGCGCCTCCTCCTGAGATGCGCCGCCACGGCGTCGGTCCGTGCGGCGCGCCCGGGCGCGCCGCGCCCGCCGAGGGCCGGGTGCCGTCCGGCTGCCGAGGCTGCCCCATGGTCGCGCGTGTGCCGGATGCGTCGTACGACGGCCGACCCGTGTTCCGGGGCGTCGGCCCAGGTCGGCCGGGACGCAGTGGCCGAAACGCAGTCCAGCCGGTGTCCCGCTCCCACGGGTCACCGGCTGGCTACTGAGGGTGAGTGACGGGACTCGAACCCGCGACATCCTGGACCACAACCAGGTGCTCTACCAGCTGAGCTACACCCACCATGACCGGTGTTTTCTGCTTTCCGCACCGGCCGAGAAAAAGTGTACAGGGTCCGAAGGGGTGCTCGCGCCAGCGTTTCTCCGGGGCCCGGTCAGGGCCCCGTCAGGAACGCTACTGCGCGGGCAGCACGTGCCGGGCCGCGATCGTGCGCGCCGTGTCCGAGTCGGGGCCCGGCTGCGGCACGAAGATCGCCTCCCGGTAGTAGCGCAACTCCGCGATCGACTCGCGGATGTCGGCCAGCGCCCGGTGGTTGCCGTTCTTCTCGGGGCTGTTGAAGTACGCCCTCGGGTACCAGCGCCGGGCCAGTTCCTTGATCGAGCTGACGTCCACGATCCGGTAGTGGAGGTAGTCCTCCAGCGTCGGCATGTCGCGGGCCAGGAAGCCGCGGTCCGTGCCGACCGAGTTGCCGCACAGCGGCGCCTTGCCCGGTTCCTTGACGTGCTCCCGGATGTAGGAGAGGACCTGCTCCTCGGCGTCGGCGAGCGTCGTGCCGGCCGCCAGCTCGTCGAGCAGTCCCGAGGTGGTGTGCATCTGACGCACCACCTCCGGCATCGTCTCCAGCGCCGTGTCCGGCGGCCGGATCACGATGTCCACGCCCTCGCCGAGTACGTTCAGCTCGGAGTCGGTGACCAGCGCGGCCACCTCGATGAGCGCGTCGTCGGACAGCGAGAGTCCGGTCATCTCGCAGTCGATCCACACCATGCGATCGTTCATGTGTCCCACCTTATGGCCCGCCCGGGTCATGCGGACCGCCCGTGCAGGGAGAAAGGCCCGGTCCCGGCCCTGCGGGCACGCCGAAGGGGCGGGATCCGCGTGGTGTGCGCCACGTCTGGTGGATCCCGCCCGTCCCCGACTCCGGGCCAGCGCTAGTGCGCGCTGCGCTGCCCCGGCAGGCTCGGGCGGCTCGCCGCGTACAGCTCCGGGACGTGCCTGACCGGATGGTCGACGTGCTTGCCGTGGTGGTCCGCGGCCAGGGACGCCGCGGCGCCGAGCGAGCTCGCGGCGGCCGTGCGCCGGGTCTGCATCGGGACCGGGGCGGCCTCCTGCGCCACCTGCGGCGCCATCGGTCCACCGGGCCCGTCAGGGTCCCCCGCCCGTTCGCTCTGCGGACGGCGCGCCCGGTACGCGGCCCGGTACGCCGCCGGCGACGAGCCGAGCTGGCGCCGGAAATGCCCGCGCAGCGCGACCGGCGAGCGGAAGCCGCAGCGCCCGGCGACCTCGTCGACCGAGTAGTCGGAGGTCTCCAGCAGCCGCTGGGCCTGCAGCACCCGCTGGGTGATCAGCCACTGCAGCGGCGCGCTGCCGGTCAGCGAACGGAACCGGCGGTCGAACGTCCGCCTGCTCATGTACGCCCGCGCGGCCAGGGTCTCCACGTCGAACTGCTCGTGGAGATGCTCCAACGCCCAGGCGACGACCTCCGCGAGGGGGTCGGCGCCGATCTCCTCAGGTAAAGACCTGTCGAGATAGCGCTCCTGGCCGCCGCTGCGGCGCGGTGGGACCACCAGGCGCCGGGCGAGTGCGCCCGCCGCCTCGTTGCCGTGGTCCGTGCGCACGATATGGAGGCAGAGGTCGATACCGGCCGCGGTGCCGGCCGACGTCAGGACGTCGCCGTCGTCCACGAACAGCTCGCGTGGATCGACGTGCACCGACGGATAGCGCTTGGCCAGCGTCGGTGCGTACATCCAGTGTGTGGTGGCCGGCCGGCCGTCCAGCAGTCCGGCGGCGGCCAGCACGAAGGCGCCGGTGCACAACCCGACGATGCGGGCGCCTTCCTCGTGCGCCCGGCGCAGTGCGTCGAGCGCATCCTCGGGCGGTGGTGAGGTGATCGACCTCCAGGCCGGCACCACGACGGTGCCCGCCCGTGAGATCGCCTCGAGCCCGTACGGCGCGGTGAGTTCCAGGCCCCCTGTGGTCCGCAGCGGGCCTTCCTCTCCGGCGGCCACCAGCAGTCGGTAGCGCGGAACTCCGGCGTCCTGGCGGTCGATCCCGAACACCGAAAGCGGTATGGAACTCTCGAAGATGGGGCCGCCGCTGAACAGCAGCACCGCGACGATCTCCTTGCGCCGTCGCCCGGACAGCTTCCGGGCCGCGGCATCCGCCGTGGCAGTGGAGTCGTGGCTCATCCTGCTAAGCCCCCCTCGGTGGTCGCGGCTCCTCGGTTGTGTCGCTCCTGCACGTTTCCCCTCGGTCCTGCACGAGTCCCCCGCCGTAAAGACAATCATGATCGAATTTACTGTGTCCCGCCGTGGCGGCGTGACCAGTTCACCATCCGGCACATTGTCGACATGACAACTTGGCGTGAAGCATTCGATCACGAAGGGTTGCACTCGTGGGCCGTGCAGGGAAGTGCGCCTCGTCCCCGTGGCCAATCCACATAGGGTCCGGGAGCCCTCCAGGACCCTTTCGGTGCAGGTCGAACGGGGGGTGGGGGGCCGTTCGGCCCCATGATGCACGGGTGTGAGAAGTTGGCTGAAAAGAAGCGGGGGCGTGCGCGGAAACCGGTCAGTCGACCGGAGTGTTTGCGTCTCCGTTCCGCCCGCCCCCTCGCGCCCCCGTTCCGGCCGCGCCGTACCGGGCGGAGTGGGGTGCGGAGCGCGGGAAGCCGCAGGGTGCGCACTCCTCGTCCGCGGGCCGCGCCGCGCCCAGTTCGGACTGCCGCAGCAGCGCGCGGCACGCCCAGGTGACCGCTGTGAGGCCCATCGTGGCGCTGATCGCACCGGCGACCGAGGTGCCGCTCCAGACGAGGACCACGGGGACCAGGACACAGGTGAACCAGGCCCAGCGGACGAGCACGGCCGCCGTTTCGGAAGTGGGACGGTTCCGGGGTACCGGACGGTTCCGGGACACGGGGCGGGGTGCGGACACGGCGGGCTCCCTGGGGCGGAGGGTCACCGGAATCAACGCGTGTCCGATCGGTCGGTCACTGGCGTCCACGGGTGCACCGCGCCGGCCGGCGCCGGCGGACCGCCGCGAGCCGTCCTGGTGCCACGGCGTGACCGGACCGTCGCTCCCCGGTGCCGTGGCCGGTGTTCTTCGCTCCCTGTCCGAACCCGTGCCGCGGAAGCCGGGCCGCCGCCCTGGTCGCTGAGTGAACCCTGTGCGAACCACCTGTACGAGGCAGCAACCATTGCGTTACGGGCGTCCCTCGTGCATGCTCTCTGGAACCCCGTGACGGGGGCTCCTCTTGTTCGGGCGAAGCCGGGAACTCTGGGGGTCGCGCGGGATCTGGGCGAAGGAGGCGTGCCGCCGTACCCTTGGGGGTATGCGGTTGGGAGATGATTCCCGGACACCGCTCCGCCGCACAGTGTCGTCCCACCCACGAGGATCACAACGCCGAGACACTCATGGCCGGTCACGAATTCTTCGAACCCGCGGACCGCAAGCGCCGCGTCGCCGATCCCACGGCGGCCGAGCCCTTGGCGGCCGAAGAGTCACGCCCGTCCTGCGACCCCGCCTTCAAGCACGGTGTGGTGGTCGGCTTCGACGGCTCCACGTCCAGCGAGCGCGCGCTCGCCTACGCGATCGGCATGGCCCACCGCTCCGGCTCGGGCCTGATCATCGTGCATGTCGCCAACCGGCTGCCCACCACGGTGTGGGCGGGCTGCGAGCCACCGGTCTTCGTCGATGTGCCGGACCACCGCACCGAGGTCCTCGGGCTGGAACTGGCCTGCGCCGAGCATCTCGCCGAGGTGCCCTGGATCCTGGTCGAGCGCGGCGGCGACATCTGTCACGAACTCGAAGAGGTGGGGCGGGAGTACGAGGCGGACGCCATCGTCGTCGGCTCCACCCAGGGCATCGTCGGCCGTATCTTCGGCTCGGTCGCCGGCCGGCTCGCCAAGCGCGCCCGGCGCCCCGTCATCGTCATCCCCTGAGGCTCTCCGACACCGTCTCCGGGCGCTTCGGCGTGCCCGTGGCCGCTTGTGCGTGCGTACGACCGCTCGGGCGCGGTCAGGCCGGTTTCACGCGCTGACGCCCCTCGGACCCGCCCATGGCCGGTTTCACGCGCCTGCGACCGCCCGGTCCCGGCCGCCTCGCCCCGCGACCCCGTCGCAACCTCCGCGCCGCCCTTTCGTAACTCCCCGTCGGCTCAGGTGAGATGGAGAACGGCCACCTCCAACTCCCTTGCGCGAGCGGGCGAAGCTACTCGCGCGTAGAGGTGTTTGTGTCTTTGTGAAGGGCATATATCGGTCACCGCACGACCGTACGTGCAGGACAAGAAGGGAGCCCGCCGTGGACAACGACGTCTCTGCGGGAAGCACCACCACGATCGTCGGCCGACTCGCGCTGGGTGTCACGCTGTTGGCCTTCGGTCTCGGAACGACCAAGGTGATCGACGGCGTGACGACGGCCGACGCCGTGTCACTGGCCCACTATGTGGGCGGCGTTGCCCTGTTCCTCGCCGGCCTGCTCGCTTTCCGCGACCGTGACTCCGCCAACGGTACGGCCTTCTCGGCGCTCGGCGCCCTGTGGTTCACCTGGGCCGTCACGGCCGGCGGCCAGATGTCCGACAACGCCGCGGGACTCTTCTCGCTGCTGTTCGCCCTCGTCGTCCTGAGCCTGGCTCTCGGAGCGGCGGGCGACGTCCTCGGCCAGGGCACCTACGCCCTGCTCTGCGTCTCCCTGGTGCTGCTCGCCATCGGGCGCTTCGCGGGCAACGACGCGCTGGGCAAGGCGGGCGGCTGGTGCGCGGTCGCCGCGGGCGCCGTCGCCTGGTACGCGGCCACGGCGGTCCTGGCCAAGTGGCCCACGTCCCTGCCGCGACGCGCTGCCGGCCGGGGGGTGACGGCCGCCGGCTGAGGCAGCGCCGGGCCGGGGAGGGCGGCCCCGGTCCCCTGAGGGAACGACCCCCTGTGCTGGTGGCACACAGGGGGTCGTTCACGTCGTGCGGGGTGATCCGGGGCGGCGGGGAACCGCTACTCCACCGTCACCGACTTCGCCAGGTTGCGCGGCTTGTCGATGTCCCGGCCCAGCGCCAGCGCGGTGTGGTAGGCGAGGAGCTGCAGCGGGATGCCCATCAGGATCGGGTCCAGCTCGTCCTCGTTCTTCGGGACCACGATCGTGTGGTCGGCCTTCTCCTGCTCCTGGTGGGCGACCGCGAGGATCTTGCCGCTACGGGCCTTGATCTCCTCCATGGCCGCGCGGTTCTTCTCCAGCAGATCGTCGTCCGGCACGATCGCCACGGTCGGCAGGGCCGGCTCGATCAGCGCCAGCGGGCCGTGCTTCAGCTCGGAGGCCGGGTAGGCCTCGGCGTGGATGTACGAGACCTCCTTCAGCTTCAGCGAGGCCTCGCGGGCCACCGGGTAGCCGCGCACACGGCCGATGAAGAGCATCGAGCGGGCGTTCGCGAACTGGTCCGCCAGCGCCTTGATCTCCTCCTCCTGCTTGAGGATCTCGGAGATCTGCTGGGGCAGCTTCCGCAGGCCCTCGATGATCCGCTTGCCGTCGCGCACCGACAGGTCCCGGGTACGGCCGAGGTGCAGCGCGAGCAGCGCGAAGGCGACGGTGGTGTTGGTGAAGCACTTGGTGGAGACCACGCACACCTCGGGGCCGGCGTGGACGTACATGCCGCCGTCCGCCTCACGCGCGATCGCCGAGCCGACGACGTTGACGATGCCCAGCACCCGCGCGCCCTTGCGCTTCAGCTCCTGGACGGCCGCGAGGACGTCGTAGGTCTCACCGGACTGCGAGACCGCGACGTACAGCGTGTCGGGGTCCACGACCGCGTTGCGGTAGCGGAACTCGGAGGCGGGCTCGGCGTCCGCGGGGATCCGGGCCAGCTCCTCGATCATCTGGGCGCCGATCATGCCGGCGTGGTACGAGGTGCCGCAGCCGAGGATCTTCACGCGGCGCACCGCGCGGGCCTCGCGGGCGTCCAGGTTGAGGCCGCCCAGGTGGACCGTGGAGAACCGGTCGTCGATGCGGCCGCGCAGCACCCGGTCCACGGCCTCGGCCTGCTCGTGGATCTCCTTGTGCATGTACGTGTCGTGGCCGCCCATGTCGTACGACTCGGCCTCCCACTCCACGGTGGTCGGCTCGGCCGTCGTCCGGGTGCCCTCGGTGGTGTACGTGCGGAAGTCGTCGGCCTTGAGGGTGGCCATCTCGCCGTCGTCGAGGGTGACTATCTGACGGGTGTGGGTGACCAGTGCGGCGACGTCGGAGGCGACGAACATCTCCTTCTCGCCGATGCCGAGCACGACGGGGGAGCCGTTGCGGGCGACCACGATGCGGTCGGCGAAGTCGGCGTGCATCACCGCGATGCCGTAGGTGCCCTCGACGACCCGCAGCGCCTGGCGGACCTTCTCCTCCAGGGTCTCGGCCTGGGAGCGGGCGATGAGGTGGGTGAGGACCTCGGTGTCGGTCTCGGAGAGGAACTCGACGCCGTCCGCCTCCAGTTTCTTCCTGAGGTCGGAGGCGTTGTCGATGATGCCGTTGTGGACGACGGCGACCTTGTGGTCGGCCGACATGTGCGGGTGGGCGTTCACGTCGGACGGGGCGCCGTGGGTGGCCCAGCGGGTGTGGGCGATACCGGTGGTGCCCTTGAAGCGCGCGGGGACCTTGGCCTCCAGGTCGCGGACCCGGCCCTTGGCCTTGACCATCTTCAGGCCGGACGTCTTGGGGGACGTGACGACAATGCCCGCCGAGTCGTAGCCGCGGTACTCCAGCCGCTGCAGACCTTCCAGCAGCAGCGGGGCCACGTCGCGCTTACCGATGTATCCAACGATTCCGCACATATATATCCTTAAGTCCCTTTTGTCCCCGTTGTGGTGAGGTGGCCTCCGAGGCCGTCTCCGGCGCCTCAGCCGTAGACGATGCGGCGCAGCTGGCGGAGCGTGAGCTCGGGCGGCGCGACCGCGCGGTACCTCAGATCGGCCTCGATCCGCTCGAAGATCGTCGCGTTCACCAGGCCCTGGGCCTGCAGTTCGCGATGACGGCGGCGGACGAACTCCTCGGTCGTCTCGTCGAAGTAGGCGAGCACGTCCTGGACCACCCGCAGTGCCTCGCCCCGGCTCAGGGTCGTGGACCGCGTCAGATGATCAACAAGTTCGTCGTGCACCCGGTAGATCCTGCGGTACGGGCGCCGGAATCGCAAGATCCGTGCCCGATTTCGGGCAGCTGTCCACGGTGACTCTCGTGGGTGCCTGTTCGACGCCTGTCCATTCTGTGTCTTGCGCCACGTCGTTTATGTGGAGGAAGTTCAGGCCACATGGACATACCTCGTATGGGAGTACCTGAGAAGTTCGCCGCCCGTATGAACATGGCGGAGCAGCACGAGTACCTGCGCACGAGATTCTCCCGGCGCACGATGATCAGAGGCGGCGCCGTCACCCTGGGCGCCGTCACCGGTGGCGCGTTCGTCCCGGGCGCCACCGCCCAGGCCGCCGTCCCCACCCAGCGCACCGCCCCCGCGACCGAGACCGTCGACGGCGCCCTCGTCGCCCCCTTCGGCCGCCACCTCGCCTTCGGCAACGACCCGCGCACCGAGATCACCGTCTCCTGGCAGGTCCCGGTCGCCGTGCAGAAGCCGTTCATCCGGGTCGGCGCCCACCCCTGTGACCTCTCCCGCAAGATCCCCGCCGAGGTCCGCACCCTCTACACCCCGGCCGGCGTCGGCGCCAGCGGCGACCACACCCAGTACTACCTGCACGCCAAGCTCACCAACCTGCGCCCCGGCAAGACCTACTACTACGGCGTCGGCCACGCGGGCTTCGACCCGGCCGAGCGGCATCTGCTGGGCACCCTCGGCACCTTCACCACGGCTCCCGCCCACAAGGAGCCCTTCACCTTCACCGCGTTCGGCGACGAGGGCGTCAGCTACCACGCCCTGGCCAACAACAGCCTGCTGCTCGGCCAGAACCCGGCCTTCCACCTGCACGCCGGCGACATCGCCTACGGCGACCCGGCCGGCGCGGGCAAGACCACCGACACCGGCTTCGACTCGCGTGTGTGGGACCAGTTCCTGTACCAGACGGAGTCGGTCGCCAAGCAGGTGCCGTGGATGCCGGCCTACGGCAACCACGACATGGAGGCCTGGTACTCGCCCAACGGCTACGGCGGCGAGGAGGCCCGCTGGACCCTGCCGGACAACGGACCGGACAGGACGAACCTCCCGGGCGTCTACTCCTTCGTCTACGGCAACACGGCGGTCATCTCGCTGGACGCCAACGACATCTCCTTCGAGATCCCGGCCAACCTCGGCATCTCGGGCGGCACCCAGACCAAGTGGCTGGAGGCCCAGCTCAAGAAGTTCCGCGCCAGCCACGACATCGACTTCGTCGTCGTGTTCTTCCACCACTGCGCGTACTGCACCTCCACGGCGCACGCCTCGGAGGGGGGCGTGCGACAGGAGTGGGTGCCGCTGTTCGAGAAGTACACCGTGGACCTGGTCATCAACGGCCACAACCACCAGTACGAGCGCACCGACGTCATCAAGGGCGACAAGGTCGTCAAGAAGCTCCCGATCGGCGGCACGGCGTACCCCGAGTCCGAGGGCGTGGTGTACGTGACGGCGGGCGCGGCGGGCCGCAGCCTGTACGCGTTCAGCGCCCCGCTGTCGTACGAGGGCCACGAGAACGAGGTCGAGTCCGTCGCCTCGTTCATCAACGTCAAGGAAGGCAAGCAGAACGAGACGGTCGCCTGGTCGCGCGTGCGCTACCTCGACTACTCCTTCCTGCGCGTCGACGTCACCCCCGCCGCCAAGGGCCGGTACGCCACGCTGAAGGTGCGCGGCATCGCCGAGTCCGGTGAGCAGGTCGACCACTTCACGGTGGCCCGCCGGGCGAAGTAGCACCACTCCCGAAGGCCGCTTCGGCGCCCGGAAGGCAGGGCGCGGAAGACGGCGGGCGGTCCTCGTGTCCGGCACGAGGGCCGCCCGCTCGGTCTCGGCACGTCTCCGGCCGCCGGACGGCCCGCCGGAGCCCTTCGCGCGGCCCGGGCGCCGGGATGAATTCTCGGCGGGGCGGGGGTTGCCCGGGCCCGTTCTGCGGGAGAGTGGTCTATACCCCTCTCGTCCGGTCCGGGCGAGCGCATGGGTCCTCGTGGAAGGGAGCGCATGTGTCACAGCACCACAGAACGCCCCGCATCCTCGGAACACTTCTGCTCGTCGCGACGGCCGGATTCACCCTCGGCGCCGGTGCCCAGCCCGCAGCGGCCGCCCGCGGCACCGGTTCCTTCGCCCGGGTGGTCCCGGCGCCCGCCTCCGCCGTGGCGGGGGGATCCCCGTACGCGATCACCCGGAGCACCCGCATCCGGGTGGACGGCACGAGCGAGACCCGGCGCGTCGGCGAGTACCTCGCGGACGTCCTGCGGCCCTCGACCGGCTACCGGCTGCCGGTCACCACGACCGGCGCCGGAGGCATCCGGCTCACCCTCGGCAGCGGACCGTTCGGCGCCGAGGGTTACCGGCTCGCCGGCGACGCCCACGGCGTGACCATCACCGCCGGCCGCCCCGCCGGCCTCTTCCACGGGGTGCAGACGCTGCGCCAGCTGCTGCCCCCGGCCGTCGAGAGGAAGACCGTGCAGCCCGGCCCCTGGCTGGTCGCGGGCGGTACCGTCACGGACTCCCCGCGCTACGCCTACCGCGGCGCGATGCTCGACGTCTCCCGCCACTTCTTCGGCGTCGCCCAGGTCGAGCGCTATATCGACGCCCTGGCGCTCTACAAGATCAACACCCTGCATCTGCATCTGAGCGACGACCAGGGCTGGCGGATCGCCGTGGACTCCTGGCCGCGTCTCGCGACCTACGGCGGCTCGACCCAGGTCGGCGGCGGCAAGGGCGGCTTCTACACCAAGGCGCAGTACCAGGAGATCGTCCGCCATGCCGCCGCCCGTTATGTCGAGATCGTCCCCGAGATCGACATGCCCGGCCACACCAACGCCGCGCTCGCCTCGTACGCCTCACTGAACTGCGACGGCGTGGCACCCCCGCTCTACACCGGCACCGACGTCGGCTTCAGCTCGCTGTGCGTGAACAAGCCGGTGACCTACGACTTCGTGGACGACGTCGTGCGGGAGCTGGCCGCCCTCACCCCGGGCCGCTACCTGCACATCGGCGGTGACGAGGCACACTCCACCAGCCACGCCGACTATGTGACGTTCATGGACCGGGTGCAGCCCATCGTCGCCAAGTACGGCAAGACCGTGATCGGCTGGCACCAGCTGACCGGGGCGCACCCGGTGAAGGGCGCGCTCGCCCAGTACTGGGGCCTCGACGACACCGCCGCCGACGAGAAGGCCCAGGTCGTCCAGGCCGCACGCAACGGCACCGGGCTGATCCTGTCCCCGGCCGACCGGGTCTACCTCGACATGAAGTACACCAAGGACACGCCGCTCGGACAGGACTGGGCGGGACTGGTGGAGGTCAAACGGTCCTACGACTGGGACCCGGGCACCTATCTGGCGGGCGCGCCCGCCTCGGCGATCGCCGGTGTCGAGGCGCCGCTGTGGTCCGAGACGCTCGTCACCGACGCCGACATCGACTACATGGCCTTCCCCCGGCTGCCGGGCGTGGCCGAGCTGGGCTGGTCGCCGGCCGCCACACACGACTGGGACGCCTACCGGGTGCGGCTCGCCGCCCAGGGGCCCCGGTGGGACGCGCTGGGGATCGGGTACTACCGGTCGCCCCAGGTGCCCTGGCCCGCGCGGTAGACCGCAGCACCGGACGACGACGGGCACCCCGGTGGACCGTACACCGGGGTGCCCGTCTGTTTCGGGCGCGGGCGCTAGAGGCCCGTGATCGGGTTCCTCAGGGTCCCGACCAGCTGGAGCGCCCCCGAGGGATCCGCGAGGTCCACCATCTGCCGGTTGTTGCGCAGCTGGAGCCGGTTGAGGCAGGACAGGGCGAACTCCGGGGCGAACATGTCGTACTGCCGGAACCGGTCGGCGAGGTGCGGATGCGCGTCCTGGTACTCGTGGACGACCTCGGCGACCGTGCGCCAGAAGTCCTGCTCCGTCAGGACGCCCTCGCCGGCGAGGTTCGCCGCGACGAAGCGGAAGAAGCAGTCGAAGACGTCCGTGAAGACCGACAGGAGCCTCTGGTCCGCGGGCACCTCCACCCGGATCCGGGTGACCTCCGGAGGCAGCACCGCGTCCGGGTCCATCACCGCGATCTCCTCGGCGATGTCCTTGAAGACCGCGCGCCGCACCACACCGTCCTCCAGGACGAGGATGACGTTCTCGCCGTGCGGCATGAAGACCAGGTCGTAGGCGTAGAAGCAGTGCAGCAGCGGGGTGAGGTAGGCCCGCAGATAGTGGCGCAGCCACTCGGTGGGGGCGAGCCCCGACCGCTCGATCAGTGCCCCCGCGAAGGAGGCGCCCTCGTGGTCGACATGGGCGAGGGAGGCCATCGTCGCCAGGGTCTCGCCCTCCCGGAACGAGCCGACCGGGCTCTCGCGCCACAGGGCGGCGAGCATCTTGCGGTACGGGGAGGTGCGGTCGGTGGCCGCCTCGTACTCCAGATGGCGGTAGCCGACGGCCGCCCGCTCGCGCAGGATCGTCAGTCCGGTCGCCTTGAGCACCGGATCGCCCTCGATCAGCCCGTGCAGCCAGTCGTTGATCGCCGGGGTCGCCTCCATGTAGGCGGCCGAGAGCCCGCGCATGAAGCCCATGTTGAGGACGGACAGGGCCGTCTTCACATAGTGCTTCTCGGGATGGTCGGTGTTGAAGAAGGTCCGCACGGACTGCTGGGCCAGATACTCGTCGTCCCCCTCGCCGAGGCAGACGAGGTGCCGCCGGGCGACCTCCGCGGCGAAGGTGACGGTGAGCTTGTTCCACCACTGCCAGGGGTGGACGGGGATGAGGAGGTAGTCCGCCGGGTCCAGGCCCTGGTCGGTGAGCCGCCGGTGGAAGCGGTCCAGGGTCGCGGCCCCCAGCTCCCGCTGTACGAAGGACTCGTACGCGATGCCCGTGCCGGCCGTGAACGCGGCCCGTGAGCGGTGCGCCGCCAGCCACACCAGCCGGAGGGGGTTCGCGGTCTCGGGGGCGTACGACAGGTACTCGTGGATGCCGAAGCCGAGCCGCCCGTTGTTGGCGACGAAGCAGGGGTGGCCCTCGGTCATCCCGGTCTCTATGGCCTGGAACCCGCTCCGGGCGAGCTCGGCGGAGGTGACCTTCGGTTTGGTGAGCTTGTAGCAGGTGCCGGAGAGGGTGGAGGAGATCTCCTCCAGATAGACGGGCAGGATCTCGTCGCTCAGGCCGAGGGCCGTCCTCAACTCGACGAAGAAGTCCATTGCGGCGAGGGGCAGTTCGGTGCCGTCGCGGTGGCGGGTGATCGACTCGGGGTCGACCTCCCAGTGGTCGAGGGCACGCAGGGTGGCGCGGAACCGGTAGCGGGTGAGCCGGTCGTCGCTGTGGACGACGTAGTGGCCGTCGTCCCCCGCCTCGGGGGCGATCAGCCGCTCGTGCGCGAACTCGGCCAGCGCCTTGCGTATGAGGAGACGGTTGGCCTGCGCCCAGCGCTCGGGGGAGAGATGGGCGACGGCGTCGGTGAGGGTCATGCCGCCACCGCCCGCTCGAACCGCTCGCGGGTGCAGAAGCTGAGCAGCGCCGTCTTCTCCGGCTTGGTGATCTCACGCTCGGGCACGAACCCGACCGCCGCGTTCAGCGCGTGCACGGCCGTGTTGCGCACATCGGGCTCGACCACGATCCGCTCGGTGGCCGGATCCTCGAACAACTGCCGTACGACGGCGGTGATGACGGCCCGGGTGAACCCGTGCACGGGCCGGTCGGTGGGCGCGACGAGGAAGTGCATGCCGACGTCACCGGGCCGGGGCTCGTACAGGCCGACGAGTTCGCGGTGCGCGGGGTCGTAGTGCTCCGTCAGGAACGCGGGCTCGCCGTCGTGCAGCCCGAGGAACGCGTGGTGGTGCCGGTCGGCCGCGATCTCCATGTACGCCCGCTCGACGTCCTCCAGCCGGGCCTCCTGCATCCTCCAGAAGGTCGCCTTGGGGTGGGTGACCCAGCGGTGCAGGAGTTCGGCGTCCTTCAGAGGGTCGAGCGGCCGGAAGGTGAGGGTGCCGACGGCACTCGTGGTCGTGCTCATACGGCGAACTCCTGGAAGGCGATGGTCTTCTCGACGGGGTAGTACTCGGTGCCCAGCAGCTCCCGGATGATGTACGCGTTCCGGTAGGCGCCCATGCCCAGGTCGGGGCTGGTGATGCTGTGCGTGTGGACGCCGGCGTTCTGCAGGAACACGCCCCGGCCCGTCACGTCGACGGCGTAGTTGCGGGCCACGTCGAAGTTGCCGTGTCCGTCGTAGCGCAGACGGTCGCGGACCGGCTTCAGGAACTCCGGTTCGACGTACCGGTAGCCGGTCGCGAGGATCAGGCCCTGGGAACTCAGCTCGAAGTCCTTCTCCTGCTCCTCCTGGCGGAAGCCGAGGGTGAAGGTGCCGTTCTCGTGGCGGGCGCTGGTGAGCGCGGAGTTGGTGAGCAGCCGGGTGGGCACCGGACCGTCCAGGTTCTTCTGGTACAGCAGGTCGAAGATCTCGTCGATCAGTGCCCCGTCGATGCCCTTGAACAGGCCCTTCTGCTGTTCGGTGAGGCGGTAGCGGGTCCGTTCGGGCAGGGCGTGGAAGTAGTCGATGTACTCCGGGGAGGTCATCTCCAGGGTGAGCTTGGTGTACTCCAGCGGGAAGAAGCGTGGGGAGCGGGTCACCCAGTCCAGCCGGAAACCGTGGACGTCGATCTCGCTGAGCAGGTCGTGGTAGATCTCGGCGGCGGACTGACCGCTGCCGACCAGGGTGATCGACTCCTTGGCCTGGAGCTGGTGCTTGTGGTCCAGATAGCGGGAGTTGTGGATGACGTCGCCCGCGAGGCCCCGGCAGGCGTCGGGGATGTGGGGCGGGGTGCCGGTGCCGAGGACCAGGTGGCGGGCCCGGTGGACCTCCCCCTCCCGCGTCCGTACGACGTACAGCTCGTCCTGCTCCTCGTACGTCACCTCGGTGACCGTGGTGCCGTAGCGGACGCAGCTCAGCTTCGAGGCCGCCCAGCGGCAGTAGTCGTCGTACTCCATGCGCAGCGGATAGAAGTTCTCACGGATGTAGAACGAGTACAGCCGCCCGCGCTCCTTGAGGTAGCTGAGGAACGAGTACGGGGAGGTGGGGTCGGCCAGGGTGACCAGGTCGGACATGAACGGGGTCTGGAGGTGGGCGCCCTCCAGGAACATCCCGGAGTGCCACTCGAAGGCGGGCTTCGACTCCAGGAAGACGCCGTCGAGTCCGTCGATCGGCTCGGTGAGGCAGGCGAGGCCGAGGTTGAAGGGGCCGAGTCCGATCCCCACGAAGTCGTGGGTGGCGGGGGTGTCAGGATGCGCGGTCAAGGGACTCTCCCAGGTACTGCTCGGCGTGGCCGGGGATCAGATCGAGTACGGCGGCGATGTCGTCCGTCGTCGTCTCGGGGTTGAGCAGGGTGAACTTCAGGTAGTGGCGGCCGGCCACCTTGGTGCCCGCGACCACGGCGTCGCCGGAGGCGAACAGGGCCTTGCGGGCGTACAGGTTGGCGCGGTCGATCCCGGCGGGGTCGGTGACGGCCGCCGGGATGTAGCGGAAGACCAGGGTGGACAGCTGCGGCTCGACGACCACGTCGAAGCGGGGGTCGGCGGCCAGCAGCTCCCAGCCCTTTCGTGCCAGCTCGCAGACCTCGTCGAAGAGGGCGCCGACGCCGTCCGCGCCCATCACGCGCAGGGTCATCCACAGCTTGAGGGCGTCGAAGCGGCGGGTGGTCTGCAGGGACTTGTCGACCAGGTTGGGGATGCGCTCGGTGGCCATGCGGCGCGGGTTGAGATAGTCCGCGTGGTAGGTCGCATGGCGCAGCGTGGAGGCGTCCCGGACCAGCACGGCGGACGAACTCACCGGCTGGAAGAAGGACTTGTGGTAGTCGACGGTGACCGAGTCGGCGCGCTCGATGCCGTCGAGGAGACGGCGGCGGGCGGGCGAGACGAGCAGTCCGCAGCCGTAGGCCGCGTCCACGTGCAGCCAGGCGTCGTGGCGGGCGCACAGCTCGGCGATCTCCGGCAGCGGGTCGATGGAGCCGAAGTCGGTGGTCCCGGCGGTGGCGACGACGGCCATCGGGACGAGGCCCTCCGCGACGCAGCGCTCCAGCTCGTGGGCGAGGGCGACGGTCTGCATGCGCTTGTCCGCGCCCACCGGGACGGAGACGACGGCGTCCGGGCCGAGACCGAGGAGTCTCGCCGACTTCTGCACGCTGAAGTGGCCGGCCTCGGAGGCGAAGATCCGCAGTTTGCCGAGGGTGTCGGAGGTGTCGGGGGCGTTCCATCCCGCCCGCCCCGGTTTGGCCTCCTCGCGGGCCAGCAGCAGCGCCTGGAGGTTGGACTGGCTGCCGCCGGAGGTGAACACGCCGTCGGCGGCGGGTCCGAAACCGATGCGCCCGGCGGTCCAGTCGATGAGCCGGCGCTCGATCAGGGTGCCGCCGACCGACTGGTCCCAGGTGTCGAGGGAGGAGTTGACGGCGGACAGGACGGCCTCGCCGAGCACGGCCGGGATGACGACCGGGCAGTTGAGATGGGCGAGATAGCGCGGGTGGTGGAAGTAGACGGCATCGCGGAGGTACAGCTCCTCCAGCTCGTCCAGGGCCGCGGTGCTGTCGTGCAGCGGGCGGTCCAGGTCGATGCCCTCGATCCGGGGGGCGAGGGCATCGACCGTGACGCCGGTGAACGGACGGTCGGTGGCGGCGAGTCTGGCGGCCACCCGCTCCACTCCTTCGGTCACGGAGCGGCGGTAGTGCTCCGCGGTGAGGTCATTGAGCAGGTGAGAGCGCATGTGGGGGTCCTCCGGTGGGGACAGTCCGTGCGGGACGGGGCAGGGCGGAGCCGCCCGGCAAAACTTAGGTTAGCCTAACCTAAGTTTGATCTTGGGGAACCCCGCCTCCGGTGAGCGTCGTCACTCCTCGGCGCGCAGTTGCTCCTCGCTCAGCCCCTGCCGCCAGTAGCCGACGAAGGTGACGCGCCGGCGGTCGATCCCGCGTTCGCCGACGAAGTGCCGGCGCAGCTCCTTGACCCAGCCGGACTCGCCCGCGATCCACACGTACGGGGCCTGCGCGTCGGGGAGTTCGGCGCCTCTGACCGCCGCGAGCGCGGTGGGGGCCCCTGTGCCGCGGACCAGCCAGGTGACCTCGGCGTCGGCTTCCGTCGCCAGGTCCTGGATGTCGCCCGCCTGCCCGGCCTCCAGCCAGACATGGGCGCGGATGCCCGCGGGGAGCTGTTCGAGGATCGCGGAGGCGGCGGGCACGGCGGTCTCGTCGGCCCAGATCACCACCAGATCGGTGTCCTCGGGCGGACGGAAGCGGATCGCGCGGTTGTCCGCGGCCGCCGGGCCGATCAGGACGACACGGTCACCGGCGGCGGCGCGGGAGGCCCAGAGCGAGGCGGGACCCGCCGGGACGGGGGCTTCCGGCGCCACGCCGTGCAGTACGAAGTCGATGTCGATCTCGTCGGGTCCATCGGGTTCGCGCCGCAGGGACCGCAGGGTGTACGAGCGCATCACCGCCCGTACGTCGTCGGGCAGTTCGCGCCAGCCCTGCCACCAGAGGTCGCCGAGCTCGATCGGCACGGCGGGCTCGCTCTGGCCGGGATGCGGAAGGAAGAGGGACAGGCTCTGGTCGTGTCCGTCGGAGCGGAACGCGCGCAGGTCGTCCCCCGCGAAGGTGACACGGACGACGGACGGGCCGAGCCGCCTCCTCCGTACGACCTGGAGGGAGAAGAAACGGAACGGGGCGGCCACGGCCGTCGTCATGGGTGCTCCTGAGGGGACAGGGCTCCCGAGAGGCGGGCTCCTCGGGAGCGGGGCGCCTTGGGCGGTGAGGGGCGGTCAGCTGACCTTCTCGGCCGTCTCGATGGCCTTGGCGAGGTCCTCGAGCAGCGGGGCGCACCTGTCGTACGACAGGATCGGCTCGGGGTTGCGGGCGATGACCTGGCCCGCCTTGACCGCGGGGAGCTTCTTCCAGGTCGCCTCGGTGATGTCGGCGGGCTGGATGGCCGAGGTGCGGTTGTCCATCATGATGATGTCCGCCGGGTACTTGTCGACGTTCTCCCAGCTCAGATTCTCGAACCAGCCGCCGCTCGCCTTGAGGGCGGAGGCGGAGGGCTCCACGAAGTTCACGCCGAGGGCCTTGAAGTACTCCAGGTCGACGGAGAGGTCGGAGCCGGAGACGTAGAAGATGTCCTGGCTCGCGGAGCCCGCCAGCACCTTGATGCCGGGCTTGGCCCTGGTGGCGGCCCGCAGCCGGGCGGCCGCGTCCTCGAACCGCTTCTTCGCCCGGGTGATGGCCGAGGAGGCGGTGTCCGCGCCGAGAGACTTCGCGAGCTCCAGCATCCGCTGCAGCGGCTCGGTCATCTGGCGGTCGTAGACGGAGATGCCGACGCTGGGGGCGCCGAGGGCGAGGACCTTCTTCGTCGACTCCTCCGGGACGTACCAGAGCGTCCCGGCGCCGTCGAACATCGTGGTGACGAGCAGGTCGGGGCTGAGGGCCGCGTACTTCTCGATGTTGAACTGGCCCCACTCGTTGCCGAGGAGCGTGACCTTGTCGACGTCGAGCCCGCCGGCCTGGACATCGGCCTTGCCGTCCTTGGTCTTCGTCGGGCCGAAGACGCCCTTCACACCGACGCCGTAGTCGTGCAGCGCGGCGGCGACACCGACGAACGCCACGATGTCGGCGGGGACCTTGTCCGCCTTCGCGGTCTGCCCGCGGTCGTCCTTGAACGACCAGGGGCCGGTCTTGTCCGTGCCCTTCGCGCTGTCCGAGCCGGTGTCTTTCCCCTTGTCGCCGCCCCCGCAGGCCGCGAGCGCGGCACCGAGGCCGAGAGCGCCGCCGGCGCCGAGAAGGCCGCGACGGGTGAGGCGGGTGGCACGGGCATTGGACATGGGTGTGCTGCCTTCGAACGGGGCGGAGCATCCGCCGGACGAGTCGAAGGTAGGTTAGCCTAACCTCACTTCCTGTCCAGGGGGCAGGTCGCGGGACGGACCGCGCCTCATATGCGAAGAGGCCCGCGCCTGGTGCGGCGCGGGCCCCTCATCGCTGTGGTCGGTGCTGCGGGCTCAGCCCGTCAGTCCCAGCTCCCGGGCGATCAGCATGCGCTGGACCTCGCTCGTGCCCTCGCCGATCTCCAGGATCTTGGAGTCGCGCCACATCCGGGCCACCGGGTACTCGTTCATGAAGCCGTAGCCGCCGTGGATCTGGGTGGCGTCGCGGGCGTTGTCCACGGCGACGGTGGAGCTGTAGAGCTTCGCCAGGGCCGCCTCCTTCTTGAAGGACTCGCCGGAGACCAGACGGGACGCAGCGTCGCGCCAGGACAGCCGGGCCGTGTGGGCCTTCATCTCCATGTCCGCGATCTTGAACTGGATCGCCTGGTACGCGCCGATCGACCGGCCGAACGCATGGCGCTCCTTGGCGTACTTCACCGACTCGTCCACACAGCCCTGCGCCAGGCCCGTCGCCAGCGCCGAGATCGCGATCCGGCCCTCGTCCAGGATGCGCAGGAACTGGGCGTAGCCGCGGCCCTCCTCGCCCAGCAGGTTCGCGGCCGGGACGCGCACGTCCACGAAGGACAGCTCACGGGTGTCCGAGGCGTTCCAGCCCACCTTCGAGTAGGGGGCCGCCACCGTGAAGCCGGGCGTGCCGGACGGGACGATGATCGAGGAGATGTGCGGGCGGCCCTCCGGCGTACGGCCCGTCACCGCGGTGACCGTCACCAGACCGGTGATGTCCGTGCCCGAGTTGGTGATGAAGCACTTGGTGCCGTTGATCACCCACTCGTCCGTCTCCGGGTCCAGCCGCGCCGTCGTCCGGGTGGCGCCCGCGTCCGAGCCGCCGTCCGGCTCGGTCAGACCGAAGGCGCCCAGGAGCTCGCCGGAGCACAGCCGCGGGAGCCACTCCTGCTTCTGGGCCTCCGTGCCGAAGCGGTAGACGGGCATCGCGCCGAGCGACACCCCCGCCTCCAGGGTGATGGCGACGGACGAGTCCACCCGGGCGAGTTCCTCCAGCGCGATACCGAGCGCCAGATAGTCGCCGCCCATGCCGCCGTACTCCTCGGGGAAGGGCAGTCCGAACAGGCCCATCCGGCCCATCTCGCGGACGATCTCGTACGGGAACTCATGGCGCTCGTAGAAGTCGCCGATCTTGGGCGCCACGACGTCGTGCGCGAACTCCTCGACCGTGCGGCGGAGTTCCTCCAGCTCGGGGGAGAGTCGGTGGTCCATGGGGGTCACTCCTTGTGGGAGAGGGCTCGGACGGTACGGGACGGGCTGGGCCGGTCCAGGTGGGCGGCCATCCACACGCTCGTGGCGGTGAGCCGGCCGAGGTCGACGCCGGTCTCGATGCCGAGGCCGTGAAGCATCCAGACGAGGTCTTCGGTGGCGAGGTTGCCGGTGGCGGACTTCGCGTACGGGCAGCCGCCGAGGCCGCCCGCGGAGGCGTCGACCGTCGTCACGCCGTGCTGGAGCGCCGCCAGGGTGTTGGCGAGGGCCTGGCCGTAGGTGTCGTGGAAGTGCACGCCGATGGCACTGGTCGGCACGCCCTCCTCGTTCAGCTCGGACAGCAGGTCCTGGACATGGCCCGGCGTCGCCACACCGATCGTGTCGCCCAGGCTCAGCTCGTCGCAGCCCATGTCCATCAGCGCCTTGCTGACGCGGACGACCTGGTGGATCGGCACGGCCCCCTCCCAGGGGTCGCCGAAGCACATGGACAGATAGCCACGGACGTGCACCTTGTGCTCCTTCGCCCGCTCCACCACCGGCCGGAACATCGCGAGGGCCTCGTCCACCGTGCGGTTGAGGTTGGCCTTGGCGAAGGACTCGGTGGCGCTGGCGAAGACGGCGATCCGGCGGGCGCCGAGCGCGAGCGCGCGGTCCAGTCCGCGTTCGTTCGGGACGAGGACCGGGAGCGCCACCGGCAGATCGCCGACGAGCGGATACAGCTGCTCGGCGTCCGCGAGCTGGGGCACCCACTTGGGGTGGACGAAGCTGGTCGCCTCGATGGTGGTCAGGCCCGCGTCCGCGAGCCGGCGGATGAACTCCGCCTTCACCTCCGTCGGCACCGTGCTCTTCTCGTTCTGCAGCCCGTCGCGCGCGCCGACCTCGTGGATCCTGACCCGTGGGGGCAGGTCCTCGGAGGGCACGACCATGGGCAGTCCCTGAGCGGTCATTCCGTCGCCTCCCCGTCCTCCTCGTGCGGCGCGATCACGGCCAGCACCTGGTCCATGGCGACCGTCGTGCCGGGGGTGACGTCGAGTTCGGCGACGGTCCCGGCGTGCGGGGCGGAGATGACGTGCTCCATCTTCATCGCCTCGACGACCAGCAGGCTCTGCCCGGCCGTCACCTCGTCCCCGACGGCCACCTTGACCACGGTCACCGTGCCCGGCATGGGCGCGGTCAGCGACTCGGTGCCGGAGTGCGCCGACCGGGTGAGCGAGGCGGCGACCGGGTCGTGGTCGCGTACATGCCAGGCGTCCCCGTCGCGGCCCAGCCAGTCCCCGGCCCGCCGGAAGGTGTGGCGTACGCCGTCCAGGACGACGGACACCGAGTCCTCGGTCACCGTGTGGGTGCCCCGCGGGGCGTACTCCACCGGGTCGGACACCCGCATGGGGAAGGCCACCGGCCGCGGCTCGCCCCCCAGCCGCCAGCCGCTCGGCACGGAGAACGGGTCGGTCCAGCCCGCGCCGCTCGGCTTCAGCGCCTCCAGGCGGACGGCCGCCGCGGCCTCGTAGACCTCCTGCGGCACCTCGGTGGTGACGAGTGTGTCCACCACCCGCTCCACCAGACCCGTGTCCAGTTCGCCCGCCACGACCGCGGGATGGGCCAGCAGCCGGCGCAGGAAGCCGGCGTTGGTCTGCACGCCCAGCGTGACCGTCCGGGCGAGGGCCGCCCGCAGCCTGCGCAGCGCGGTCGCGCGGTCGGGGCCGTAGGCGATGACCTTCGAGAGCATCGGGTCGTACAGGCTGCCGACCTCGGTGCCCTCCGTCAGGCCCGAGTCCGTGCGCACCCCGTCCCCCTGCGGCTCGCGCAGCGCCAGCACGGTGCCTCCGGAGGGGAGGAAGCCGCGGGCCGGGTCCTCGGCGCAGATACGGGCCTCGACCGCGTGTCCGGTGAGCGTGATGTCCTTCTGCCCGAAGGACAGGGGCTCGCCCGCCGCCACCCGCAGCTGCCACTCCACCAGGTCCACTCCGGTGACCAGTTCGGTGACCGGGTGCTCCACCTGGAGGCGGGTGTTCATCTCCATGAAGTAGTACGACGAGGGGTCGCCGCCCGGCACGATGAACTCCACCGTGCCCGCGCCCTCGTACCCGCAGGAGCGCGCGGCCTGGACCGCCGCCTCGCCCATCGCGGTGCGCGTGGCCTCGTCGAGGAGCACACTGGGCGCCTCCTCGATGATCTTCTGGTGGCGGCGCTGGAGGGAGCACTCGCGCTCGCCCAGGTGCACCACGTTGCCGTGGCCGTCGGCCAGGACCTGGATCTCGATATGGCGGGGGCGGTCGATCCAGCGCTCCACCAGGAGCGTGTCGTCGCCGAAGGAGGCACGGGCCTCGCGGCGGGCGGCGGCGATCTCGTCCGCCAGCACCGCCGGGTCCCGCACGAGCCGCATGCCCTTGCCGCCGCCGCCCGCGCTCGGCTTCAGCAGCACCGGCATGCCGATCTCCCCGGCCGCCGCGGCCAGTTCCTCGTCCGTGAGGCCGCTGCCGCTGGATCCGGGCACGACCGGGACGCCGGCCGTGCGCACCGTCTCCTTGGCGCGGATCTTGTCGCCCATGAGGGAGATCGCCTGCGCGGGAGGGCCGATGAAGACCAGGCCCGCCTCCGCGCACGCCCGCGCGAACGCGGCGTTCTCCGCGAGGAAGCCGTACCCGGGGTGCACCGCCTGGGCGCCGCTCCGGACGGCGGCCTCCAGCAGACGCTCCACCGAGAGATAGCTCTCGGCCGCGGGCGCCGGACCGATCCGGACCGCCGTGTCGGCCTCCCGGACATGGCGGGCGTCCGCGTCGGCGTCGGAGAAGACGGCCACCGAGCGCACGCCCATCGACCGCAGCGTACGGATGACGCGTACGGCGATCTCGCCCCGGTTGGCCACAAGCACCGTGTCGAACATGGTCCCCCTCACATCCTGAAGACGCCGAACTGGGGCTCACCCAGGGGCGCGTTGGCGCATGCCGTCAGGGCCAGGCCCAGCACCTGCCGGGTCTCCAGCGGGTCGATCACACCGTCGTCCCACAGCCGGGCGGTCGCGTAGTACGCGTTGCCCTGGCGTTCGTACTGGGCGCGGATCGGGGCCTTGAAGGTCTCTTCCTCCTCCGCGGGCCAGTCCTCCCCGCGCGCCTCGAACTGGTCGCGCTTGACGGTCGCGAGGACCGACGCGGCCTGCTCGCCGCCCATGACCGAGATCTTGGCGTTCGGCCACATCCACAGGAAGCGCGGCGAATAGGCCCGTCCGCACATCGAGTAGTTGCCCGCGCCGAAGGAGCCGCCGACGACGACCGTCAGCTTCGGTACGCGCGTGCAGGCGACGGCCGTGACCATCTTGGCGCCGTGCTTGGCGATGCCGCCCGCCTCGTAGTCCCGCCCGACCATGAAGCCGGAGATGTTCTGCAGGAACACCAGCGGGATGCCGCGCTGGTCGCACAGCTCGATGAAGTGGGCGCCCTTCTGGGCGGACTCGGAGAACAGGATGCCGTTGTTGGCGACGATCCCGACCGGGTGGCCGTGGATACGGGCGAAGCCGGTCACGAGGGTCTGGCCGAACTCCGCCTTGAACTCCGCGAAGCGCGAGCCGTCCACCACGCGCGCGATGACCTCGCGCACGTCGTACGGCGTGCGGGAGTCGACCGGGACCGCGCCGTACAGCCCGAAGGGGTCGACCTTCGGCTCGACCGACGGGACGACCTCCCAGGGCAGCTTCCCGCGTGCGGGAAGCGTGGAGACGATGGCCCGCACGATCCGCAGCGCGTGCGCGTCGTCCTCGGCCAGGTGGTCGGTCACGCCCGACACCCGCGAGTGGACCTCGCCGCCGCCCAGCTCCTCGGCCGTCACCACCTCACCGGTGGCCGCCTTCACCAGGGGCGGGCCGCCCAGGAAGATCGTGCCCTGGTTGCGCACGATCACGGCCTCGTCGCTCATCGCCGGGACATAGGCCCCGCCGGCCGTGCAGGACCCGAGCACCGCGGCGATCTGGGGGATCCCGGCGCCCGACATCCGCGCCTGGTTGTAGAAGATCCGCCCGAAGTGCTCGCGGTCGGGGAACACCTCGTCCTGCATGGGCAGGAAGGCACCGCCGGAGTCGACCAGATACAGACAGGGGAGGCGGTTCTCCAGCGCCACCTCCTGGGCCCGGAGGTGCTTCTTCACCGTCATCGGGTAGTACGTGCCGCCCTTGACCGTGGCGTCGTTGGCGACGATCACGCACTCGCGGCCGCTGACCCGGCCGATCCCGGCGATCACTCCGGCGGCCGGGGCCTGCCCGTCGTACATCCCGTCGGCCGCGAGGGGCGCCAGCTCCAGGAAGGGCGACCCCGGATCGAGCAGGGTGTCCACACGGTCGCGCGGCAGCAGCTTGCCGCGGGCGGTGTGGCGCGCACGGGCCTTCTCGCCGCCGCCCAGGCGGGCCGCGGCCAGCTTGGCGCGCAGCGCCTCGCCCAGCGCGCGGTGCGCCTCCTCATTGGCCCGCCAGGCCTCCGACGCGGGTTCTGCCGCGCTCGTCAGCTCCGGTGCCTCCAGCATCCTGCGGTCCCCTCACCTTGTTAATGAGCGTTAACGCATTTCCTTCAGGTTAACGACCGCTAACCTCCCTGTCTAGAATTGATTTCATGGCCACCAGAACCGACGCCCCCACCCGTCGCGAGCAGATCCTCAAGGAGGCCGCGCGGCTGTTCGCCGAGCGTGGCTTCCACGGTGTGGGGGTCGACGAGATAGGCGCCGCCGTCGGCATCAGCGGACCGGGTCTGTACCGGCACTTCGCGGGCAAGGACGCCATGCTCGCGGAGCTGCTGGTGGGGATCAGCGGCCAGTTGCTGACGGGGGCGAAGCGGCGCCTGGCGGAGGCCGACGGGGCGGCCGCCCCCGAGATGGTCCTCGACTCGCTCATCGAGGGGCACATCGACTTCGCGCTCGACGACCGTCCCCTGATCACCTTGCACGACCGCGAGCTGGACCGCCTCCGGGACAGCGACCGCAAGCTCGTGCGCCAGCTCCAGCGGCAGTACGTCGAACTGTGGGTGGAGGTCCTGCGCGAGGTCTACCCCGAGCTGACGGAACCGGCGGCCCGCTCGGCGGTCCACTCGGTCTTCGGCCTGCTGAACTCGACCCCGCACCTGAGCCGCCGGGGCCCCCTCCCGAGCCGGGGAGCCACGGCGGAGCTGCTGCACCGGATGGCCCGGGGCGCCTTCGCGGCGGCCGGGGGGCAGTGACGGCGGCAGACGCCGGACGCGGCACAAGGGGTGAGAGCCGGATGGCGGGACGGGGCGGAGCGGCCGGGGAGGCCCGTACGGCCGGCGGGGCGGGCGACGCGGCCATGAGCGGAGTGCCACCCTGGTACGCCGTGAACGAGGTCCTCGCGTTCCTGATCGAGCTCGCCGCCCTGGTGTGCCTGGGCTGGTGGGGGTTCGGTGCGGGCCATGAAGGTGCGCTTCGGATCGTGCTCGGTGTGGCCACTCCGGCGCTGGCCGTCGCGGTGTGGGGCCTGTTCGCCGCGCCCCGGGCCCGGCTGCGGCCGGGGCTACCGCTCGTTCTCGTGGTGAAGGCGGTGGTGCTCGGCGGTGGCGCCGCCGCCCTGTACGCGGTCGGTCACCCCGTCGCAGCCGGGGTCCTGGCCGCCGTCACGCTCGTCAACACCGCGCTCGCGGAGGCCTTCCGCTCCAGGGCCGCCCGGGAAGCGTGACGAGCGTTACCAGGGGGCCTCTGGACGCCCGCCTCTACTCGCCGGTACGTTTGATATGAGCAAGCGCTTAGACAGTCAAGGTACGCGGAGGTGGCGGCGTGCGCCGTACGCTGTTCAACGAGGATCACGAGGCGTTCCGGGAGACCCTGCGCGCCTTCATCGAGGCCGAGGTCGTTCCCGTCTACGACGAGTGGCTCGCCGCCGGCCAGGCGCCGCGCGACTTCTACTACAAGCTCGCCGAGCTGGGCGTGTTCGGTATCAAGGTCGACGAGGAGTACGGCGGCGCGGGCATCGACTCGTACAAGTTCGAGGCCGTCCTGTACGAGGAGACCGCCCGCGCGGGCGTGTCCTTCGGTGGCTCCGGTGTCCACGTGCTGCTCGGCCTGCCGTACATAAAGCTGCTCGCCACCGACGAGCAGAAGAAGCGCTACCTGCCGAAGTTCGTCGCCGGCGAGGAGATGTGGGCCATCGCGATGACGGAGCCGGGTACCGGCTCGGACCTCGCGGGCATGAAGACCACCGCCAAGCTCTCCGAGGACGGCACGCACTACGTCCTCAACGGCGCGAAGACCTTCATCACCGGTGGCGTGCACGCCGACCGCATGATCGTCTGCGCCCGCACCTCCGCGCCCACCGCCGAGGACCGCCGCCACGGCATCTCCCTCTTCGTCGTGGACACCAAGGCCGAGGGCTACTCGGTCGGCCGCAAGCTCGACAAGCTGGGCCTGAAGACCTCCGACACCGCCGAGCTGGCGTTCGTCGACGTCAAGGTGCCCGTCGAGGACCTGCTCGGCGAGGAGAACAAGGGCTTCTACTACCTCGGCCACAACCTGGCCTCGGAGCGCTGGGGCATCGCCTACGGCGCCTACGCGCAGGCCAAGGCCGCCGTCCGGTTCGCCAAGGACTACGTCCAGCAGCGCACCGTCTTCGGCCAGCCCGTCGCCGCCTTCCAGAACACCAAGTTCGAGCTGGCCGCCTGCCAGGCCGAGGTGGACGCGGCCGAGGCGGTCGCCGACCGCGCCACGGAGGCCCTCGACGCCGGTGAGCTGACCCCCGCCGAGGCCGCCTCCGCGAAGCTCTTCTGCACCGAGGTCGCCCACCGCGTGATCGACCGCTGCCTCCAGCTGCACGGCGGCTACGGCTTCATGAACGAGTACCCGATCGCCCGCCTGTACGCGGACAACCGCGTCAACCGCATCTACGGCGGCACGAGCGAGATCATGAAGACGATCATCGCCAAGGACATGGGCCTGTAAGCCCGGCGCAACCACCTGCGGATAGAACTGACCCATGAGTCAGGCACTACAGGGTCTCCTCGATCTGCTCGACCTGGAGCAGATCGAGGAGAACATCTTTCGCGGCCAGTCCCGGTCCGCCGTCGTCCCCCGTGTCTTCGGCGGGCAGGTGGCGGCCCAGGCCATGGTCGCCGCCGGGCGCACGGTCCCCGCGGACCGGCTGGCGCACTCCCTCCACGCGTACTTCCTGCGCATGGGGGACCCCGGCGCGCCCATCGTCTACAACGTCGAGCGTCTGCGCGACGGCCGCTCCTTCACCACCCGCCGGGTCGTCGCCGTACAGCACGGCAAGCCGATCTTCACGCTGTCCGCGTCGTTCCAGACGGACGAGGAGGGCCTCGACCACCAGGCCCCGATGCCGCCGTCTCCCGACCCGGCCACCCTGCCCACCTCCGAGGACCGGCTGCGCTCCTATGGCCACCTCGACCCCCAGGTGGTGGAGCGCCTCCTGGAGGCCCGGGAGGCGATCGACCTGCGGTACGTCGACGAGCCGCCCTACGGGAAGTTCGGCGACCCCCGCGAGCCGCACTCCCAGGTGTGGTTCCGCACCAACGGCAAGCTCGCGGACGACCCCCTGCTGCACGTGGTCCTCGCGACCTACGTGTCCGACATGACGCTCCTCGACTCGGTGCTGCTCGCGCACGGGCGCGGCGGCTGGGCCATAGGCGATGTCGTCGGGGCCTCCCTGGACCACGCGATGTGGTTCCACCGCCCGTTCCGGGCCGACGAGTGGCTGCTCTACGACCAGGAGTCCCCCTCCGCACACGGCGGCCGCGGCCTCGGCCAGGCCCGCATCTACACCCAGGACGGCCGCCTGGCGGTCTCGGTGATCCAGGAGGGCGTGGTCCGCGTTCCGTGGTGACGGGACGCGGCCGCCGTCCGCGTGGCGACGGGGCTCAGTCGCCGTTCGTCAGCCCCGCCGCGTCGAGCAGGTACGCCGTCAGCGGGTCGTAGTGGCGGGGGCTGGTGACGTGGTCGTCGAGGGGGACCGTTACCTGGACGGTTCCCTCGGACTCCGCCAGGAAGAGGGCCGGGTCGTTGCAGTCCGCGTAGCCGACGGAGTCGATGCCCAGCTGGCCCGCGCGGCCCGCCCAGCCGTGGTCGGCGACGACCAGGTCGGGCAGCGGGCGGCCCGCCGCCTCCAGACCCTTCAGGATCGCGCCCATCGGCTCGCCGGAGTGCGTGTGCCAGAGGGTGGCGCCGTGCTCGAGGACGGCCACGTCGGCGAACTGCATGACGTACCCCTCGTCCGTCTGCAGTCCGTCCGGGATGACGACGATCTCGCACCCGGCGGCGCGCAGGGCGGCCGCGGTGGCGCGGTGCACATCAAGGAGCCCCCCGGGGTGCCCGGTGGCCAGCAGCACGCGCTGCCGGCTGTCGGCGGCCTTGCGCAGGCGGGCCGCCAGACGGTCCAGGGCGGCGACGGTCAGCTCCGGGTCGATGGTGTCCTGGCCGTAGCGGTACTCGGGATCGTCGTTCACGCCGCAGCGCTCCGCCATGACGGCGAGCACGTCCTGCTCGTCGGTCCAGCGGTCGCCGAGTTCCAGGCCGAGCCAGTAGTTGCGGTCGCCGTTGGAGAGCTTGCGGTAGTGCGAGAGGTTGTTCTCACGGGGCGTGGCGACGTCGCCCGCGATGCGCGTGCGGACGAGGTGGTCGACGAGCTCGGCGCGGCTGGGGGTCCCGGGTATCGGCATGGCCCCCATTGTGCCGTCGAGCTGCGCCGGGACGGCCGTTGTTCCGCAGCGTGGGACGTGCGTCACTCGGCGCGGGCGGGCGCCGCGCGGCCCTGTCCCGTCCGCTGCAACGCGAACCACAGCTCCATCCGTACGTCCGGGTCGTCCAGGTCCGCGTCCAGCAGTGCCGTACAGCGGGCGATGCGCTGGCGCACCGTGTTGCGGTGGACCGACAGGGCGACCGCCGTACGGTCCCAGCTGCCGTGCAGGGACAGCCAGGTGCGCAGGGTCTCCACCAGGGCGGGTGTCCCGGCGATCGGGGCGAGCAGGGTGCGGGCGTGCAGCTCGGCCTGCTCGGCCGGGACCAGGTCGGCCAGCCCCGTGCGCTCGCCGTGGCGCACCAGCGGCGCACGCGTGGCGCGGGCGCGGGTCAGGGCGCGGGCCGCCTGGGCGTCGGCGGCGGGCCAGTCGCCCGGGAGGACGGGCGCGCTCACGCCGAGGGTCCAGCCCGGGAGCGGGGCCGGTTCGCGGTCGGCGGGGACGAGGACCCGTACCGCCCCCTCCTCGAGGTCGACCAGCGCGGACCCTAGCGCGGCGCCGAGCGCGGCGGCGGCCATGGCGTCGTGCGGACCGGTGCCGCCGGGGTGCGGCCGCTTGGCCTCGGGGGCCGGGGCGTCCGGGCGGGCGTGCACGACGATCCACCGGTCGTCCCCGAGCAGCGGTGCGACCGCCTCGGGTGCGGCGCCCAGCAGCAGCCGTACCAGCGCCGACGAACGCGCCGCGCCCGCTCCGCTGTGATGCTCTCCGGTCAGCAGGGAGAGCAGGACCGCGGCGACCGAGGCGATGGTGTGGTCCCCGGGGTCGCGCCGCGGGGAGGCGACCCCGAGGACGAAGCCCTGGACCGGGTTGAGCGCGTAGGCGGCCAGATGTGTCCCGGCGACGGTCTCGGCGGCGGAGGACGGAGCGGGGCGGGTACGGCCCGGCCCCGCGGGCGCACCCGGCTGCGGGGCGTCCGCCGAGGGCGCGGCCGCGGTGCCGACGGGCCGTACGACCCGGGCCAGCTCCGCCATCGCCTCCCGTACCTCGCTCTCCGGCCCCCGCCCCGCCGCCGCGAGATGCGTCCCGTCCGGGCCGTAGAGCACCGCCCAGCCCGCGACCCGCTGGGCCAGCTGCCGCAGCACCGAGGGCATCGGGTCCGGGCGGGCCGCCGCCGCGGCCAGGCTCTGCTGGGCCTCCGTGACACGGCGCAGCTCGGCCAGCCGGGCCTGGGCCATCAGCTGCCACACCGCACGGGCCACGCCCGAGAACGTCGTCTGCGGCGGGACCTCCAGCAGCGGCAGCCCGTGGCGGTCGCAGGCCGCCACCAGCGCGGGCGGCACCGTGTCGTGGACCGGCGCCAGACCGAAACCGAGTGCCGCGCCGCCCGCCGCCACGATCCGGGAGACGTAGTCGTCGAAGTACTTCTCCGGTCCAGGACCCGCGCCACCGGGGGCCCCCGCGCCGGTGCCGGCCGCTTCGGGGATCTGCACGCCCGCCGTCAGCAGCAGCTCGCCCCCCAGCAGATACGGGTAGGGGTCGGCCATCTCCGAGGTGTGCGCCCAGTGGATCACGATGTCCGGGCCGGCCGGGCCGGCGATCTGCCGCAGGGCCAGGTCCTCCCGGGCGAGCAGGGCCGACAGCGGCACCGGTGGTGTGGGGGGTACCGCCGGAGCGGCCGGTGACGACGGATCCGGCATGGTGGACGGTTCCTCCAGTCTGCTCGGTTCAGATGGATGAAACGTACACTTCAGAGTCGCTTTCCGGCCACCTAGTGTCTCTGCAGACCGGCAGCCGCGGGTACGGGCGGATGTCCCCGCGGTCCGCTGCCGACGTCCCGGTTCCCCAGGAACCTCTACGTCTCTGCACGACACGCCACCGGAAAGTATGCGAAGGAGGGCCCCAATGGCCGTCGACTACACAGTGATCGTCGTCTATCTCGCCGGCATGCTGGCGATGGGCTGGTGGGGCATGCGCCGCGCCAAGTCCAAGAGCGAGTTCCTCGTCGCGGGCCGCCGGCTCGGGCCCGCGATGTACTCCGGCACCATGGCCGCGATCGTCCTCGGCGGCGCGTCCACCATCGGTGGCGTCGGCCTCGGCTACCGGTACGGGCTGTCCGGCGCCTGGATGGTGTTCACCATCGGCCTCGGACTGCTCGTCCTCTCCGTCTTCTTCTCCGCGCGCATCGCCCGGCTGAAGGTCTACACCGTCTCCGAGATGCTCGACCTCCGGTACGGCGGCCGGGCCGGTGTGATCTCGGGCGTGGTCATGTGGGCGTACACCCTGATGCTCGCGGTCACCTCGACCATCGCCTACGCCACCATCTTCGACGTCCTCTTCGACATGAACCGGACCGTCGCGATCATTCTGGGCGGCGCCATCGTCGTCGCGTACTCGACGCTCGGCGGCATGTGGTCCATCACGCTCACCGACATGGTGCAGTTCGTGGTGAAGACCATCGGCGTCCTGCTTCTGCTGCTGCCCCTCGCGGTGATGCGGGCGGGCGGCTTCAGCGAGATGAAGGCCAAGCTGCCGACGTCGTACTTCGACCCGCTGGGCATCGGCGGCGAGACGATCTTCACCTATGTCCTCATCTACACGTTCGGCATGCTGATCGGACAGGACATCTGGCAGCGCGTGTTCACCGCCCGCAGCGACACGACGGCCAGGTGGGGCGGCACGGTGGCCGGCACCTACTGCCTGGTCTACGCGCTTGCCGGCGCCGTCATCGGCACCGCCGCCAAGGTGCTGTTCCCGAAGCTGGGCAGCCCGGACGACGCCTTCGCGACCATCGTCAAGCAGGAACTCCCCGTCGGTGTGCGCGGGCTGGTGCTCGCGGCGGCCCTCGCCGCGGTGATGTCGACCTCTTCCGGCGCGCTCATCGCCTGTGCGACCGTCGCCAACAACGACATCTGGTCGCGGCTGCGCGGTGTCGTGCGCCGCGACGGGGGCGAGGCGCACGACGAGGTCAGGGGCAACCGCGTCTTCATCCTCGTGATGGGGGTCGCCGTGATCGGTACGGCCATCGCGCTGAACAACGTGGTCGAGGCGCTGACCGTCGCGTACAACCTGCTCGTCGGCGGGCTGCTGGTGCCGATCCTCGGCGGACTGCTGTGGAAGCGCGGCACCGCGCAGGGCGCGCTCGCCTCGGTCTCCGTCGGCGGTCTCGCGGTCATCGCCCTGATGGCGACCTACGGCATCCTCGCCAACGAGCCCGTCTACTACGGGCTGCTGGCCTCGCTGGCGACGTACGTCGTGGTGTCGCTGGCGACGAAGCCGACCGAGGAGGCCGTGCTGACCGCCTGGCGCGAGCGGCTCGCGGGCCGTGGCGCGCCGGCCGCGGAGGAGCCGACGACGGTGGGCGTCTGAGCCCTGGATGCTTCGGTCCGGCCGCCGCACGGCGGCCGGACCGTGCGGACCCCGCCCCGGGGTCCGCGACACTGGAAGAAACCCGCATGACCCGGAGGAGTCCGACGATGAGCAGTACCGAGAACCCCGCAGCAGGCGCCGGCCGACCCCGCGGACCCGTCGACTCGTCCCGCATCCCGCGGTACGCGGGCCCCGCGACCTTCGCCCGGCTGCCCCGCCTCGACGAGGTCGGCACCGCGGACGTCGCGGTGGTCGGTGTGCCCTTCGACTCCGGTGTCTCCTACCGCCCCGGCGCCCGCTTCGGCGGCAACGCCATCCGTGAGGCGTCCCGTCTGCTGCGCCCGTACAACCCGGCGCAGGACGCCTCCCCCTTCGCGCTCGCCCAGGTCGCGGACGGCGGCGACATCGCCGTGAACCCGTTCAACATCAACGAGGCGGTGGAGACCGTCGAGGCCGCCGCCGACGAACTGCTCGGCACGGGCGCCCGTCTGATGACCCTCGGCGGCGACCACACCATCGCCCTGCCGCTGCTGCGCTCCGTCGCCAAGAAGCACGGCCCGGTGGCCCTGCTCCACTTCGACGCCCACCTCGACACCTGGGACACCTACTTCGGCGCCGAGTACACCCACGGCACCCCGTTCCGCCGCGCCGTCGAGGAGGGCATCCTCGACACCTCCGCGCTCTCCCACGTCGGCACCCGCGGCCCGCTGTACGGCAAGCAGGACCTCACCGACGACGAGAAGATGGGCTTCGGCATCGTCACCTCCGCCGACATCTACCGGCGCGGCGCGGACGAGGTCGCCGACCAGTTGCGCCAGCGCATCGGCGACCGCCCGCTGTACATCTCCATCGACATCGACTGCCTCGACCCCGCGCACGCCCCGGGCACCGGCACCCCCGAGGCCGGCGGCATGACCTCGCGTGAGCTCCTGGAGATCCTGCGCGGCCTCGCCTCCTGCAACCTGGTCTCGGCGGACGTCGTCGAGGTGGCGCCCGCCTACGACCACGCGGAGATCACCTCGGTGGCCGCCTCCCACACCGCCTACGAGCTGACGACGATCATGACTCGCCAGATCGCGGCCGCCCGCGCCGGTGAGGAGACCGAGACCAAGTGACCCACGACCACGACCTGGTTCTCCGTCCGACGGCGGCGCAGACCGAGGCCGCGTTGAACACTCCCACCGGCCGCAACGGCGGAGACCTGGTCGTGGAGACCCTGGCCGGGCTGGGCGCGACGACCGTCTTCGGCCTGCCCGGCCAGCACGCGCTCGGCATGTTCGACGCACTGCGCCGCTCCACGCTGCGGTACGTCGGTCTGCGCGTGGAGAACAACGCCGGTTTCGCGGCGGACGCCTACGGACGGATCACGGGAGAGGCCGCCCCGCTCCTGCTCTCGACGGGCCCGGGCGCGCTGACGTCCCTGGCCGCGCTCCAGGAGGCGGCGGCCGCCTCGGCCCCGGTCCTGGCGATCAGCAGTCAGATCCCGGCCGCCGGGCTGGGCGGCGGGCGCCACGGCTATCTGCACGAACTCCCCGACCAGTCGGCCTCGTTCCGGGGCGTGGTCAAGTCGGTGCACACGGTCCGTACGCAGTCGCAGATCCCGTCGGCGATCGCCCAGGCGTGGAAGTCGGCGCTGACGGCCCCACACGGGCCGGTGTGGGTGGAGATCCCCCAGGACGTGCTGCTCGCCGAGACCGCCCTGCCGGTGGTGACCGCGGTGGACGCGACGCCGGAGGACCTGCCCCCGCGCCCGGAACTGACCGCGGTCGCGGCCGACCTGCTGTCGAAGGCGTCCCGCCCGGCGGTCATCGCGGGCGGGGGAGTGGTCCGGGCGGATGCCGCGGGCAAGCTCCGCCGGCTCGCCGAGAAGCTGAACGCCCCCGTCGTCACCACCTTCGGCGGCAAGGGCGCCTTTCCCTGGGAGCATCCCCTCTCCCTGCAGTCCTGGCTGGAGGACCGCCACACGACCGACTTCCTGGAGGACGCGGACGTCCTGCTGGTGGTCGGCTCGGGCCTGGGCGAACTGTCCTCGAACTACCATACGTTCAAGCCGCGCGGCCGGGTGATCCAGATCGAGGCGGACCTCGGCAAGCTGGAGTCCAACCACCCCGCCCTCGGCATCCACGCGGACGCGCGTCTGGCCCTGCAGGCCCTGCTGGAGACGGTGTCGGAACGGGAGGACGCGAGCGCCCCCGAGCGCGTACGGGCAGTGCTGGCGCGGGTCGCCGAGCGGATCGCGGCCCAGGAACTGACCCTGGAGCAGCGGCTGCTGGCGTCGGTGCGGCGCGCCCTGCCCGCCGGTGCCCCGTCCTTCTGGGACATGACGATCCTGGCGTACTGGGCGTGGTCGGCGTTCGACCCGCGGGGAACGAACACCATGCACTCGGCACAGGGCGCGGGCGGCCTCGGCTACGGCTTCCCGGCCGCGCTCGGCGCCGCCGTGGCCGACCCCACGCACCCCGTGCTCGCGGTCTCCGGCGACGGCGGAGCCCTTTACTCCATCGCCGAGCTGGCGACGGCCCGGCAGTACGACCTGAACGTGACCTGGCTGATCGTCGACGACGGCGGCTACGGCATCCTGCGCGAGTACATGACGGACGCCTTCGGCCAGGCCACGGCGACGGAACTGACCCGCCCGGACTATGTGGCCCTGGCGGAGTCGTTCGGCGTCCCGGGCGTCCGTACGACCCCGGACACCCTGGAGGAGGACCTGACGAAGGCGCTCGCCGAGCCGGGACCCTCGGTGGTCGTCCTCCCGGCGGTGCTGCGCATGTTCGCCCCGACGCACCTGGAAGTACGCGCCTGATACCTCCGACGGGCGCGACACGTCCGACGGGTCCGCTACGTCCGACGCACCTGACGTGCCGTCACCGCGGCCGGGTCACCGGAACCAGAAGAAGATCGTGTCGTTCGTCCGGCCGAGCTCCCGGGCACTCTCCCACTCCTCGGCCTCGAACTGCAGGACCTCGGCGAACCGGCGCACCGTGCCCTGGTGGTCGGGGTCCAGCCGGTCCAGCACCGCCTCGTACGCCTCGGCGACCGCGGCGGCACGCTGGGCCGCCAGGACCCCGATCTGCGGAACGATGTCGCCGGCGTGCGGCAGCTGTACCGGCGGCCCGCTGAACAGGTACGAGCCCGGTCGCAGCTCGGACGGCACACCGTGCCGGGCCAGTTCGTCGTCCACCGAGTGGAACCAGGACAGCCGCCGCCAGGACCCGAGGTCCACGGTCTCGGAGAAGTGGCACGCCACCACCTCGTGGAAGGCATAGGTGTACGCCGGGCTCACGTCCACGCTGGGGGCGCCCTCCAGCAGTTCGTCGAGCGCGCGGCCGACGGACACACCGAGATCGACGTCCTGCTCCTGGAGCCGCGCGTCGGTCCGCGCGCACCTCTCGCGCACGATCCCGAGCATCCGCTCCTGCTCCGGCGTCCGCTCCACCGCGGTGAGCAGCCGCATCACGCTCCGCATGTCACCGGTGCTCATCTCCAGGCAGTAGCTCACTGTTTCCTCCCCGTGTCTCCGGACGCGTGCGCCCATGATCGCAACAGCGCCCGGCCGGATCGTGGTCAGGGCCGCGCCGCGCCGGGCGGTTTCCTCCGTGGCGGAAGGACGTCTGAGGGACGGGCAACCGGGAAAGGATGTTCTCTCGTGCAACCTTTCACCTGTACCCGTGAGTCATCAGGGCAGGACGTGCCGGGGGCACGTCCGAATCCACGTAAGGGATGGGGGACTTCCATGACTCACCACAGATCCCGGCGTGCCCGTGTGCTCGGTGCGGGTATCGCCGCCGGGATTCTCATACCGTCCGTGGTCGCCGCGACGCCCGTCTCGGCCACGACGCCGACGGTGAGCTGCACCTCGGGCAAGACGGGTCTCGCCGCCAAGCTCCAGAAGGACATCACCGCGGCCCTCGCCAACCGCAAGGGCACCGTCGCGGTCGGCCTCTACGACCGGTCCACGAACACCACCTGCTCGCTGCGTGCCACCAGCGCCTACGACTCGGCCAGCGTCGTCAAGGTCACGGTGCTCGCCACACTGCTGTGGGACGCCAAGAAGCACAACCGCTATCTGACCGACCGTGAGACCTCCCTCGCCACGGCGATGATCACCAAGTCGGACAACGACGCGACCAGCACGCTGTGGAGGCAGCTGGGCCTGACGAAGGTCAAGGGCTTCCTCACGGCTGCCGGTATGACCCAGACCAAGCCGGGCGCGAACGGCTACTGGGGCCTGACCCAGATCACCGTGCAGGACGAGCAGAAGCTGCTCAAGCTGATCACCGCCAAGAACTCCGTGCTGAGCGACAACTCCCGGGCCTACATCCTGAAGCTGATGGGGAAGGTCGTCTCCGCGCAGCGCTGGGGCACCCCGGCGGGCGCGCCCTCGGGTGTCTCCGTGCATGTGAAGAACGGCTGGCTGTCGCGCGCCACGCACGGCTGGCGCGTGCACAGCGTCGGCACCTTCAACGGGGCCGGGCACGACTACATGATCACCGTGCTGACGCAGGACAACAGCACCATGGACTACGGCGTCACCACGATCCAGAACGTGGCCAAGGCCATCCACAAGGACCTGGTGCCGACGGTCTCCGCCAAGAGCGCGTACGTGCCCACGAGCACACCGCAGGAGGCGATCCCGGCGGTCCCGGCGAACTGAAAGCCGCCGGCCCGGCGGTGAGCCGACACGGGCCAACTCCGGCTGGTTCAAGGGGAGTCCACTCCGGGGCCAGCCGCGTCGCCCTACCGTGACGGCATGCGCCTGAGAATCCTTCTCGCCACCGTCACCGCCACCCTGGCGGCGGCCACCTCACCGGCCGCCGCCGGCACCCCCGCCGCCCCGCACGCGTGCTCCTCCACCGTGGACATCCGGGGCTTCTCGGACGCCCTCGACAAGACGAGCTACGAGGGCACGTTCGTCGGCAACCTCTCCGCGCTCTCCGTCGACAGCGACAAGCGCATCGTCGCGCTCTCCGACCGCTCGTCCCTGTTCACCCTGGACCCCAAGACCCTCAAGCCCACGAGCGTGGTGAACCTGGCCGACGAGAAGGGTGCCGCGCTCGACTCCGAGGGACTGCTCGTCGACTTCCCCCACTCTCGGCTTCGCTCGAGCGGGGGGACCCCCACCGGCACGCGGCTCGTCTCCTCCGAGACCGAGCCGTCCGTCCGCCGCTACTCCCGCGACGGAAAGCTCCTGGACCGTCTTCCGGTGCCCGCCCCGCTGGCGGTCGCCCCGGCCGGCCGGGCCACCGCCAACCTGACCTTCGAGGGCCTGACCCTGCTGCCCGGCGGCCGCACGCTGCTGGCCAGCATGGAGGGTTCACTCAGCGGCGACACCCCGGGCATCGTCCGCTTCCAGACCTGGACGCGCCAGGGGAGGCACTTCGCGTCGGCGGCCCAGTACGGCTACCGGACCGACACCGGCCTCGGGGTCTCCGAGACCACCGCCACCCCCGACGGCCGGCTGCTGGTCCTGGAGCGCGGGTTCACCGCCGGGTACGGCAACACGGTCCGCCTCTACCTGGCGGACCTCCGGCACGCCACGGACACTCGCGGCATCGACACGCTGACCGGACAGGGCGGTGTGCGCCTCGTCCGCAAGACCCTCCTGGCGGACCTGGTGAACTGCCCCTCGCTCGGCGCGCAGGCCCACCAGCCCCAGCCGAACCCGCTGCTCGACAACATCGAGGGCATGGCGGTCACGGGCGCCGCGCACGGCTGGCTGAACGTGCTGCTGGTCAGCGACGACAACCAGAACGCGGGCCAGGTCACCCGCCTGTACTCACTGCGCGTACGCCTCCCGCACCCCGCCGGCCACTGACGGCCCGCGGACCGCGCAACGGCCGGGCGCCCACGCGCCCGGCCGTTCCCCGTGGTCCTCCGGAGGCCTCAGCCGCCGTCCTCCTCGCCGTCGTCCCGCGCCCCGGCGCATACAAGGGCCTGGATCGCGTCGACCGCGCTGCCGTCGTGGTCGCTGCCCGCGGTGCCGCTGCCGGTCTGGAGGTCGGCACCGATGTCGGGCAGACCGTAGTGCGACGCGGCGAATCCGAAGCCGGACACGAACATCCCGTCGTAGTGCGCGGCCGCGATCGAGGCCGAGTACATGTCGTAGACACCGATCAGTGGTGTGGTTCCCTGCGCGGCGATCTGCTCCTGCAGCTCGTTTCCGTAGGCCACCGTCCAGCCCTTCTGTGGAGGTCCTTTACCTGATCGGGATTATTTCTGTACCTGTACAAGTCATTCTCTATAGATATCTTTTACTCACCCGGTCGGGCCGCCACCTTCACCGCAGAAACGTCACTCACGTTCCCCGCACGCGCTCCGTCGGACTGGGCCCGCAGTCGCAGACGGCTGCGACCTTCGGCCGGGAATTGTTGCGGAGGGATGAAATCCGCCCTGGTCCGCGTTGGTGCTGTCCGGACGATCAGGGCGACAGGAAGGGACCGGCGTGGTGGCGCACGAGGGGGAGACACGCGGCTGGGCACGCAGGCTCGCGGGGTACGCGTGGCGCTACCCGAAGGACGTGATCCTCGCGCTCGGCTCCTCGCTGGGCGGCATGGCCGTCATGGCGGTCGTCCCGATGATCACCAAAGTGATCATCGACGATGTCATCGGGAACCACAGCCGGTCCGTGGGGCCCTGGGCGGGCGCGCTCATCGGCGCCGCCGTCCTCGTCTACGTCCTCACCTACATCCGCCGCTACTACGGCGGGCGGCTCGCCCTGGGCGTCCAGCACGACCTGCGCACGGACATGTACGGGACGATCACCCGGCTCGACGGGCGCCGCCAGGACGAGCTGTCCACCGGCCAGGTCGTCGGCCGCGCCACCAGCGACCTTCAGTTGGTGCAAGGTCTTCTGTTCATGCTCCCGATGACGATCGGGAACGTCCTCCTCTTCCTGCTCTCCCTGGTGATCATGGCGTGGCTGTCGCTGCCGCTGACCCTGGTCGCGCTGGCCGTCGCGCCCGCCCTGTGGTTCATCGCCAAGCGCAGCCGCACCCGGCTGCACCCGGCCACCTGGTACGCCCAGGCGCAGGCCGCCGCCGTGGCGGGCGTGGTGGACGGCGCCGTCAGCGGCGTCCGCGTGGTCAAGGGCTTCGGGCAGGAGGAACAGGAGACCGGCAAGCTCCGGGAGGTCGGGCGCCGCCTCTTCGCGGGCCGGCTGCGCACCATCAAGCTGAACGCCCGCTACACCCCTGCCCTGCAGGCCGTGCCCGCCCTCGGCCAGGTCGCCATGCTGGCGCTCGGCGGCTGGCTCGCGGTGCGCGGACACATCACCCTCGGCACGTTCGTCGCCTTCTCCTCCTATCTCGCCCAGCTCGTCGGCCCGGTGCGCATGCTGGCCGTGGTGCTCACCGTCGGCCAGCAGTCCCGCGCGGGCGCCGAACGCATCCTGGAACTGATCGACACCGAGCCCTCGCTGTCGGACGGCACCAAGGAGCTGCCCGCCGACGCCCCGGCGACCGTCGAGTTCGACGACGTCTCCTTCGCCTACCAGGACGGCCGCCCGGTCCTCGACGGCCTCTCCTTCGAGATACGTCCCGGCGAGACCCTCGCCGTCGTCGGCTCCTCCGGCTCCGGCAAGTCGACGGTCTCCCTGCTGCTGCCCCGCTTCTACGACGTCACCCACGGCGCCGTCCTCGTCGGCGGCCACGACGTGCGCGAGCTCACCCAGTCGTCCCTGCGCGCCGCGATCGGGCTGGTCCCCGAGGACTCCTTCCTGTTCTCGGACACGGTCCGCAACAACATCGCCTACGGCCGCCCGGACGCCACCGACGAGCAGATCGAGCGGGCCGCCCGCGCGGCGCAGGCCGACCGCTTCATCGCCGAGCTGCCCGACGGCTACGCCACCAAGGTCGGCGAGCAGGGCCTCACCCTCTCCGGCGGTCAGCGCCAGCGCATCGCACTGGCCCGGGCGATCCTCACCGACCCCCGGCTGCTGGTCCTCGACGACGCGACCTCGGCGGTGGACGCCCGGGTCGAGCACGAGATCCACGAGGCGCTGAAGCAGGTCATGGAGGGCCGTACCGCCCGCCCGTCGCCCGACCACCACCCCTCAACGAGCGCTGGCGCGCGCACCACCCTCTTGATCGCCCACCGGCGCTCGACCCTCAACCTCGCCGACCGCATCGCGGTCCTCGACGACGGCCGGCTCGCCGACATCGGCACACACGAGGAACTCCAGGAGCGATCCGCCCTCTACCGGCGGCTGCTGACCGACCCCGACGAACTGGGCGGGGTCTCGCCCGGCCACGCCCTGCCCGCCGCGCCCCGGGAGGACTCCTCCGTCCGCGAGGAACTGGACGCCGAGTTCGACGCGGAGCGGGGCGTCACCCCTCATCTGTGGACCGGCGACCGCGAGCCCCGGGACCGCGCGCTGAGCGGCTCCCCGGCCACCCCCGAACTCCTCGCCCAGGTCGAGCAGCTGCCCCCGGCCACCGACACCCCCGGCGTCGACGAGGCACGCGCGGTGCGGGCCGAGGAGTCGTACGGCCTCACCCGGCTGCTCCGCGGCTTCGGTCTGCCGCTCCTCGCGAGCCTCGGCCTCGTCGCCGTCGACGCGGGCATGGGTCTGCTGCTGCCGATCCTGATCCGGCACGGTATCGACCAGGGTGTGTCCCGGATGGCCGTCGGCGCGGTCTGGGCCGCGTCCCTGCTGGCCCTGCTCGCCGTCCTCGTGCAGTGGACGGCGCAGGTCGCGGAGACCCGGATGACCGGGCGCACCGGTGAGCGCGTCCTCTACTCCCTCCGCCTGAAGATCTTCGCGCAGCTCCAGAGGCTCGGGCTCGACTACTACGAGCGGGAGCTGACCGGCCGGATCATGACCCGGATGACGACCGACGTCGACGCGCTGTCGACGTTCCTGCAGACGGGGCTCGTCACCGCCTTCGTCTCCGTGGTCACCTTCTTCGGCATCATGGTCGCGCTGCTGGTGATCGACGTGCGGCTCGCTCTCGTGGTGTTCGCCACCCTGCCGGCGCTGGTGGTGGCGACCGTCTTCTTCCGCCGGGCCAGCGTGAAGGCGTACGAACTCGCCCGCGAGCGGGTCTCGACGGTCAACGCGGATCTCCAGGAGTCGGTGTCCGGGCTGCGGATCCTCCAGGCGTTCCGGCGCGAGCAGGACGGCGGACGGCGGTTCACCGAGGCCAGCGAGAGCTACCGCCGGGCCCGTATCCGCGGCCAGTGGCTGATATCCGTGTACTTCCCCTTCGTGCAGCTGCTGTCGTCGGTGGCCACCGCGTCCGTGCTGATCGAGGGCGCGCACCGGGTGGACGCCGGGACGCTGACGACGGGTGCCCTGGTCGCGTATCTGCTGTACATCGATCTGTTCTTCGCCCCGGTGCAGCAGCTCTCCCAGGTCTTCGACGGCTACCAGCAGGCGACGGTGTCCCTCGGCCGGATCCAGGAGCTGCTGCGGGAGCCGACCGCCACCGAGGCCGCCGACGAGCCGCTCCCGGTGCGGTCCCTGCACGGTGAGGTCGCCTTCGACGGCGTCGACTTCGCCTACGGCGACGACGAGGAGGCCCTCAGCGGCATCGATCTGCGGATCCCCGCCGGGCAGACCGTCGCCTTCGTCGGGGAGACCGGCGCGGGCAAGTCGACCCTGGTCAAGCTGGTCGCCCGGTTCTACGACCCCACGCACGGCCGGGTGCTGATCGACGGCACCGATCTGCGCTCCCTCGACCTGACCTCGTACCGGCACCGGCTCGGCGTCGTCCCCCAGGAGGCGTATCTGTTCGCGGGGACCGTCCGGGACGCCATCGCCTACGGGCGGCCGGACGCGACCGACGCCCAGGTGGAGGCCGCGGCACGGGCGGTCGGCGCGCACGACATGATCGCCACGCTGGACGGCGGCTATCTGCACGAGGTCGCCGAGCGCGGCCGCAATCTGTCCGCCGGACAGCGGCAGTTGATCGCCCTGGCCCGCGCGGAACTCGTCGACCCCGACATCCTGCTGCTTGACGAGGCCACAGCCGCGCTGGACCTGGCCACCGAGGCCCAGGTCAACCAGGCGACGGACCGTCTCACCGGCCGCCGTACCACGCTCGTGGTCGCCCACCGGCTGACGACGGCGGCCCGCGCCGACCGGGTGGTGGTCATGGACCACGGCCGGGTCGCGGAGGACGGCACCCACGAGGAGCTGCTGCGTCTCGACGGCCGCTACGCACGGCTGTGGCGGACGTTCGTCGGAACGCCGGAGCCGGAGGAGCCGGTCGGGTCCACGGCCTGACCGGCGGTCGGAGGGGCAATTCCGGTTCCCCATGGGGCAGGGAGACCGTGCGACGCAACCATCGGACCTACGTCCTGCGTCCGTACACCAGTACGTTGATGGTCGCGGGAGGGACGAGAAGTGGACAGTGGTGCGATACGCCGGCGCCTGGCGCTCGGCCTGGCCGTACTGACGGCGTCCGGTCTGCTCGCGGTGGCGAGCCCCGGGCACGCGCAGGCGGACGACCCCTGCTCCGGACGGCAGGTGCGCACGCTGTCGTTCGCCACCGGCTCGGTGCGGGTGTACAAGCGGGACGGCTTCGTGTGCGCGGTGACGGTGGCGAGGAACACCTTCGGCCGGAAGGCGATGTCGGTGAGCGTGCAGGCGCGCGGCAGCCGTCCGGTGGCCGACAGCGGGCAGTTCACCTACCACGCCGGGCCGGTGGTCGTGCATGCCGGCCACCGCTGTGTGTGGATCCGGGGGTCGGTGGGCTCGAGCTCGGTCAGTTCCGGCTGGATCATGTGCTGACGGCCGCCGCCCCGAGGGGCGGGGGATCTTCTCAGCCATTTCACAGGTATCTCCAACCTCCCCTGGTGCGGCGGGAGTTGCTCCGCTAGGTTCCGGCGGACATCCGCGTTCACAGGGGAGGGTGCATGCGCAAGGCGCTCAGATGGCTGCTGGCGCTCGTGGTGCTGATCGGCACGCTGAGCACGGCCGGGACGGCCACCGCCGCCGCGGCGGCGGACACGGACATCAAGGACCGGCTGCTCGCGATACCCGGGATGAGCCTCATCGAGGAGAAGCCGTACGCCGGTTACCGCTTCTTCGTGCTCAACTACACCCAGCCGATCGACCACCGGCACCCCTCCGAGGGCACGTTCCAGCAGCGGATCACGATCCTGCACAAGGACGTCTCGCGGCCGACGGTCTTCTACACCAGCGGCTACAGCGTCTCCACCACCCCGGGCCGCCGTGAGCCGACGCAGATCGTGGACGGCAACCAGGTCTCCCTGGAGTACCGCTTCTTCACGCCGTCCCGCCCCGCCCCGGCCGACTGGTCGAAGCTCGACATCTGGCAGGCGGCGAGCGACCAGCACCGTATCTACGAGGCGCTCAAGCCGGTCTACACCCACCGGTGGATCGCGACGGGCGGCTCGAAGGGCGGTATGACGGCGACGTACTACGAGCGCTTCTACCCGCACGACATGGACGGCGTCGTCGCGTACGTGGCCCCCAACGACGTGGTCAACGACGAGGACTCGGCCTACGACCGCTTCTTCGCGACGGTCGGCACCAAGGAGTGCAGGGACCGGCTGGAGGCGGTGCAGCGCGAGGCGCTGGTGCGCCGGGAGCCGCTGGAGCGGAAGTACGAGCAGTTCGCGGCAGCCGGCGGCTACACGTTCACGACCATCGGCGGTCTGGACCGGGCCTACGAGGCGGTCGTCCTGGACTATGTGTGGGGCTTCTGGCAGTACAGCCTGCTGTCCGACTGCGGAACCGTCCCCGCCGAGGCGGCCCACGCCACCGACCAGCAGATCTGGGACTCGGTGGACACGATCTCGGGCTTCTCGGCGTACACGGACCAGGGGCTGGAGACCTACACGCCGTACTACTACCAGGCGGGCACCCAGCTTGGCGCGCCCACGATCCACTTCCCGTACATCGAGAAGCCGCTGATCCGCTACGGCTACCAGCCGCCCCGCAACTTCGTGCCCCGCTCGATCCCGATGCGCTTCCAGCCGTGGGCGATGCGGGACGTGGACACCTGGGTGCGCCACCACGCACGGCACATGCTGTTCGTCTACGGCCAGAACGACCCGTGGGGCGCGGAGCGCTTCCGGCTCGGCGCGGGCGCGCGGGACTCCTACGTCTTCACGGCTCCGGGCCTGAACCACGGCGCGAACGTGGCCGGTCTGGTCGCCGACCAGAAGACCCTGGCCACGGCCCGCATCCTGGACTGGGCGGGCGTGGCACCGGCGGCGGTCCGCACCGACCCGTCGGCCGCGCGGCCGCTGGCGCGCTACGACGCGCGGCTGGACCGCCGGGACGTGGAGCGGGAGCCGGCGCTTCGGCCGTGACGGCCGGGCCGTGCCCGGAGGGCTCACGTCTTCCGGGCACAGCCCACCGGCTTCTCACCGCCCAGCTGGACGTACAGCGCGGTCGACGGCGGGCACTGCGAGCGCCGCGACACTGCCGAGGTGACCTTGTACTCGGGCCGGTGGGCGCCCTTGCCGTCGCAGGCCGTCTCGCGGACCTCGCCCTTGCCCGCGCCGTAGACACAGTCCCCGACGATCGTGCGCGGTCCGCCCCCGCCGCCGGGGTCCCCCGGGTGCGGCGGCTCGAGGTTCCGCATACAGGCGTAGCCGCGGGGCACGGTCCCGGACGCGCTGATGTGCAGGACGAAGTCCGTGGTCGCCGGGCACGCGGGACCGCCGTCCGGCGGGCCCCCGTCGAACCGGGCGACCACCCGCGCCGCCGCCCGCTCGCTGGTGCACGGCACCTCGGTGAAGCTCGTCGTCCCGAAGGAGCTGCACTCGCCGACGGCGAGGAACTCGACCCCGAACCCGGACGCCACGGGCGAGGGGGTGTCCCCGCCCGGCCGCTCCTGTGCCGCCCCCGACGGCGACTGGCACCCGCACAGCCCGGCCGCCGCCAGCGCGGCTGTGAGCAGCGCACCCAGCCACGCGTGTGTCCCTCGCATCGCCAACCCCCCGGTTTCCCCCGTCCAGCGTGAACCGCGGGCACGGCTCACGCCAGACAACCAGGGCGCTTTGCGACATTCAGGGGCCGTACGAGAGGTCTCCGGCGTACCCCTGGTACGACAGCCCGTACCCGAGGGGGTACAGCACCTGCGTCGGATCGTCCGCCCGCGGCACCGGCACCGGCAGCCTGCCGCGCGGCCGTACTCGGCCCGCGATCACCCGTGCCGCCGCGCGCAGTTCCACGTCGGTCCAGGAGTAGGAGGCCAGGCAGGCCGTGGCGTCGGGGAGTTGGGCCACGTCGTACGGATTGCGGATCGCGAGGGCGGCCACCGGTCTCCCGGTGGCGGCGAGCCGGGTCACCAAGGTCCGCTGGGAACTGGTCGCGGTCACGTTGTAGGTGCCCACGACCACCGCGTCCGAGTCCCCCGCCGCCGTCACCGCCTTCTCGATCGCCGCCGCCGTGGGCGCCGTGCCGGTGGACAGCGCGGTCGCGGTGAAGCCCAGGGCGGTGAGGGCGTTCGCGAGCACGGTGGTGGGCGGCCCGTCGGTGCCGGACGGCGAAGCCGGATCCGCGCCCACGACGAGGATCCTGCGGTGCGTACGGCGCGACAGCGGCAGCAGTCCCCGCTGGTTGACGAGCAGTGTGGTCGTACGGTCCGCGATACGGTCCGCCGTGCGCAGATGCCCGGGGGTGCCGACGGTCCGGTCGACTCCGTCCGCGGTGACGTACGGCCGGTCCAGCAGCCCGAGCTTCGCCTTCAGCCGCAGGACGCGCAGCAGCGACTCGTCGAGCCGCGCCTCGGTCAGCTCCCCGCTGCGCACGGCCGTGAGCACCGCGTTCCAGGCGAGGTCCAGGGAGGGCGGGTTGAGCAGCTGGTCGACGCCGGCTTTCAGGGCGAGCACGGGCACCCGGTCGTCGCCGTACTTCTGGCGCACGCCCTCCATGCCCAGCGAGTCGGTCACCACCACCCCGTCGTAGCCCAGCTCCTCGCGCAGGATGCCGGTGAGGATCGGGCGGGAGAGCGTCGCCGGGTCGCCGGAGTCGTCGAGCGCGGGGACCATGATGTGCGCGGTCATGATCGAGTCGATCCCCGCGCGGATCGCCGCCCGGAATGGCACCGCGTCGAGTTTCTCCCACAGTTCACGGCTGTGGGTGATGACCGGGAATCCGAAGTGGCTGTCGACGGCCGTGTCGCCGTGGCCGGGGAAGTGCTTGGCGGTGGCCGCGACCCCGGACTCCTGACAGCCCTTCACCTCCGCGGCGACAAGCCCCGCCACCGCGTCCGCGTCCGCGCCGAAGGACCGTACGCCGATGACCGGGTTGGCCGGGTTGACGTTCACATCGGCGTCCGGCGCGTACGCCTGACGGATGCCGATGGCGCGCAGCTCGGCGCCGGAGATCCGGCCGAGGGTACGGGCGTCGGCCCGGGAGCCCCCGGCCCCGATCGCCATCGCGCCGGGAAAGAGGGTGGCGGGCCTGCCCACGCGGGCCACTATGCCGTGCTCCTGGTCCGTGGCGATGAGCACGGGCAGGCCGCGCGGCTGGGCGAGGGACGCCTGCTGGATGCCGTTCGAGAGGTCCGCGATCTGGTGCGGTGTACGGGTGTTGTGCGCCCAGGTGAAGTAGATGATCCCGCCGACGCGGTACTTCGCGACCAGTTCGGCGGCCGTCCGTACGCCGATCTCGGCGAGGTTGGCGTCGATGTCGGCCTGGTCGGGGTCGGTGGCCGAGTGGCCGTAGACCCGCATCACGAAGAGCTGGCCGACCTTCTCCTCCAGCGTCATACGGGAGATGAGGGCCGTGAGCCGCGCGTCGTCGCGCCCGGCGGCGCGGGCGGATTCCGGGGTGAGGGCGAGGGCCGCGGTCAGGCCCGCCGTGGCGGCGAGGACCGAGCGTCTGGAGGGGTGTGCGGTGCTTCCTGTGCCGGAGTCGTGCACATGCGCTCCTTCCGAAGGAGAACGCTGAAGGAAACTTCCGAGGAGTCACCAATATCCGGGAAGTTTCTGCCAGTCAAGGCACTGCACGGTAACCGGCGGGGGGCCGCCATCGGCGCAGGTGGAGGGGGCGCGCCGATGACGGCGTGCTGCCGGCCGCGTGCGGCGGAGAGGGTGGGTCAGCGATCGCAGCCAGCAGCGAGGCCGACACCGCAGGCGGAGACTCATCCGGCAGCCTGCGCCTTGGACGAAGGCGGGCTCGGACGGGTTCCCCGGGCGCCCCCGGAATCCGCAAGCGGTACGCAGGAGGTCAGCGGGTCGCCCGTGCCGCCGCCCCGGGCCAGAACTCCTTCAGTGTCCGCACGGTCTGCGCGATCGCCGGCCGCCGCGCCGCGCCCGTGCGCCACAGTGCGTAGAGCCGTCGTACGGGCATCGGGTCGAGGGCGACCTCGACGACCTCGGGCGGCAGCGGGCCGCGGCCCAGGCGCGGGATGAGCGCGACCCCGAGGCCGGCTCCGACCAGGGCGACGAGGGTGGGATTCTCGTCGGCCTGGTGGACGACCTCCGGTTCGTGTCCCGCCGACCGCAGGGTCCGCAGCAGCCAGTCGTGACAGACCCGGCCCGGCGGCTGGCAGATCCATCGCTCGCCGCCCAGCTCTTCGCGCCGCACGGACTCCCGCCCGTCGAACGGGTGCCCCTCGGGGACGAGCAGATCGCACAGGTCGTCCCCGATGACCGCCTGCTCCACCCCTGAGGGCGCCGGCAGCGGGGCGATGTCCCAGTCGTGCACGACGGCGAGATCGACGGCGCCCTTAGCGACCAGGTCCACCGACAGATGCGGGTCGACCTCGGTGAGCCGGGCGTCCAGGGCGGGATGCCGCCGCGCCAGGTCCGCGAGCACGCCCGGCATCAGCCCGCGCGCCGCCGACGGGAACGCGGCCACGGTCAGCCGTCCGGCCGGCACCCCACGCCGCTCCTCCAGGTCCGTCTCGGCGCGCTCCACGATCGCCATCAACTCCTGTGCGGTGCCCGCGAGTTGCCGTGCCTCGTCGGTGAGCCGCACCCCGCGCCCCTCCCGCTCCAGCAGTGTCGTCCTGGTCTCCCGCTCCAGCTTGGCGATCTGCTGGGAGACCGCGGACGGCGTGTACCCGAGCGCGGCGGCCGCGGCACCGACCGTGCCGTGGACGGAGACGGCGTGCAGGGCGCGCAGCCGTTGGAGATCGAGCATGGACCCCCCTCAGGGATTAGCGATGCTTCATCCGATCATGCAGCAATCATCGCTGGTGCTTCACGGTCGCCGGCCGTGATCCTCGACGCATGCGACCCGCACACCTTGCTCTCGCCGTCCTTGTCACCGCCGTCTGGGGCGTGAACTTCACGGTCATCGAGATCGGCCTCGGCCACTTCCCGCCCCTGCTGTTCTCGGCCCTGCGCTTTCTGGCCGCCGCCGTCCCGGCCGTCTTCTTCGTCGGCCGCCCGAAGGTGGCCTGGAAATGGATTTTCTCCGTCGGCCTCGTCCTGGGCGTGGCCAAGTTCGGCCTGCTGTTCCTCGGCATGAACGCGGGCATGCCCGCCGGACTGTCCTCCCTGGTGCTCCAGATCCAGTCCGTCTTCACGGCGCTGATCGCCTTCGCGGCCCTCGGCGAACGGCCCACGCGCGTACGGGCGCTGGGGATGGCGGTGGCCCTCGTCGGAGTGGTCCTCGCGGCCGTCGACGAGGGCACGGCCGGTCCGCTCGGCGCGTTCGCCCTGGTGATCGCGGCGGCGGCCTTCTGGGGCCTGTCCAACGTCCTGACCCGCAAGGCGTCCCCGCCCGACGCGCTCAACTTCATGGTGTGGGTGAGCACCGTGCCCGTCCTGCCCCTGCTCGGCCTGTCCCTGCTGACCGAAGGCCCCTCCCGCGACCTGTCGGCCCTGCGGGCCCTGGACTGGCAAGGCGTGGGCGTCGTCCTCTACGTCGCCTGGATCACCACCGTGTTCGGCTTCGGCGCGTGGGGCTGGCTGCTGCGACGCCACCCCGCGTCCACGGTCGCCCCGTTCTCCCTGCTCGTCCCCGTCTTCGGCATGTCGTCCGCGGCCCTGTTCCTGGGCGAGCAGATCACCCCGCTGCGCTGGGGAGCGGCGGCGCTGCTGGTGGGCGGGGTGGCGCTGACGTCCCTGGCTCCGAAGGGGGCCCGGCGGGCGGAGGAACGTGTGAAGGAGTACGAAATCCATTCGACGCCGACGAGCGGATCCGCCACGCTGCAACGGTGACGTTCATCTTGAGGGGACCGGTCCTGGAGGGCACGCTCGTGCGGCTGGAGCCGCTGGAGCACCGGCACGCGGCCGGCCTGGCGGTGGCGGCGGAGGAGGACCGGACCTCCTACGCGTACACCTGGGTGCCCAGAGCCGACGAGGTCGGGGACTACATCGACGCCCAGCTCGCCCGGGCGGCGGCGGGCCGACTGGCGCCGTACGCCCAGATCTCCCTCGCCACGGGCCGGGTGGTCGGCACGACCTCCTTCTGGGACCCTCGCTGCTGGCTGTCGGACGACCGGCTCGACGCCATCGAGATCGGCTTCACCTGGCTGGCCCGGTCGGCCCAGGGCACGGGTGTCAACGCCGAGTCCAAGCTGCTGCTGTTCCGCCACGCGTTCGAGGAGTGGGGTGTCGCGCGCGTCGACCTGAAGACCGACGCGCGCAACGCCCGCTCCCGGGCGGCCATCGAGAGCACCGGCGCCCGCTTCGAGGGCGTCCTGCGCAACTGGTCCCGCTCCTGGACCCCGGGCGAGGAGGACCGCCTCCGGGACTCCGCGATCTACTCGATCACGGCGGAGGAGTGGCCCGAACGCCGCGCACCCTTGGAGGCAAGGGTCAGGAAACTGGCCCAGGCGTCGGGGGAGAGGGTCAGGTAGGGGCGGGTCGGGGCCTTGGAGTCACGGATGTGTATGTGGGCGGTGCGGGCGACTTCGACGCAGTCGCCGCCGCCGGAATCGCTGTAGCTGCTCTTGTGCCAGGCGAAGGCGGCTTCGAGGCATTCACCGCCACTGCTGTCGCTGTAGCTGCTCTTGAACCACGCCAAGTCGGTCATAGCTCCCCTGCCAACTGCTCGATCAGGGCGGCGGATTCCTCCGGATGGAGGGCCTGGCTCCTGATCATTGCATGGCGGCGCGCCAGAACACCGACCTCATCGGGCCGTGAAACCAGCGTGCTGTGGCCATTGCCCTCCATGTACACAAGGGTGGTGTTCTCCGGGGTGTCGAGCACGGTGAGGGCGCCTTGCAGGCCCGCATGACCTGCCCTGTTTTCCGGCATGACCTGAAGGACGACGTTCGGCCGCCTGGTGCTCGCCGACAGGTGCTCGTACTGGGCGCGCATGGTCTCTGTGTCGCCGATCCGGCGCTTGAGGGCTGCTTCTTCGAGGATGACGTTGACGACACACCCTGGCTTGCGGTCCAACAGCTCCTTACGTTCCATGCGTGCCGACACCAGCCGTTCCACCTCCTCCGTGTCCAGGGGCGGGAAAGCGTAGTTGAGGACTGCCTCGGCGTACTCCTTCGTCTGCAGCAGGCCATGGATGAGCTGCGTGCAGTACGAAGAAATGCTCAACGCCTCCTGCTCCAGCTGCACGAACCCCTGAAAATGAGCCGGATACCGCTCCAGCCGCAGGTACTTCGCAGCCGCCGCAATCAACCCCCCGGCCCCCAACGCCTTCTCCGCCGCCGCGATGAACTCGTCCGTCGCCGGTTTCGCGCACGTCTCCACCGCGCTCACCGCCGCCCCCGAGTACGCCATCCGCTCGCCCAACTCGTTCTGCGACAACCCGGCGTTCACGCGCAGCGTTCGCAGGACCTCTGCGAAGTACTGCGCGGCGGGCGACGGCGAGTTCTTCCTGGGCTGCCCCACCGCAGCACCACCCCCTCTACACGGCTCTACGCCGATCAACGCGCGCAGCGCACCAGTTGCCGTCCGCAGTCGTCGACGCTCGGTCACTGGCGACGGTAGCGACCAGGGCCGAAAGTAGCCCTGTGAATACAGAAAGTGACGGCGCGCGTGTGCGGCTCCGCACCTGGCGGCTGAGGTTCACGCCCACCCCGCGCCACGCCGTCGAGGCCCGCCGCGGCGCCCGCCGTGTCCTGCGTTCCTGGGGCGTGCCCGACGAGGCGCGCGAGACCGTCGAACTCGTCGTCTCGGAACTGGCGACGAACGCCGTACGCCACGGTCGTGTGCCCGGCCGCTACTTCGAGGTGGCGATGGCGTACGACGGTGAGAAGACCGTGGACGTGGAGGTGTCCGACGCCTGCGCGCGCCTGCCGGTGCCGGCGGACCCGGACCCGGAGTCGACCTCGGGCCGCGGCCTGCTGCTCGTCGCCGCGCTGTCCGAGTCGTGGGGAGTCAGGGACCGGGGCGTCGGGAAGACGGTGTGGGCCAGGATTCTGTTCTGACCGACCGTGGCTACGCCCTACGCCGCGTGAGGCCGCACATCCAACGCAACTCACGCGGTCAGGCGATGTCGGGCGACGTGCACTTTGACCCCGCGTCACCCCTGCCAGACGTCGGCCACCGAAGGGGCCAGGGCGCAGGCCTGGGCGTGGCCCGCGCGGGCAGCGTCCGGCCGACGCGTGTCGTCCGTCATGTTGCGTCCCATGATGCGGCGCGCAACGCGGTCCGGGGACAGCAGGACGACGGCACGCGCGTCACGCCCGGCGGGCGGGCGTGGGCAACGCCACCCTCTATCGCCATTTCCCGACCCGTGCCGCGCTCGTCGATGAGGTCTTCCGCGATGCGCTCACTGAGACCACAGCGGCGGGCGAACGGGCAAGAGCCGCCGAAGACGCATGGACGGGACTGACGGAGTACCTACGAGCAGTGTTCGCCGGCTTGGCGGCAGACCGCGGCACCAACGACCTCATGACCACGAATCTGGAAGGCGTCACCGCGCTGGAGGCGATCCACGCCCACAACCGCACAACCATCGACGGGCTGCTCCGGCGCGGTCAGGAACAGGGCACCCTCCGCCCGGACCTCACCACCGAGGACCTGCTCTTCGCCCTGGCAGCACTGGGCCGGGCGGTTCCCGCGCTCACCACGGTCGCCCCGGACACCTGGCTCCGCCCGCTCGCCTTGCTCCTTGACGACCTTCGCGCCCACCCGGACACACCCCCTCTGCCGACGCCGGCCCTCACTTCCGCCGACCTCGGCACGGTGCTGCTCAATCTGGGCCCGCACGGTCGGCGTTGAGAGGTCCTCTTCGGCGACCGAGGGGTCAGAACCTGCTCTCGGGTAAGTGTCCATGAGTGTCTTTTAGATGTCATGAGTGTTGTACGATCTTGTGCATGAACCTGACGGAATGGGCACGTGCGCAGGGAATTGCCCCGCGTACCGCGTATCGATGGTTCCGTGAGGGCACATTGCCGGTACCTGCGGAACGCGTGGGACCGCGCACGATCCTGGTGAACATCGACGCGAACACCTCACCCTCCATGACCGGTGGTGTAGGTCTGTATGCCCGTGTTTCCTCGCACGATCAGAAGCCGGACCTGGAGCGGCAGACCGCTCGCCTGTCGGCATGGGCGGCG
>NZ_JBIARC010000042.1:0-77926 GCF_042889625.1 Streptomyces sp. NPDC002573 | reverse complement strand
TGGCCGGGCGTGGCGACGGCGCGCAGCTCCAGCCCGCCGTCGATGGTGGCGGTGTCGCCGTCGGCCACCGGCACCCGCGCGAACGACACGCGTGCGCCGGTCGGCACCAGGTAGGCGGCACCGGTCACCCGGGCCAGCTCCAGACCGCCGGTGACGTAGTCGTTGTGGATGTGGGTCTCCACCACATGCGAGATCCGTGTACCACGGCGCGCGGCCACCGCCAGCACCTGGTCGAAGTCGCGCGGCGGGTCGACGACCACGGCCGTCTGCTGGCCCCCGGCGAGGTAGCTGCGGTTGCCGAGGCCTTTTAGGTCAATGGTGTCGATGAAGAACACGGAGATCTTTCCCTTCCCATTGAAATTACCCCCCGGGGTATACATCCAAACACGTAATACCCCTAGGAGTATTGCGGAGCGTGCGCGTGCACCCCTGGCGGCCGCACCGGCTGCCGTCCGCCGCGTGCGCCTGATGCGCCTGCCCGGTACACCTGAGACCGGCCCGGGTCGGGGGGGAAGCCCGGGCCGGTCGGTCAGAGGCGGCCGGGCAGCATGTCATGCCAGTACACCTGGGCAGGACATATCGCTTGAACACCCAGATGTCGCGCCGTTCCTTGAAGGTGTCGATCAGCGGGAAGGTGGGCGAGGGCTTCAGGGCGTAGTCGGACTCAGCGAGGAGCATTCGGTGGCGGGCGGTCACCAGCGGGCACGAGGCGTAGCCGTCGATGCAGGCGCAGGCCCACCTGTCGCAGCTCGGCGGCTTCCAGGGGGGCACGCCGGCCGCCTCGCAGGCGAGCCAGCGGTGGGCGGGGGGCTCATCACTGCCGAACAGGCGGGTGATGCCGTGGGCGAGGGCGCCCAGGACCAGCAGCCTGATCAGTGTGGCGACCATGGCGGCCATCGCACTCAGCCCCATGCGGTCAGGGCTGCCCAGCCCCTGCGGGGTGGTCGTGCTTGTGCAGAAGGTCCTCGTGCCGATCGTCGCGGTGCTGATCGTGTCCGCCGTGCGTGTCCTGGCCGTGCATGCCGCGCATCACGACGAGCATCATCAACGGGGAGGCCACCACCAGGGCGAGCCGGATCAGACTGTGCAGCGGAGACGCCCGGACCCAAGGCCTCGATCACGATGACCGCGAGGGCGAGAGCCCACAGTCCGGAGTTTCGCTTGTCAATGACGCGCCTCCTTCAACGGAGGGGTCTCGGCCGTAAACGGCTCCGGCCGTGCTGTCACGGTTTGGCGAGAGGCCCGGCGTGCAGTGCGTTCAGGAGGCGCCGGTACTCCTCCTCGTCGATCTCCCCACGGGCCAGCCGCTCACGGAGGATGTCCTCGGCCGAGGGTGGGGCCGGGGTGCGGGTGTGCTCCTGGGGCCGATCGAGGGCGCGGAAGAGCAGCACGGCGACTGTGATGATCAGCGCCCAGAACAGGATCATGCCGGCCGACATCGCGAACCAGCCCCAGCCGCTGACGTCATGGTCGTACCAGAACATCATCGCCACTCACCTGCTTCGGCCCAGTTCCGTGAGCCGGATACGGAGGGGCATCCAGCGACTTTCGCCTTCTCTTGCATCGTCGCGCCGCCGGGCGTGGCGGTCTGGGGCCGGACGGTCCCCGGCCAGTGGGCCATTGCGCCCCCTCCCAGGTACGGGGTAGCCGGGCGCAGGATGAAATCCGATACCCGCCCGGGGTATGGTCGGGATAGCAGGCACTGAACGGGAAAGGGCATGACCGTGGACAGCGCACAGGCAGGCAGGCGGGGCATCACCCGGCTGCTGGCGGTGTGCGCGGTGCTGTTGGGCCTGTTCCTCATGCACGGCGCCCCGACCACGGCCGCGGAGGGCTGCCACGGCGCCATGCCCGCGATGGCGGCCTCGCTGCCGACCGGCGGCCACGACCCAGCAGCGATGACCACAGCCGTGCCTCCCGCACACGGTTCCGCTCCCGCCGTCCGGGCCGCCGACACCACCGGGATGCCGGGGATGCTGTGCGTCTCCACCCCGGCCCACGAGCGGACTCCCCTGCCCGCCCCCGGCCTGCTCGCCGTAGCAGGTGCCGGAGGACTCGCTCTGTGGACGCCAGCCCGACTGCGGGCGGCGGCCGCCGGGACCGGACGGCGCGGGCCACCGGACTGCGGACGAGATCTCCTGCTTCAGGTATGCATCGCGCGGACGTGACAGGCACGCGCCGGATCCAGGCTCACGCCGGGACCGGCACCGTGCCCTGCTCGTTTCCGCGCACCACCGGTGTGGTGCGCCCACCCGGAAAGACCTACGTCGATGTCCCCTTCTTCCCGTTTCACCGCGCGCCGACGCAGCCTCGCAGCGGCCGGCGCCGCAGCTGCTCTCGCGCTGGCGCTGGCTGCCTGCGGTTCCTCCAGCAGCTCATCGTCCATGCCCGGTATGGACCACGGCTCCAAGTCCACCGCGTCCTCCTCACCCAGCGCATCGCAAGCGATGGGTGACATGCCCGGAATGGACCACATGGCCACCGGCAACGGCCTGTCCGACACGAAGGACGGCTACCGCCTCACCTCCAAGGACGCGACCTTGCCATCAGGCAAGCAGGCCGCCTACCGGTTCACGGTCACGGGGCCGGACGGCAAGCCGGTCACCGACTTCGCCCTCGACCAGACCAAGCGGATGCACTTCTACGCCATCCGCTCCGACCTGACCGGCTTCCAGCACATCCACCCCACCATGACCGACGACGGCACCTGGAGCGCCGACCTGGGCTCCCTCACCCCGGGCTCCTGGCGCATGTTCGCCTCCTTCACCCCCGCCGCCGGGCCCGGCAAGGGCAAGGACTTCGTGCTGTCGCGCACCTTCACTGTGCCCGGCAACGCTACGAAGACCCCGCTGCCCGCTCCCGCCGGCAGTACGCAGGTCGACGGATACACCGTCACCGTCAAGGGCGAGGTCATGGCGGGCATGGCGCACCCGCTGACCGTCTCCGTCGGCAAGGACGGCAAGCCCGTCACCGACCTGCAGCCCTACCTGGACACCTACGCCCACCTGACCGCCTTCCACGAAGGCGACGTCGCATTCGCCCACCTCCACCCGACCACCAAGGTGACCGACGACCACGGCGGCCCCAGTCTGAACTTCCACGCCGAGCTGCCCACTTCTGGCAACTGGCGGCTGTTCCTGCAGTTCCAGACCGGCGGGACGCTCCACACGGCCGCCCTGACCCTGCACGTCGGCTGACCCCCAGCGGGGCGCCGCCCCCTGCGGCGGCGCCCCGCTCCCCATCTGGCAGGGGACTTTCCGGCAGTGGACGTGTCCGCTGCTCGTACGGCGCCCCTTGAAGGGAAGGCAGGCCTGACCAGAGTGCGCATGATGGGCGGCTCACCCGAAACCGCCCAGGACCGCGGCGACCACATGCAGGACGAGCACCACTCCGGGAGCACCCACGGCGGACACCAATGAGGGGGCCCTCCACCCGCGGGTGGAGGGTTCATCCACCCCCCGGCCGATCCGCCTGAACCACGGACACGCTGGACTACCTCCGTGACTGCCACCTTGCCGCGCGTCCTGCCCAGCCCGGTCGGCAAACCGCTCCCGCCGCCCGGCACCGCGGACGCCTTTCGGAAGTTCGCCCAAGACCTGGCCGCCGGCCGACGGCTCCGGACAACAGAGACGGCTCAGTTCATCGCCGAACAGTTCGACCAGCTCGCCACCGACTGGGACACGACCCGTGCCACCGGCCGCGACGACCCCGTGCGCGACGCGCTGGCCCGTGGCGGGCCGTTGCCCAGGGGCCGATGTGTCGAACTGGGCTCGGGAACCGGCCTGTTCTCCCCATTGCCGGCAGAGGCCTTCCCTCAGGTGATCAGCGTGGACCTGTCGATGGCCATGCTGCAGCAGGCTCAGGGCCGCTCACCGCTACGGGTCCAGGCCGACGCCGGCGCCCTGCCGCTGCCCGAGGGCTCCGTCACCGTCATCGCCGCGATCGACATGCTGCTGTTCCCCGCCGAAGCCGCCCGTGTCCTGGCCTTCGACGGTGTACTGCTATGGATCAACCAGCTCGGTAGCGACGGACCGCTGTACCTGCCCGCCGACAAGGTCACAGCAGCCCTGCCCGGCCGGTGGCAGGCCGTCGAAGCCGAAGCCGGCTGGGGCAGCTGGGCCGTCCTGCGCCGCGCCCACTGAGACGCCTCCGCCTTCCACCGATGCCGAACGCGTAAGCGGGCCTGCTGGGCCGTCGAGCGGTTCCGCTGCATGTGCGAAGCCCACCCGCCCTGGGCTACAACGGCTACGCGAAGAGCCCTCTGGCCGAGGGGATCGAGGCCGCAGGCTCCCGCCGCATCCGCGGCATCGCGGCCCAGACGATCCTGCTCGCCTTCCAGCCGGCCCACGCCAACCGCCGCATAATCAGGAAGTGGCTGGACACTCTGGCGCTGAACAGCGAACGACCACGCCGCCGCACCCATCACCGCCGGAAGACCAAAGAACCAAGGTCCTGGACCCCGACCGGCCACCTGATACCGGCGGCGTAGACCGACCAACCAGGTTCTGTCGAAGGACAATCAGCAGGATCAGGAGCAGAGCGCCGTCCGTGAGATACCTCACGTACTGCCGGGCCCCTGGACGCTCCTGATCGCGGGCCGTGCGGTATCTCACATCTGAGTTGAAACAACGCGAAACGGGCCCCTCCAGGACTTTCGTCACTGTGAGAGACCCGTTTCGTCGGTACCTCGTGGTGCGCGAGGGGGGAGTTGAACCCCCACGCCCTTGCGGGCACTGGAACCTGAATCCAGCGCGTCTGCCTATTCCGCCACCCGCGCATTGGGTGTGTCCTCCGACTCCCGCTCCTTTTCGGTGCTGGCGCCTTCCGACATCCAGAAGATTAGCACGGTGGAGAGGGTGGGTTCACATCCCTTTCCCCCAGGGCTACCGCCCCGCCCGCCCGCACCCCCCTGCGACCAGCGACGGAAGGCACTCACCCCCCGGACCGGCCCCCACCTGCGGTCCACCGCCGCCCGGCACTCACACCTGACCCCGCACCCCGCCGCCGAGCGCAGCCCCGACACCCGCCCCCTCCCACGCCACGCCACGCCCCACAACCTCAGCCCCGCCGACCCGGCCCCCAAGCACCCACGGCCCACGGCCCACGGCCCGAGACCCCCGCCCCACCGCCCTGTCTCCGCCCCTCAGCACCCCCGTCCCTCACCCCCACCCAACGTCTCAAGCCGAATCGGTTCACGTATCAACCTCGTACCGGTCCCGCCCATCTCGCCAGGAGGGGGCAGGGTCCGCGGTCAGGTGCGGGACACTGGTCTGCAGCCGCCTCTACGATCCATGCACAGGAGTGCGCGCACGCGGTACGGGCACGCAGTACGAGCAGAAGGAGTTCGAAGAGGTCTTCCGGAGGGAACGCCGCAGGCGTCGACACCGGTCGACAGGGCCGACAGGGGGAACCAGCCGATTTTCCGGCGCGTGGATACGATCAGTAAGCAGTACCAGGTAAGCAGTACCCAGGACGGCAACGACGGAGGAGGTGCCCCATGGGAGTCCTGAAGAAGTTCGAGCAGCGTCTCGAAGGTCTGGTCAACGGCACCTTCGCCAAGGTCTTCAAGTCCGAGGTCCAGCCCGTGGAGATCGCCGGCGCGCTGCAGCGCGAGTGCGACAACAACGCGACGATCTGGAACCGCGACCGGACCGTGGTCCCCAACGACTTCATCGTGGAGCTGAGCGCGCCGGACTACGAGCGCCTGAGCCCGTACTCGGGCCAGCTCGGCGACGAGCTGGCCGGCATGGTCGGCGACTACGCCAAGCAGCAGCGCTACACCTTCATGGGCCCGATCAAGGTCCATCTGGAGAAGGCCGACGACCTCGACACCGGTCTGTACCGGGTGCGCAGCCGCACCCTGGCCTCCTCCACCGATCAGCAGGCTTCCGCCCCCGCCGCCCCCTCCGGGCGGCAGGCCCCGGGCGGCTACGGCTATCCGCCGTCCGCCGCGCCGGCGGGAGCACCGCCCATGCCGACCGCGCCGCCGCCCGGCGGTCGCCCCGGCGGCTATGGGTACCCGCAGCCCGCGGGCCAGCGTCCCGGTGCCGCTCCGGCATCCGGCGGCCGCACCCGCTACTGGATCGAGATCAACGGCACCCGCCATCAGATCTCCCGTCCGACGCTGGTGCTGGGTCGCAGCACCGAGGCGGACGTGCGGATCGACGATCCCGGCGTCTCCCGCCGGCACTGTGAGATCCGGACCGGAACGCCCTCGACGATCCAGGATCTCGGGTCCACCAACGGCATCGTGGTGGACGGGCAGCACACCACCCGCGCTACGCTCCGCGACGGCTCGCGGATCGTCGTGGGCAGCACCACCATCATTTACCGGCAAGCCGAAGGGTGAAGCGGGGGCAATGTCAGAGCTGACCCTCACGGTCATGCGGCTGGGTTTCCTGGCCGTACTGTGGCTGTTCGTGATCGTGGCCGTGCAGGTCATCCGCAGCGACCTGTTCGGTACGCGTGTCACACAGCGCGGCGCGCGCCGTGACGCCGGACGGGCGCAGCAGGCAGCCCGGCCGGCGGGGCCGCCGCCGCAGCGGCAGCAGCCGAGCGGCAACCGCCAGCGCCGAGGTGCCCCCACCAAGCTGGTCGTGTCCGAGGGATCCCTGACCGGCACGACGGTCGCGCTGCAGGGCCAGACCATCACGCTCGGCCGCGCCCACGACAGCACCATCGTGCTGGACGACGACTACGCCTCCAGCCGGCACGCCCGGATCTACCCCGACCGGGACGGCCAGTGGATCGTCGAGGACCTCGGGTCCACGAACGGCACGTACCTCGACCGGAACCGGCTGACGACCCCCACACCGATCCCGCTGGGTGCGCCGATCCGCATCGGCAAGACCGTCATCGAGCTGCGGAAGTAGTACGACAATGAGCGAGCGGAGCGAGCACGCAGCGGCGGTCCTCACCATGGGCCCCGGCGCGCTCCCGACCGGAGGGTGGGCACCGTGCGGATGTACCCGGAGCCGACGGGCGAGGTGCGCATGAGTCTGTCACTGCGCTTCGCCGCCGGATCGCACAAAGGCATGATCCGCGAGGGCAACGAGGACTCCGGTTACGCCGGTCCGCGGCTGCTCGCGATCGCCGACGGGATGGGCGGCCAGGCCGCCGGCGAGGTCGCCTCCTCCGAGGTGATCTCCACGATCGTCGCGCTCGACGACGACATCCCGGGCTCGGACATCCTCACCTCGCTCGGCACGGCGGTGCAGCGCGCCAACGACCAGTTGCGGGCGATGGTGGAGGAGGACCCCCAACTCGAGGGCATGGGGACCACGCTCACCGCTCTGCTGTGGACCGGTCAGCGGCTCGGTCTCGTGCACGTCGGCGACTCACGCGCGTATCTGCTGCGGGACGGTGTCCTGACGCAGATCACCCAGGACCACACCTGGGTGCAGCGGCTCGTCGACGAGGGCCGCATCACCGAGGAGGAGGCCACGACCCATCCGCAGCGCTCGCTGCTGATGCGGGCGCTGGGCAGCGGCGACCACGTCGAGCCCGACCTGTCGATCCGTGAGGTGCGGGCCGGCGACCGGTATCTGATCTGCTCCGACGGCCTGTCCGGAGTGGTCTCCCACCAGACGATGGAGGAGACCCTCGCCAGCTACCAGGGCCCGCAGGAGACCGTGCAGGAGCTGATCCAGCTCGCGCTGCGCGGGGGCGGCCCCGACAACATCACGGTCATCGTGGCCGACGTCCTCGACCTGGACACCGGGGACACCCTCGCCGGGCAGCTGTCCGACACCCCAGTCGTGGTGGGCGCGGTCGCCGAGAACCAGCTCCACCTGCACGACAACGGCATCATGCAGACGCCCGCGGGCCGCGCCGCCGGTCTCGGCCGGCAGGTGCCCGGACAGGGCGGCGGCGAGTTCGGCCCGCCCGGCAGCGGTGACACCGACGGCTACGCCCCGGCGGGCAGCTTCGGCGACTACACCGACGAGGACTTCATCAAACCGCGCAAGGGCCGCAGGTGGCTGAAGAGATCCTTCTACACGGCTCTCGTGCTCGGCGTGATCGGCGGCGGCTGCTACGGCGCCTACCAGTGGACGCAGACGCAGTACTACGTCGGCGCCAACGGTGAGCATGTGGCGCTCTACCGCGGTCTCAGCCAGGACCTCGCCTGGGTGTCGCTGTCGAAGGTGGAGAAGGACCACCCCGAGATCGAACTCAAGTACCTGCCGCCGTATCAGCAGAAGCAGATCCGGGCCACCATCGCCGAGGGCGGCCTCACTGCGGCCCAGGCGAAGATCTCCGAGCTGTCGGTGCAGGCGTCCGCGTGCCAGAAGGAGAGCGAGCGCCAGAAGATCGACAGCCAGAGCAGCACGAAGCCGGGCGGGACCGCCACGGGAACCACAAAGACCTCCCAGACGTCCAAGGCCTCGCCATCGCCGACGTCCTCGGCGCCGACCTCCAAGTCACCGACCGCACCCACTCCCACACCCGGACCCACCCTCTCGGAGGAAGAGCAGAAGGTCGTCTCACTGTGCGGTAAGCAGTAAGCAAGCCGTGAGGGGCCCTGTCACACCATGAGCAGCAGTACGAACACGACGACGCATCACACGTCCACGATCGGCGCGATCGGCGCGCCGAGCCGCCGCAACACCGAACTGGCGCTGCTCGTCTTCGCCGTCGTCATTCCGGTGTTCGCCTACGCCAACGTGGGCCTCGCCATCAACAACAAGGTGCCGCCCGGCCTGCTGAGCTACGGCCTCGGCCTCGGTCTGCTGGCCGGGGTGGGCCATCTCGTCGTACGGAAGTTCGCCCCGTACGCGGATCCCTTGCTGCTGCCGCTCGCGACACTGCTGAACGGGCTCGGCCTGGTCGTCATCTGGCGACTGGACCAGTCGAAGCTGCTGCAGGCCATCAAGCAGGCCGGCACCGCTGCGCCCCGTCAGCTGCTGTACACCGCGATGGGCATCGCCCTCTTCGCCGTCGTGCTGATCTTCCTGAAGGACCACCGGGTCCTTCAGCGCTACACGTACATCTCCATGGTGGGCGCGATCGTCCTCCTCCTGCTGCCGCTCGTCCCGGGTCTCGGCGCCAACATCTACGGCGCGAAGATCTGGATCCACGTCGGCAGCTTCAGCATCCAGCCCGGTGAGTTCGCCAAGATCGTGCTGGCGGTCTTCTTCGCCGGCTATCTGATGGTCAAGCGGGACGCGCTCGCCCTGGCCAGCCGCCGCTTCATGGGCCTGTACCTGCCGCGCGGCCGCGACCTCGGCCCGATCCTCGTCGTGTGGGCGATCTCGATCCTCATCCTGGTCTTCGAGACCGACCTCGGTACGTCGCTGCTGTTCTTCGGAATGTTCGTCATCATGCTGTACGTCGCCACGGAGCGGACCAGCTGGATCGTCTTCGGTCTGCTGATGTCCGCGGTCGGCGCGGTCGGTGTGGCGTCGTTCGAGCCGCATGTGCAGCAGCGTGTCCAGGCCTGGATGGACCCGATGAAGGAGTTCACGCTCAGCCGGCAGGGCGTCGCCGGCCACTCCGAGCAGGCCATGCAGGCGCTGTGGGCGTTCGGCTCCGGCGGCACCCTCGGCACCGGTCTCGGCCAGGGCCACTCCGAACTCATCCGGTTCGCGGCCAACTCCGACTTCATCCTCGCGACCTTCGGCGAGGAGCTGGGCCTGGCCGGCATCATGGCGCTTCTGCTGATCTACGGTCTGATCGTGGAGCGCGGCGTGCGCACCGCCCTCGCCGCCCGCGACCCGTTCGGCAAGCTGCTCGCGGTGGGCCTGTCCGGCGCCTTCGGGCTCCAGGTGTTCGTGGTCGCCGGCGGTGTCATGGGTCTCATCCCGCTGACCGGTATGACGATGCCCTTCCTGGCGTACGGCGGTTCCTCCGTCATCGCCAACTGGGGGCTGATCGGCATCCTGCTGCGCATCAGCGACACCGCGCGCCGCCCGGCCCCGTCGCCCGCTCCGAACCCCGACGCCGAGATGACCCAGGTGGTCCGCCCGTGAACAAGCCCCTGCGCCGGATCGCGATCTTCTGCGGGCTCCTCGTCCTCGCACTGCTCGTCCGCGACAACTGGCTCCAGTACCTCCAAGCCGACAAGCTGCGCACGGACCCGAACAACCGCCGGGTCCTGATCGCGCGGTACTCCAAGCCCCGCGGCGACATCATCGTCGACGGCAACCCGATCACCGGGTCGAAGAAGACGTCCACCAACAGCCTCAACGACTTCGCGTACAAGCGCACCTACAAGGACGGCGCGATGTGGGCGCCGGTCACCGGCTACGCGTCCCAGGCGTTCGGTGCCACGCAGTTGGAGTCCCTCGAGGACGGCATCCTCACCGGCGACGACGACCGGCTGTTCTTCCGCAACACGCTGAACATGCTGACCGGCAAGCAGCAGTCCGGCGGCAACGTCGTCACCACGCTCAACGCGGCCGCGCAGAAGGCCGCCTACGACGGTCTGAAGAACGTCGGCGGCAAGGGCGCGGCCGTCGCGCTCGACCCGCAGACGGGCGCGATCCTGGCGCTCGCGTCCTACCCGTCGTACGACCCGTCGTCGTTCGCGGGCAACTCCACGTCCGTCGACTCCAAGGCGTGGACGCAGCTGCAGAAGAAGAACGACCCGAGCGACCCGATGCTGAACCGGGCGCTGCGCGAGACCTACCCGCCGGGCTCCACGTTCAAGGTGGTCACGGCGGCCGCGGCGCTGGAGAACGGGCTGTACAGCGGCGCGGACCAGAACACCGACTCCCCGCTGCCCTACATCCTCCCGAACACCAGGACCGAGCTGAAGAACGAGGGCAACATCCCCTGCAAGAACGCGACCATGCGGGTCGCGCTGCAGTTCTCCTGCAACACGGTCTTCGGCAAGATCGGCGCCGACCTCGGCAAGGACAAGATGCTGGAGGAGGCGAAGAAGTTCGGCTTCGACTCCGAGCAGTACACGCCGGTGCGGTCCAACGCCTCCAACTTCCCCAAGGACATGGACAAGCCGCAGACGGCGCTGAGCTCGATCGGCCAGTTCGAGACGGCCGCGACCCCGCTGCAGATGGCGATGGTCGCCTCGGCGGTCGCCAACGACGGCAAGCTGATGAAGCCGTACATGGTGGACAAGCTGCAGACGCCCGGCCTGGACGTGATCACGCAGACCCAGCCGCAGGAGATGAGCCGTCCGCTGTCCGAGAAGAACGCCCAGATCCTCCAGTCGATGATGGAGACGGTCGTCAAGGACGGTACGGGCAAGAACGCTCAGATCAGCGGCGCCACCGTGGGCGGCAAGACCGGTACCGCCCAGCACGGTCTGAACAACAGCGAGAAGCCGTACGCGTGGTTCATCTCGTTCGCCAAGCTCGGTGACGGCAGCTCGCCGGTCGCCGTGGCCGTGGTGGTCGAGGACGACAACGCCAACCGTGACGACATCTCCGGTGGCGGCCTTGCCGCCCCGATCGCGAAGAACGTCATGGAGGCGGTCATCAACAGCAAGAAGTGACCCCTGTCACGTCCCCTTCACATCGGTGCACGTTGCGATACCGGTCCTGTATCGGGTGGCGGATGTGGCCAGGTCACACAAAGCGAGCCGGGTAGCGTATGCCCGGACAGCACACCGCCGGACCATACGCGGGTGTGGTCGGGACCGACGGAGAGGGCTGGTAGGAAGCTATGGAAGAGCCGCGTCGCCTCGGCGGCCGGTACGAGCTGGGCCATGTGCTCGGTCGTGGTGGCATGGCGGAGGTCTACCTCGCGCATGACACGCGCCTCGGCCGCACCGTGGCAGTGAAGACGCTGCGCGCCGACCTGGCGCGTGACCCTTCCTTCCAGGCCCGGTTCCGCCGGGAGGCCCAGTCGGCCGCCTCACTCAACCACCCCGCGATCGTCGCGGTGTACGACACGGGCGAGGACTACATCGACGGGGTCTCGATCCCGTACATCGTGATGGAGTACGTCGACGGCTCCACGCTCCGTGAGCTTCTTCACAGCGGCCGCAAGCTGCTGCCGGAGCGGGCCATGGAGATGACCATCGGCATCCTCCAGGGCCTGGAGTACGCCCACCGCAGCGGCATCGTCCACCGTGACATCAAGCCGGCGAACGTCATGCTGACGCGCAACGGCCAGGTCAAGGTGATGGACTTCGGTATCGCCCGCGCGATGGGCGACTCCGGCATGACGATGACGCAGACGGCCGCCGTCATCGGAACGGCCCAGTACCTCTCGCCGGAGCAGGCCAAGGGCGAGCAGGTCGACGCGCGTTCCGACCTGTATTCGACGGGTTGCCTGCTGTACGAACTGCTGACGGTCCGGCCGCCGTTCGTGGGCGACTCCCCGGTCGCGGTGGCCTACCAGCACGTGCGCGAGGAGCCGCAGCCGCCGAGCGTCTTCGACCCCGAGATCACGCCCGAGATGGACGCGATCGTGCTCCGGGCGCTGGTCAAGGACCCGGACTACCGCTATCAGTCCGCCGACGAGATGCGCCAGGACATCGAGGCGTGCCTCGACGGCCAGCCGGTCGCGGCCACGGCGGCGATGGGTTCCGTCGGCTACGGCGGCTACCACGACGACCAGGCGACGACGGCCCTGCGCGCCGAGCCCGGGGCCGGCGCCACGACGATGCTGCCGCCGATGACCCCGGACGACGGCTTCGGCTACGACGACCGCCCGGACCGCCGCCGCCAGAAGAAGTCCAACACGTCGACGATCCTGCTGGTCGTCGCCGGTGTGCTGGTGCTGGTCGGCGCGATCCTCATCGGCAAGTGGATGTTCACGGGCAACGGCGTGGGCAACGGTTCCACCGAGGTGCCCAACCTCGTGGGGCAGACCCTGAAGGACGCGCGGCAGCTGGCGACGAACGCCGACCTGAAGGTGGGCACCGTCACCAGGAAGCCCTGCGACGATCAGTCCAAGGGCAGCGTCTGCTCCCAGGACCCGCTGCCGAAATCCTCGGTCGACAAGGGCACCGCGATCAACGTCGTGGTGTCGACGGGCGCCCCGAAGGTGACGGTGCCGGACGTCCGCGGCGTGCAGTTCGACCGGGCGAAGTCCCAGCTCGAGGACAAGGGCTTCAAGGTCGAGCAGAAGACGCAGGAGTCCGACCAGACCCCGGGCGTCGTCACCGCTCAGGACCCGGACGGCGGCGTGGACAAGGAGAAGGGCTCCACGATCACGCTGACGGTGGCCGTCGCCCCGGCGACGACGACCGTGCCGGACGTGACGAGCGCCGCGAACTGTGACGCCGCCAAGCAGCAGATGCAGGCCAGCAACCTGACCATCAACTGCGTCGAGGTGGACGTCACCGACCCGAACCAGGTCGGCAAGGTCGTCAAGATCGACCCCGGGGCGGGCCAGACGGTCAGGAAGGGCTCGACGGTCACCGTCCAGTTCGGCAAGGCGGCCCAGCAGGTCCAGGTCCCGAACAACATCCTGGGCCAGAAGCTGAAGGACGTGGAGCAGGCGCTGCAGCAGGCGGGTCTCCAGGTCGGCAACGTCGCCGGCTCCCAGGATCCCAACGCCACCGTCGTCCAGTCCAACCCCACCCCGGGCTCCCAGGTCCCCCAGAACACCCCGGTGTCCCTGGTCGCCCAGGACCAGGGCAACGGCAACGGCAACGGCGGCTTCCTCGGCGGCAACTTCGGCTGACCTTCGAAGATCGGCGATCCGGGGCCCGGCACTCGACAGAGTGCCGGGCCCTTGTCGCACCCGGACCGAAGGTGCTGCGGTCAGTCCTGCAGTTCCTTCGGCGGCGTCCGCTTGCTGTCCACCTTCTCCACCCGTTCCAGCTCGCCCCACACGATGTAGCGGTACTCGGAGGTGAAGACCGGGGTGCAGGTCGTCAGGGTGATGTAGTGGCCTGGCTTCTTCACACCCGCCTCCTTGGGGACGGCGGTGAGGACCTTCACGTTGTACTTCGAGGTCTCCGGGAGGATCGCGAAGACCTTGTAGACGTACCAGTCGTCCTTCGTCTCGAAGACGACCGGGTCGCCCTTCTTCAGCTTGTCGATGTTGTGGAACTTCGCCCCGTGCCCGTCGCGGTGCGCGGCCAGCGCGAAGTTGCCGGTCCCGCCTGTCATCGGCAGGGCCGCCTTGACAGGGTCGACGTAGTAGCCGGCCACACCGTCGTTCAGGACGCTCGTCGACGTGCCCTTCTCGACCAGCACCTCGCCGTTGTGCATGGCGGGCACGTGCAGGAAGCCGATGCCGTCCTTGGTGTCCAGGGCCCCCGGGCCGCTGTCCTTCTCGGCCGCCCAGTGGTCGCGCACCTCGTCGCCCTGCCGGTCCGCCTTGCGGTCGGCGAGGACGTTCGTCCACCACAGGGAGTACACGACGAACAGGCCGAGCACGAGGCCTGCGGTGATGAGGAGTTCCCCGAGGACGCTGACGGCGAACGCGATCCGGCCGGACCCGCGGCGCCGCGGCGCGGAGGGGGAGCCGGGACCGGTCGCGGGCGCGTCGGTCTGCTCGTCCTGGTCGGTCGTCACTCCCACTGCATCTGCCCCGTCTGTCCCATGTGCCCGTGCGTCCACAGGCCTTGCCAATGAGCGGCCCACGAAATGGGCGGCTTCGGAACGGCGTGCCCTACGAGATGAGCGCGTCCGGCTTGCCCTTGCTGCGCGGGCGTTCCTCGACCATCTTGCCCCAGACGATCAACCGGTACGTGCTGGTGAACTCCGGCGTGCACGTGGTGAGGGTGATGTAGCGGCCCGGTGCGGTGAAGCCCGAGCCCTTGGGTATGGGCGCCAGCACGCTGGTGTTGGACGGCGAGGTCACCGGGAGGGTGGACGTCATCTTGTAGACGAAGTAGTCGTCCTGCGTCTCCACCACGATCGCGTCGCCCGGCTGGAGACGGTTGATGTACCGGAACGGCTCGCCGTGCGTGTTCCGGTGCCCCGCGAGCCCGAAGTTGCCCGTCCTGGCGTCCGGCATGGCCGTCTTGAGGCTGCCCTCGCCGTAGTGGCCGACCATGCCCTTGTCGAGGACCCCGGTCTTGCTGGTGCCCTCCGCGATCGGGGCGACCACGTCCAGCTTCGGGATGTGCAGGATGGCGAAGCCCTGCCCGGGCGCGAACACGCCCGGCGCCCGCTTGCCGCTTGCCCAGTCCTGCTGGAGGTGCTGGGCGGCGCTGCCCGCCTCCTCGTGGGCCCGCACGTTCGACCACCACAGCTGGTAGGTCACGAACAGCAGCATGACGACGCCGGTGGTGATGAACAGCTCGCCCACCAGCCGGCTCATGACCACCGCGGCACCGGGCTTCTGGGCCCGTGCGGCCCGTCGGGCCTCCACCCGGGACCTGGGCGCCCCTGAGGCCGTCCCAGGGCCCTCAGCGGCCGTCTGCGGCCCACTGGGGCCGCTCGGGCCCCCGCCGCGCCGTCCGTGCCGTCCGGCCGCCTTGCGCCGCGCGGCACGGCCGCCCTGCGGGGCGGCGGCCCCGGGGGCACGGCGCGCCTCCCCCGCGTCCACGGTGCGCAGCGCGACCGTCTCGCTGTCCATCGGCATGCGCGTGTCGTAGGACGCGGCGGCCGAGGGCTCCTCGTACGCCGGGAACACCGCGGTCGCGTCCTGCCCCTGCTGCGGTGCCTGCTGCCCGTAGGGCTGCTGGTCACCGTGACCTCCTGCGCCCTGCCACGCCTGCCCCTGCCACGCGCCACCGCCCTCGTACGACTGCTGCCCGTACGAGGGTCCCTGGTCCGCGGCGTTCCCATAGGAGGCGGCGGAGTCGCGCTCGGGGCGCAGCGCGGTCACGCCGTGGCCCTGCCCACCACCGGGGCGAGCCCCGCCGACCTCGCCACGGCCTCCCGGTCACCGCACTCCGCCAGCCAGTTGGCCATCATCCGGTGGCCGTGCTCGGTGAGCACCGACTCGGGGTGGAACTGCACACCCTCGACCGGGAGTTCGCGATGTCTGAGGCCCATGATGATCCCGTCGTGCGTCCGTGCCGTGATCTCCAGCTCGGCCGGCACCGTCTCCGGTTCGGCGGCCAGGGAGTGGTAGCGGGTCGCGGTGAAGGGGGAGGGGAGCCCGGCGAAGACGCCCTTGCCCTCGTGCTCGACCAGGGAGGTCTTGCCGTGCAGGAGTTCCGGTGCCCGGTCGACGACGCCGCCGTAGGCCACCTGCATCGACTGCATGCCCAGGCAGACGCCGAAGAGGGGGACGCCGGTCGTGGCGCAGTGGCGCACCATCTCGACGCAGACGCCGGCCTCCTCGGGAGTGCCGGGCCCGGGCGACAGCAGCACGCCGTCGAAGCCGTCCTGCGCGTGGGCGGTGGACACCTCGTCGTTGCGGAGCACCTCGCACTCGGCGCCCAGCTGGTAGAGGTACTGCACCAGGTTGAAGACGAAGCTGTCGTAGTTGTCGACGACGAGAATGCGCGCGCTCACTGGTTGTCCACCGTCACATCGTTGAAGGGCAGCAGCGGTTCGGCCCACGGGAACACGTACTGGAAGAGGACGTAGACCACCGCCAGGGCCAGGACGATCGAGATCAGCGCCCTCACCCAAGCGTTCCCCGGCAGATGCCGCCAGATCCAGCCGTACATGCCGTCCCTTTCGTCTCACCACGGCACCAGACTCCCGCCGCACGCAACCAGACTAACGGCGCAGGGCCTTCGGTTTCCCTGTGTCCACAGGCTGTGTGACATCGAGGTGCGCCCAGACGATCAGGCGATGACTGTGCCCCCATTCCGGATCGCACGTGGTCAGCGTCAGATAGCGTCCCGGACGCGTATACCCCGACTTACGTGGCACAGGGTCGATTGCTTCAACGTCCGAGGGCACGGTTTTGTAAGGGCCTTTGTCGATCCGATACGTGAACCAAGTGGTGCCGTCGGTGAGGACGATCGCGTCGCCGGGGCGCAGCAGCGGGAAGTCCTTGAAGGGGTCGCCGTAGGTGCGCCGGTGCCCGGCGACCGCGAAGTTGCCCTCCTGGCCGAGCTGGGCTGTGTCCGCGTAGTGGCCGAGTCCTTTCTTGAGGGTGTCCGTGGCGGTGTTCTCCAGGACGGGCTTGTTCCACGTGAAACCGAACCGCGGGATGTACATGACGGCGAACGGTCTGCCGGGGACGTACGGGTCGGGTCTCCCGGGGCCGGCCGGGCTCCCGGACGTCGTCGTGTTCTTCGCCCACTGCCGGGTGAGCTGGTCGATCTGGTCGTGCATGGCGCTGTCCGCGCGCACTCCGGTCCAGAACAGGACGTAGACCACGAAGAGCACGATGAGGGTGCCGACGGTGATGCACAGTTCGCTGACGGTCCTGACGATCACGCGTACCGGCACAGGTTCCCCCAGCGGCAGCCGTTCCCGGTCCCTTACTCCACGGGCTTCGCGTAGTGCAGGTCCACTGTGCCCGAGTAGCCGGGAAGAGTCACCGTTCCGTTCTCGGTGACGTTCCAGCCGAGGCCGTAGACGTTGACGTAGACCATGTAGTTCTGGATCGCGGGCGAGGCGGCGAGGGACTTCTGCAGCTTGTCCGGGTCACCGATCGCGGTGATCTTGTAGGGGGGCGAGTAGACGCGGCCCTGGAGGATCAGGGTGTTGCCGACGCAGCGCACGGCGCTGGTGGAGATCAGCCGCTGGTCCATGACCTTGATGCCGCGGGCGCCGCCCTGCCACAAGGCGTTCACCACGGCCTGCAGGTCCTGCTGGTGGATGACCAGGTAGTCGGGCTGCGGCTCGGGGTAGCCGGGGAGCTTGGCGGTGGCACCCGGCGGGGCGTCGTTGAGGGTGACCGTGACGGCCTTGCCCGTGAGCTTCTGGGTGCCGGCGTTCTTCTCCAGCGCCGCGAGCCGGGCCTCCTCGGCCTTGCTGCTGCCGCCACCGGTCCGCTTGGCGAGGCCCTCGACGTCATCGCGCAGCGTCGCGTTGGACTCGTCGAGACGGGCGTTCTTGTGGCTGCGGTCGTGGATCAGGTCGGAGAGCTTCAGCAGCGAGGAGTCCGTACGGATGTCGGTGCCCTTGGCCGTGTTGAAGCTCATGAAGAAGAGGATCCCGGCGAGGGCGAAGACGCCCACGGTGAGGACACGCACGGGCCGCAGCCGGCGCGGAGGCCGGGGCGTGGTCCCCGTTCCGGGGGAACCGGAACCCGGCTGGGGCGAGTCGGCCGTATTGCTCAACGTACCCTTATCTCCTTAGGCGCCGCGGAAGCACTACGCTAACGGACGCCCGGGGGAGCGCTCAGTGTCCCCTTGTACGCTGCCCCGGAGCCCCGCCCCGTTCCCTGCGCGGCCACGCAGCGCATCGACAGGAGAGACCCTCGTGCCGAAGTCACGTATCCGCAAGAAGGCCGACTACACGCCGCCGCCGTCCAAGCAGGCCGCGAACATCAAGCTGGACAGCCGCGGCTGGGTCGCGCCCGTCATGCTGGCGATGTTCGTCATCGGCCTCGCATGGATCGTCGTCTTCTACGTGACCGACGGCTCGCTGCCCGTCCACGCACTGCGCAACTGGAACATCGTGGTGGGCTTCGGCTTCATCGCGGCGGGGTTCGGCGTCTCCACCCAGTGGAAGTAGCGGCCTCGCACGGTTGCGTGGACGGCTCCTCCCAGGGTCCTGCGGCGAGTTATCCACAGCTTTTGTCCACAGAGGCGACGACCAGTGGAAAAAGAACGACGATCTGTGGATAACCCATCGGGGATTGACGCCGGTATGACGGAATCACCGGCCCCCGCAAACGTGTTCGCCCCCTGTCCCACCTGCGGAAACTCCGGGCGGTGACAGGGGGCACGCTTGTTCCCCACAGCATGCACAAGATCCGCCGCAGACTGTGGACAACGCTGGGTACAACCTGGGGCTACGGCCTGTGCGGATACACCGCTCAGGTGAGCTGGGCCGTCCTCACGAGGGCCAGCACGACAACGACGGCGAGCACCAGCGCACACACCCCGTACTGGACGAGGTTCCGCCGCTCGCGCGGGGCGTGGACCATGGCGTAGCCGACCACCACACCGGCGACGAGTCCCCCGATATGGGCCTGCCATGCGATGTTGCCCCACCCGAAGGTGATGATCAGGTTGACGACCAGGAGACCGATCACCGGGCGCATGTCGTACCTGAGCCGGCGCATGAGCACGGCGGTGGCACCGAAGAGCCCGAAGATCGCGCCGGAGGCGCCGAGCGAGGGCTCGACCGGGGCGGCGAGCAGATAGGTGAGCGCGCTGCCGGCCAGTCCGGAGGTGAAGTAGAGCGCGACATAGCGGGCACGGCCGAGAGCCGCCTCCAGGGGAGCGCCGATCCACCACAGACTGAGCATGTTGAACAGGATGTGGACGTAGTTGGCGTGCAGGAACATCGCCGTCAGCAGCCGGTACCACTGGCCCTCGGCGACACCCTGCAGCGGACCGCCCATCGAGAACGTCGCCTGCCCGATGAGGGCGAAGCGGTCGGTGAACGTGTCACCCAGCGCCTGCTGGAGCAGGAAGACGATCAGATTGATCCCGATGAGGATCTTGGTGATCAGCCGTGGGTCGGCGGTGACGGTGCCGCCCGCGAGCGTGCGCGGCTGGGAGGCGGCCGGGGCGTGGCCCGTGCCGGACCCGCTGCGGACGCACTCGGGACACTGGAAGCCCACCGAGGCGCTGACCATGCACTCCGGACAAATGGGCCGCTCGCAGCGGGTGCAGCGGATGGCCGTCTCACGGTCCGGGTGCCGGTAGCAGACCGGCAGCTCCCGGGCTTCGTGCGGCCCCTGGTTCTGCGGGTCCTGCGGACTGCCTGGCGCCTGGCCCATGGTCCCCTCACTCTCCGTACGACGGGTTGGCCCCGCCCTATCCTCTTACGGATGGGCGGGGCACTTTTGTTCCCTCGTGCGGGGTGTCCCGGTGGGGTCAGCCCTCGCGGGACTCGACGACGACCGACTCGATGACGACGTCGTTGACCGGGCGGTCCGTGCGCGGGTTGGTCTGGGTGGTGGCGATGGAGTCCACGACCTTCTGGCTCGCCGCGTCGGCGACCTCACCGAAGATGGTGTGCTTGCGGGTCAGCCAGGCCGTCGGGGCGACCGTGATGAAGAACTGCGAGCCGTTGGTGCCCGGGCCCGCGTTGGCCATGGCCAGCAGGTACGGCTTGTCGAAGGCGAGGTCCGGGTGGAACTCGTCCTCGAACTGGTAGCCCGGGCCACCCGTGCCGTTGCCCAGCGGGTCACCGCCCTGGATCATGAAACCGCTGATCACCCGGTGGAAGACCGTGCCGTCGTAGAGCTTCTTCGTGGACTTCTCACCGGTGGCGGGGTCGACCCACTCGCGCTCGCCCTTGGCGAGCTCGACGAAGTTACGGACCGTCTTGGGCGCGTGGTTCGGCAGGAGCCGGACCAGGATGTCGCCGTGGTTGGTCTTCAGGGTGGCGTAAAGCTGCTCAGCCACGATGTGCCTTCCGTTGTCCTCTGTGACTCCCTGATCCTCGCACGGTACGCGCCCGGAGTCGTCCGGCCACCGCTTCTCGGCCCGCATCCGCGGTGTGTTCCCCCGGCACACCCCGGGCGGCTGAGCGCCCGGCCGGAAAGATCCGGAACCGGGCTCCGGGCCGCCACGGGCTCCGGCCCGGAGTCCGTGGGAGCGGAAATCAGGCCGGGTCCTCCCGTCACGGGGGCGCGGCACGGCGATCCGTGGCATTGTCGGGGACAAGCTCCTGTTGCCCCTATTCATCCGCTATCGCGCGTGATCAGCCGATGCACATGATCGCCCCGTCCGTCGTCGGTCCGGCACCGGCCCGAGGCGCCCCGTGTGGCTCCTCATGGGCCTTGTGACCCGGATGCCCGTCCTCGCATGCTCGGGAGTCCTTCGAGAGGCATGATCCGTAAAAGGCGGGAAAGTCGAATGACCGTACGCCACCGAGGAGGAGGAATCCCGTGACCCGCATCGACAGCGTGCGCGCCGCGACCGGTTCGGCGAAGGACAGCGTGCTGCATGCCGCGGAAGTGGTGGCGCCCTACGCCGACACGGCCAAGGACAAGGCAGCGCACTACGCACACGAGGCGCGCGTGCGACTCGCACCCCGGGTGTCGCAGGCCGCCGAGCAGGCTCGTATCCAGTACGGCGCCCACCTCGCCCCGCGACTGGAACAGGCCCGCACCCATGTGCCGCCCAAGGTGGACCATGCCGCGCAGGAAGCAGCCGCCTACACCCTCAAGGCCGCCCGCCAGGCAGCCGACTACTCCCGCCCGAGGATCGAGCAGGCGGTCGCGGTCGCCGGTCCTGTACGGGAGGAGGCGGCGGCCCGTGGAGCCGCGGCGCTGGCCGCGCTACGCGGTCAGGTCACGCCCCAGCAGGTCCAGAAGCTGGTGCGCCGGCAGCAGCGGCGGGCCAGGGTCGGCCGTGCCGTCAAGGGACTGGGGCTGCTGGGTCTGCTGACCGCCGGGGCCTTCGCCGCCTGGAAGTGGTGGGACAAGCAGGCGAACCCGGACTGGCTCGTGGAGCCGCCCGCCGCGACCGAGGTCCCGCAGGACGACCGTCTGACATCGGTGGACGGCACCGACGCGCTGGACCCGGAGGTACAGGCGAAGCAAGCCGAGGAGGATTCCCCGGACAACGACGACCGCCGCTGAATCCGGCCGGCTCCGCGCCGGATTGATCTCACCACCCTTGTGGGGCAGGAGACTTGAACGCCTCCTGCCCCACAGTGCCGCCCTGGCGATGTTTCACGTGGAACGGCGTGCGAACCCGCACACGTCCCGGAGACAGCGGAAGATTCCCTCTCACCCCGGCGGGCGTTCACACTTTCTCCGCGTGATGACGTTTGCAACGCCTCATGTGTGCACATTCCGTGGAGACTTCACTTACGGAGCGCATCCCCACGCTTACGCACCTCCGGGCACACCGGCCCCCACAAGATGTCTCAAACCACCCCGCACCACCCGCCGGCCCCACCGGCCCCTCACCCCCGGAGCCCGGATTTCAACACGGGCCGATATCGTTTGCGCAAAGAAATGCAATGCCTGCAAACGAGCGGGAGTGGTGCAGGTCACCCCCCAAAGCAGAACCGGCCAGCCGCCGCGAGGGAGTCTGACCGGTCCGAGACGTGGAGCCTAGGGGAGTCGAACCCCTGACATCTGCCATGCAAAGACAGCGCTCTACCAACTGAGCTAAGGCCCCGAGTACGCACGTCCGGCCGACGCGGACACACATCGCCGGGCGCTGCGCACCAGCGTACCGGGTCACCCCCGGAATCTCGCAAAAAAGTGGGGGGTCCCCGTGGACGACCACTCTCCGTAAGATGCTCGTCGTGGTTCGCGACAGCGAACCGCAGTACTTGGGGAAGCGATGGGGAGACGCAATGGACGCCGCACAGCAGGAAGCCACCGCAAGAGCGCGGGAGCTGCAGCGGAACTGGTACGGAGAGCCGTTGGGGGCGCTCTTCCGTAAGCTCATCGAGGATCTCGGCCTCAACCAGGCCCGTCTCGCCGGTGTACTGGGCCTGTCCGCGCCGATGCTGTCACAGCTGATGAGCGGTCAGCGCGCCAAGATCGGCAATCCCGCGGTGGTCCAGCGGGTGCAACTGCTGCAGGACCTGGCGGGGCAGGTCGCGGACGGCAGCGTGAGCGCGGCCGAGGCGACCGACCGGATGGACGAGATCAGAAAGTCGCAGGGGGGCTCCGTGCTCAACAACACCACGCAACCGACGAGCAGTTCCGGAGTGCCCACGGTCAAGCGGGTGGTCCGCGAGATCCAGTCACTGCTGCGTTCGGTGGCGGCGGCCGGCGACATCATCGAGGCGGCGGACACCCTCGCCCCGAGCCACCCGGAGCTGGCAGAGTTCCTCCGGGTGTACGGCGCCGGCCGCACTTCCGACGCGGTCGCCCACTACCAGTCCTACCAGAACTAGCCGAGACCTCGGCCGCCGGGGGCTCCCGCGCCGGGGGGTGCGCGGGAGTCCCCGACGCCGTCCGGAAGGGGGAGCGACGTACGACCATGGGTGAGGTCTTCGCCGGACGGTACGAACTGGTCGATCCCATCGGGCGCGGGGGAGTCGGCGCGGTCTGGCGCGCCTGGGACCACCGGCGGCGCCGCTATGTGGCCGCGAAGGTCCTGCAGCAGAGAGACGCCCACGCGCTGCTGCGCTTCGTGCGCGAGCAGGCGCTGCGCATCGACCATCCCCATGTGCTCGCCCCCGCCAGCTGGGCCGCGGACGACGACAAGGTCCTGTTCACCATGAACCTGGTCGCCGGGGGCTCGCTGGTCCATCTCGTCGGGGACTACGGCCCGCTGCCTCCCGCGTTCGTCTGCACCCTGCTCGACCAGCTGCTGTCCGGGCTCGCCGCCGTGCACGCGGAAGGGGTCGTGCACCGGGATATCAAGCCCGCCAACGTGCTTCTGGAGGCCACCGGCACCGCCCGGCCCCGGCTGCGGTTGTCCGACTTCGGCATCGCGATGCGCCTGGGAGAGCCGCGGCTGACGGAGACCGACTACGTGGTCGGGACCCCCGGCTATCTCGCACCCGAGCAACTGCTGGGCTCGGAACCGGACTTCCCGTCCGATCTGTTCGCCGTGGGCCTGGTCGCGCTGTATCTGCTCCAGGGCGCCAAACCGGACGCCAGGGCCCTGGTCGAGCACTTCGCCTCCCATGGCACCCCCGGGGCGCCGCGCGGCGTTCCCGCGCCCCTGTGGGAGGTCGTGGCGACGCTGCTGCAACCGGACCCGGCCGCGCGCTTCCGCACCGCCACGGGGGCACGCAAGGCCCTCGGCTCGGCCAGGGAGCTGCTGCCCGAGCCGGGCGACGACGACGAACGGGTCGAGATCTTCGACCAACTCGGGCCGCTCCCGGCGGGGTTCGGGCCCGAGGGACCGCTGGGTACGGCGTCGGGGGTGACGCAGGCGACGGGACGCGCGCGCACATCGGGGACCACGGCCGGGGCATCCGGCCCCGCACTCGACGCATCGGGCGGCGCGGCCGGTGGCACGGGAGCGAGCGACTCGCGGGCGAACGGCTCGGGAGCGAACGGCGCCGCTTGGACGGCGTCCGCCGGGACCGAGGGGGGACCGGCACGGCTCACGACCGGCGCGATCCCCCCACGCCCGACCACCGCACCCACAGCGTCCGGCACGCCCGTGCCCGCCGCCCCTCCCACGCCCCCTCCCCCCGGCCCCGGCACCCCCGCCGCGGCACCCGGGCCGCCTCCCCCCGCCGTACGCCCGCAGGCCGCGCCCGTCGGCGTACCGCCCAGGCCGGCCGCCGATCCGACGCCTCCCGCGCGGCCGTCCACGATGTCGGACACCGGGAGCTTCCCGCTGCCGCCGCCGCTGCCACGAACGGCACTCGGTGCGGTGCCGGGCCCACCCGGACAGCCGCCCGCGCCCCCCGCCACCGTCGTGGCCCCGGCTCCGGCGCCCGCGTACACGGCCCCCGCCCCGCATCACGAACCCACGTGCGTGCCCACCCCCGGCCCGCACACGGCCCCGGCGGCGGCCGCCGCCGGGCAGAGCGCCCACGCGAGCGCCGTGCCGTCGCCGTACGCCCCCACCCGGCCACAGCGGGTCGCGCGGCACGGCAGAAGAGCGGCTCCCCGGCCGGCGGGGCCGCCGGCGAAGGTCGCCGTGCCGGTCCTGCTCCTCGCGCTCGTCTGCTTCGCGGTGGGCTTCTGGGCCCTGACCCGCATCTGAGCGGCGCTCACCCCGCCCGGCGGCGCTCCCGCCGGCGGGCGGCCACGGTCCACAGGCCGAGCCACAGGACCAGCGCACTCCCGGTGCCGATCCCGCCCACGGCGACCATCGTCATCGCGCGGGGATCCGCCGCCGCCACCTTGCGGATGCGGGTCGGAGCGGTGCTGGGCGAGGACCCGCCCGAGCCGTCGCCCGGGCTCGCGTCGGACTGCGTCCCGGTGCCCGCCGTCGCCTCCTCCCGATCCGCGGACGTGACCAGGAACACATCGCGCGGCACGGACCGCCCGGCGTACACCGGCCCGGGCACCGGCTTCCCGCTCACCCGCACCCTCAGGGTCAGCCCGAACGGGCCGCTGCCGAACCGTTCCGCCGTGGGTGCCCCGAGGTGGACGGCCAGGTAGTACCAGCCCGCGAACCGCATGCCGCCCGAACGGCTGCCGACGGCCCCGCGGTTGGCGTAGTCGACGGGCGGCAGCGGATCCAGTACGGCCGAGGTCTGCGCGCCGCTGTACCCGGCGTCGGCGTCCTCGACGTAGGCCCGGACGGGGTTGTACAGCGACATGGCCAGAGCGGTGCCGACATAGCCGTCGCCGCCCCCGGAACTGCCCATCTCGACACTGGCGGAGAGCTGCTGTCCCCAGTCGACGGGCACCTTGTAGAAGAGGGTCTCTCCCGGCTTGATCGCGTCCTGCCAGACGCCCTGCCCCACCGCGCTCGCCGTGGCGAAGCCGACCCCTCCCGCGCGCCGCGCGGCCTCCCCGAGGAGGGGCTCCGGGGGCGCGGAGTTCCAGGTGCCGGGCGGGGTGACGGCCCCGGCCCGGCGCGGGGCCGGTTCGGAGACGTAGTCGAGCTCCAGGTCCCAGCCGACGGGCAGGGCGGCGGTCAGGTCGCGCCGTTCGACGACCACGTAGTACGGCCCCGCCCCCTTGCACCCGTAGGTCCCGGGGCCGGTCTCGCGCGAGGCCCAGGCGGCGATCGGGTGCGGGCTCTGGGTGGGGCCGAAGTGTGCGGTGTCCGAGGAGCAGGTGGTGCCGTCGGCGTCCTGCACGGACACCTTGAGTCCGTCGGAGGAGGTGACCCGTGCCCCCGCCCGCGGCACGGCCGTCGCGGAGACGTAGGCGTTGGCGGCGGCGTCGAGGTCGAGCCGGTAGTAGCGCTTGGAGCCCGGGGGCAGTGCGCTGCGGTAGAGGTGCCCGGGATCCAGGCGTACGGCGTCCGTGGTGCCCGTCGCACCGGTGATCGCGCGGGCGCCGGGGGCGAACGCGTACGGGGCGGGCGGGCCGTCGTCGGCCGCGGCGGCCGGTGCGGCCTGCGCGGGGGGCGCCGATGCGGTGCCGAGCATCATCGCCGCGCACAACGCCAGGGCCGCGTGCGCCGGCGTACGACCGCGCCGCGGGGATCCGCCTCCCGCTTCCGTACGCCGCTTCCTCACGCTGCACCCCCGCCGTGCTCCGCTGTCCCGGGCCCCCGCCCATCCTGCCCCGGGGGCCACGGCGGCATCCCGGTATTACGTACGAGCGGCCGAAACGCTCCCCCGAGGAGGCGGGGAAACACAAAACCCCGACCGCACCGGCGGTCGGGGCCTGCTCTGATGTCTGTTGTCCGTGAGGACTCACGAACCCGTGGGCACGGAGTCGGTCGCCTCCGTCCACAGATCCTGCTCGGCGCGATCCGCCTGGATCTGGCGGTACACGAGGAGCCCGCCGATGGCGGCCAGTGCGACCAGGAGAAGCTTCTTCACCGCGCGACCTCGTCTTTCCTTGACGTAGGGGACCTCTGGCGCCCGACTATACACACCGATCGATATCGATCGGTGACCTGAGCCGGTGCTCAACTCCGGTCCGGCAGACCCGAGTACGGCCGGGCGTCCCCTGTCACATCTCCGCGTGAGCACCCTTCACAGAGTGTGATGTTCGACGCCCTCCAGCGCCTTTCCTGACTTTTCCGGGTCTTGTGCGTCCATCCGAGTGGTGTTCATCCGAAGATCGACGCGCCACGGGCGTCGGTCCACCACTTCGCGACCCTCATACACATCATGAGGAAAGTACGCAAATCGCTCGACCCGAAAGTGAGAGGTCATGGCCCGTAACACGGTCTTGAAGCTGTGGACCGCCGTCGTCACCGCCTTCCTCGCGCTGTTCACCGCGCTGGGATTCATCACCACGACCACCGCCGCCGCGGAGGTACCCCAGCACCAGCCGGCCCGCAACACGGCCGACGCCCAGGTGACACCGGCGCGACCGGTCCACGCACGATGGCCCCGCGACCGGTCACTGCCCCCCACGATGAAACAACGGATCAGCGCCGAGGCCCACGGTTCCTCCCCGGCCTGCCGCGGCCGCCTGCCGGTCTCCGCCCCGACGCTCCGTCTGGCCCGCTGCGCGCTCAGAGCCCCCAGCCGGCCCGCCGACCCTCCCGAAACGACCGTGCGGCTCCAGCACTGACCTGACCTCTCCGACCGCGCGCCACCGTCCCCTCAAAAGCGTCGCGGCCCCACCCCGGGCGATCTTGCGTACAACAACACCCCCTGGGCGAACGGCCCGGCACCTGCTCCCAGGTGCCGGGCCGTTGACACATGCCGCGAACCAGATGCCGTCCTTTCCCACGGGAATGCCCGTGGGATCCCCGAGTGGACATCAAACCCTGCCCGTCCGCGGAACTCCGGATCCACCGGCACGAAATCGCGCACTCTCGGCCTCAGCACGACGTCGATCACCTCGCCGACTCCGGGCGGGAGGCATCAGAACAGGTAACAGGCGACGCGAGGCGGATTTCTCGATGCAAGCCGCGCCTCGGCCGATCGTTCAGTTGGGTCCGGTCTCGACCGCTGCCGTTCGCGCTTGTCGGTGTCAACCCAGGCCCGCCCCGGGGTCGGCTCTCACCCGGCCGTCGAGACTGCCTCCCGGCCTCAGATCTGTTCTCGTCCGATAGCGTCACGTGTCGTCTTCAGGGAACCACCAGGTCACGGAGGCAGCACATGGCACCAGTGATCTCGAACCGCGGTCCGTCACGGCCGGCGAACCCGGCCCAGCGGTCGGCGTTCTCTGTCCTGTTCGCGCTGATCGGGGCCGGGCTGACGACCTTCGGCCTCTACCAGGGAGGCCACGCCCTCGGCCTGCTGGGCGAGCCCGGCACGCTCACAGTCGCATCCTGCGCACGGGTCGGCCAGCCGAAGCCCGAGATCTGGTGCAGCGGCATCTTCCGGTCGGACGACGGCCGCTCCACCGACCCAGCGGCACGCTTCACCGCGAACCCGTCCTTGGCCCCAAGACAGATCGCCCGCCTGGACCGGGTCCCCCCCCGGCTCCTACGTGGGGATCAGCCCGGCCCGCGCTGAAGGGTACGCGGCACTGACGCTGTTCGGCATGGCGCTGCTCGCCTTCGGTGGCGCCGGACTCGCCGGCTGGACGAACTCCGCGGCCCGACCGGAGTTCCGCGTCGGCCGCGCCGGCCGTGCAGGGCTGCGAATCGGCCAGGCAGGAGTCCTCCTGCTGCTGGGCGCGGGGCTTTGCGTGATCATCGCGTTCTCCAGCTCGATGCTGGTCGGCTGACGCAGTCGCCCCAGGTGGCGCGCTGCCCGCTCCTTGGGCCGCAGCACGTCACGTTCCGCGCGACTGCCCAGCAACCCCCACTTTCCCCGGCTCCCGTCCCGTCCGCCGTCGACCACACCGTGGAGCGGGCGTGGTTCATGGCGTCCAGGTGGAGCGCGCCACTGGTCGCAGGAGCCGGACCATGACCTGATCTTCTCGTCGGAGTATGGCGGCATGATCGACACGGTGGGCTTCTCCCGGACCTTCGCCGAGCTGCTGGAAGATCCGCTCATCGGCCGACCATCGCTGTTGGTGTCAACCGTTCATGCCAAAAGACCCCCGGCCGTAATGGGCCGGGGGTCTTTTCGCTGGTGGGGCTAACAGGATTTGAACCTGTGGCCTCATCCTTATCAGGGATGCGCTCTAACCAACTGAGCTATAGCCCCGCCGCGCTTTGCGGTGTGTGTCCCGCGCGCTGACCCCTGAAGATTAGCGCACGACGTGGGAAGTCCCAAAATCGGTTACCCGGGGGCGGACGGCCGGGCCGTCACGCCCCTTCAGGTCCCGCTCACTCGTCCTCCGCCAGCGTCAGCTCGACGCCGCCCACGAAGCCCGCCGAGAGGTTGTAGATGAACGCGCCAAGCGTCGCGAGGGCGGTGGCCAGGATCACGTCGATGACCGCGATGACCGTCGTGAAGATGAGGACGTTCGGCAGGGACAGGAACGACTGGAGGTCGAAGCCGTTCGAATCGTTCGAGCCGGTGGCCTCCGAGATCGTCCCGCCGACCGTGGAGAAGACGCCCATGGCGTCCATGACCATCCACAGCACCGCGGCCGCCACGATCGTGCAGATGCCGAGCGCGAGGGAGAGCAGGAAGCTGACCTTCATCACCGACCACGGGTCGGCCTTCGCCACCCTGAGCCGCGCCTTGCGGGTGCGGGGAGTGGTGCTCGCGCCGGTCCGGGGACGGCGCACGGCGCCCGCCGCCGGCTGCTGCGCCTGGTAGGCCTGCGGCGGGTGGTAGGGCCCCGCGGCCTGCTGCGACCGGCGCTCCCCCGGCAGGGGCGAGGCGTCGGCCGGTGCCGCGGCCGGCTGTGCCTCCGGCGCGGCCTGCTGGCCGCCCGGAGCGGCCGGGCCCGCTCCAGCCTCGTACTGCTGGGTCTGCGGGCCTCGGGTGTCCGTCACAGTTCCCCCCTGGGATCCATGAGACTCATGGGAGTGCGTCGAGTCCGTGGCGGAGCCACGGCCGCCGCCGTCCGTGTCCGTGCCGGTCGATCCGGCGCCCGTGGCTCCGCTCACGCTGACTCACTCCTCGTGCTACTCGGCCGAGGGCGCCAGACCCTCGTCCGTGCCGGTGGCCGCGGCCTCGGCGGTCTCGTCCACGGCATCGTCACCGTCGACCTCCTCCGCCTCACGCCCCGCTTCGGCGTTACGTGCGATACCGACCACGGCATCGCGCTTGCCCAGGTTGATCAGTTGGACGCCCATGGTGTCACGGCCCGTCTCCCTGACCTCGTTGACTCGCGTACGAATCACACCGCCCGACAACGTGATGGCGAGGATCTCATCGGTCTCCTCGACCACCAGCGCGCCGACGAGCGAACCACGGTCCTCGACGATCTTGGCAGCCTTGATGCCGAGGCCGCCGCGACCCTGGACGCGGTACTCGTCGACGACGGTCCGCTTCGCGTACCCGCCGTCGGTGGCAGTGAACACGAACGTACCGGGTCGAACAACATTCATCGAGAGAAGCTCGTCCCCCTCGCGGAAGCTCATGCCCTTGACGCCCGAGGTGGCACGGCCCATCGGACGCAGGGAGTCATCGGTCGCGGTGAACCGGATCGACTGAGCCTTCTTGCTGATCAGAAGCAGATCATCATCGGGCGACACCAGCTCGGCCCCGATCAGTTCGTCATCGGAACCGTCCTCCATCTCGCGGAGATTGATCGCGATGACGCCGCCGGAGCGCGGCGAATCGTAATCCTTCAGAGGCGTCTTCTTGACCAGTCCGCCCTTGGTGGCGAGCACCAGGTACGGCGCGGCCTCGTAGTCGCGGATGGCGAGGATCTCGGCGATCGCCTCGTCGGGCTGGAAGGCCAGCAGGTTCGCGACGTGCTGGCCGCGGGCGTCCCGGCCGGCGTCCGGCAGCTCGTAGGCCTTGGCCCGGTAGACCCGGCCCTTGTTGGTGAAGAACAGCAGCCAGTGGTGCGTGGTGGACACGAAGAAGTGGTCGACGATGTCGTCCTCCTTCAGCTTCGTGCCGCGCACGCCCTTGCCGCCGCGCTTCTGGGCGCGGTAGTCGTCGGTCTTGGTGCGCTTGATGTAGCCGCCACGGCTGACCGTGACGACGATGTCCTCCTCGGCGATGAGGTCCTCGATGGACATGTCGCCGTCGAAGGGCACCAGCTGGCTGCGGCGGTCGTCGCCGAACTTCTCGACGATCGCGGCGAGCTCCTCGCTGATGATGCCGCGCTGGCGGACGGGCGAGGCGAGGATCTCGTTGTACTCGCGGATCTTCGCCTGGAGCTCGTCGTGCTCCTGGACGATCTTCTGGCGCTCCAGGGCCGCGAGGCGGCGCAGCTGCATCTCGAGGATGGCGTTGGCCTGGATGTCGTCGATCTCCAGCAGGCTCATCAGGCCGTCGCGGGCGATCTCGACGGTGTCGCTGCGCCGGATCAGCGCGATGACCTCGTCGATGGCGTCCAGGGCCTTCAGCAGACCGCGCAGGATGTGCGCGCGCTCCTCCGCCTTGCGCAGCCGGAAGCGCGTACGGCGGACGATGACCTCGATCTGGTGCGTCACCCAGTGGCGGATGAACGCGTCCAGGGACAGGGTGCGCGGCACGCCGTCGACCAGCGCCAGCATGTTGGCGCCGAAGTTCGTCTGCAGGTCGGTGTGCTTGTAGAGGTTGTTCAGCACGACCTTGGCGACCGCGTCGCGCTTCAGGACGATGACCAGGCGCTGGCCCGTGCGGGACGAGGTCTCGTCACGGACGTCCGCGATGCCGCCGATCTTGCCGTCCTTGACCAGGTCGGCGATCTTCTGCGCGAGGTTGTCCGGGTTGACCTGGTACGGCAGCTCGGTGACCACCAGGCACTGGCGGTTCTGGATCTCCTCGACCTCGACGACCGCGCGCATGGTGATCGAGCCGCGGCCGGTGCGGTAGGCCTCCTCGATGCCCTTGCGGCCCACCACCAGGGCGCCGGTCGGGAAGTCGGGGCCCTTGATGCGCTCGATGAGGGCATCGAGCAGCTCCTCGTGCGAGGCCTCGGGGTTCTCCAGGTACCACTGGGCGCCGGCCGCGACCTCGCGCAGGTTGTGCGGCGGGATGTTGGTCGCCATGCCGACCGCGATACCGGCGGAGCCGTTGATCAGCAGGTTCGGGAAGCGGGACGGAAGGACCGTCGGCTCCTGGGAGCGGCCGTCGTAGTTGTCCGTGAAGTCGACGGTGTCCTCGTCGATGTCGCGGACCATCTCCATCGACAGCGGCGCCATCTTGCACTCGGTGTAGCGCATGGCCGCGGCGGGGTCGTTGCCCGGGGAGCCGAAGTTGCCGTTGGAGTCCACCAGCGGCATCCGCATCGACCACGGCTGCGCGAGGCGGACCAGCGCGTCGTAGATGGAGGAGTCGCCGTGCGGGTGGTAGTTGCCCATGACGTCGCCGACGACGCGGGCGCACTTGTAGAAGCCCTTCTCGGGCCGGTAGCCGCCGTCGTACATCGCGTACAGGACGCGGCGGTGCACGGGCTTGAGGCCGTCCCGCACGTCGGGCAGCGCACGCGAGACGATGACGGACATCGCGTAGTCGAGGTACGAGCGCTGCATCTCCGTCTCGAGCCCGACAGGCTCGATGCGGAGGGTGTCGCCGCCCTCTTCAGGCGTCACGGGGGTGTTCTCGTCGGCCATTGCTGGTGAAGATCCTTCCTGGTGCGGTCAGCTGAGACCGACTCAGATGTCGAGGAAGCGGACGTCCTTGGCGTTGCGCTGGATGAACGCGCGGCGTGCCTCGACGTCCTCGCCCATCAGGACCGAGAAGAGGTCGTCGGCCTGGGCCGCGTCGTCGAGGGTGACCTGGCCGAGGACACGGTGGTCGATGTCCATGGTCGTCACCCGCAGCTCCTCGGCGTTCATCTCGCCGAGGCCCTTGAAGCGCTGCACCGAGTCGTCCTTGATCCGCTTGCCGTTGCGGCGGCCCAGCTCGATCAGCGCGTCCCGCTCGCGGTCCGAGTACGCGTACTCGAAGTCGTCCCGGCCCCACTTGATCTTGTAGAGCGGCGGACGGGAGAGGAACACGTGGCCGGCCTCGACCAGCGGCCGCATGAAGCGGAACAGGAAGGTCAGCAGCAGGGTGTTGATGTGCTGGCCGTCGACGTCGGCGTCCGCCATCAGGATGATCTTGTGATAGCGGAGCTTCTCGAGATCGAAGTCCTCGTGCACGCCGGTGCCGAACGCGGAGATCAGCGCCTGGATCTCCTGGTTCTGCAGGATCTTGTCGATCCTGGCCTTCTCGACGTTAAGGATCTTGCCCCGGATCGGGAGGATCGCCTGGTACTGCGGGTTGCGGCCGGACTTGGCCGAGCCGCCGGCGGAGTCTCCCTCGACGATGAAGATCTCGCACTTGGTCGGGTCGTTGGACTGGCAGTCCGAGAGCTTGCCCGGCAGGGACGCGCTCTCCAGCAGGCCCTTGCGGCGGGTGAGGTCACGCGCCTTGCGGGCCGCGACGCGCGCGGTGGCCGCCTGGATGCCCTTGCGGACGATGTCCGCCGCCTCGTTCGGGTTGCGGTCCAGCCAGTCGTTGAGGTGCTCGTAGACCGCCTTCTGGACGAACGTCTTCGCCTCGGTGTTGCCCAGCTTGGTCTTGGTCTGGCCCTCGAACTGCGGCTCGCTCAGCTTGACCGAGATGATCGCTGTCAGGCCCTCGCGGATGTCATCGCCCGTGAGGTTGTCGTCCTTCTCGCGGAGCATCTTCTTGTCGCGCGCGTACTTGTTGATCAGCGAGGTCAGCGCCGCACGGAAGCCCTCCTCGTGCGTACCGCCCTCGTGGGTGTGGATGATGTTGGCGAAGGAGTACACGCCCTCGCTGTATCCGCTGTTCCACTGCATCGCGACCTCGAGGGACAGGCTCTTGTCCTTGTCCTCGGCCTCGAGGTCGATCACCGTCGGGTGCACCACGTCTCCCTTGCGGGAGTTCAGGTACTTCACGAAGTCGACGATGCCGCCCTCGTAGTGGTACGTGACGGCCTTGACCTCGTCCTTCTCATCGGCACCGGCCTCGTCCGCCCCTGCGGTGGCCTTCGCCGACTCCCGCTCGTCGGTGAGCCTGATCGTCAGGCCCTTGTTGAGGAACGCCATCTCCTGGAAGCGCCGCGAGAGCGTCTCGAAGGAGTACTCGGTGGTCTCGAAGATGTCCGGGTCGGCCCAGAAGGTGACCGAGGTGCCGGTGTCGCCGGTCTCCTCGTGCTGGGCGAGCGGGGCCGTCGGGACGCCCATCTTGTAGTCCTGCGTCCAGCGATGGCCGTCGGTCCTGACCTCGACCGACACCTTGCTGGACAGGGCGTTCACGACGGAGACGCCGACGCCGTGCAGACCGCCGGAGACCGCGTAGCCGCCGCCGCCGAACTTGCCGCCCGCGTGCAGAACGGTCAGCACGACCTCGAGGGCCGGCTTGCCCTCGGAGGGGACGATGCCCACGGGGATGCCGCGGCCGTTGTCGACGACGCGCACGCCGCCGTCGGCCAGGATCGTCACGTCGATCGTGTCCGCGTGGCCGGCCAGGGCCTCGTCGACGGAGTTGTCCACGACCTCGTACACGAGGTGGTGCAGGCCACGCTCACCGGTCGAGCCGATGTACATGCCAGGTCGCTTGCGGACCGCGTCCAGACCCTCGAGGACGGTGATGGCGCTGGCGTCGTACGACGCGGTCACCTCGCCGTTCGCGCTGGTCGCCGCGCCGGCGTCGGTGGAGGGGATGTTCTCGTTGGGGTTGCCGGAATCGGCCACGAAGCGCCCTTTCTGGCACAGCACAAGCCAGGCTCGTCGGCGGTTGCCGGAGCGGCTGCGGCATGTTGCGTTGGTAAGCCTTGATCAGCGTTGCTCAGCGTTACCCGGACGGTCCCCACGATCGGGGCGGGATTGTCACCCAGTCTACCGGTAGCGCCGACAGTGATGGGGGTTTGCCGGTACCTGGATCCGCATGTGCCGCCCTCAACCGGTCTCGCCCGACTCCCCATATGCGGAACGGGTCCCCAAGGGGCTCTACGCGGCACTCAGCGCTTCCGGCTGTCAACCCTTGGCAACGTCGGAGTCCGGCGGGTGTTCGCAACCGCGCGCGGGCACAGTGAAAGGGCCGCCGGCGCATGCGTCCGACGGCCCGACGTGATGTCGGTCACCCGTAGGTGTCGCCGGGGCCCGTGCTCCCCGGGGCGCGCAGGGGGCCGAAGCGGCGGGCGGGGCCGCCGGGGCCATGAACCTTGATCAACCGGACCGTTCCGTGCCCGAGATCCTCGTTCAGCCGCGCGACCAGTTGCGGGGCCAGCAGCCGCAGCTGTGTGGCCCAGGCCGTGGAGTCGCAGCCTACGGTCAGGACGCGCTCGTCCTCGTCGTACCGCTGCGGGACGCAGTGCTTGGCCAGGTCGTCGCCGACGATCTGCGGCCAGCGGCCCATCACACCGCCCACCGCGGCCGGGGTCTCCCAGCCGCGCTCGGTGATCAGCCGGTTGATGGCCGCCCCGAGCGCCATGGGGTCGCGGCCGTCGGCGCGCGCGCCGGAGCGCAGGCCGCCGCGTCGCGCCTGCTTCTTCTGCTGCGCCGCGTCCCCCCGCGCGCGTGCCTGTTCCTTGGCCGCCCGGAGCGCCACGCGCGCGAGGTCCACGCCCGACAGCTCGGGGGTCTTCTTCGGTGCGGGTTCGCCGGTGCTCATGCGCGCTCCACGGTGCCGTCGGACACGGTGTACCGCGTCCCTGCCAGTACATGCGGTACGTCGTCGTCGACCGCGGCGGTCACCAGGACCTGCTCACCGGGCGCCACCAATTCGGCGAGGCGCTCGCGGCGGCGGGTGTCCAGCTCGGCGAAGACGTCGTCGAGGACGAGGACCGGCTCGTTGCCCTCCGCACGGAGGAGGTCGTACGACGCCAGGCGCAGCGCCAGCGCATAGGACCAGGACTCGCCGTGGGACGCGTACCCCTTGGCAGGCAGCTGACCGAGTTTGAGGAGCAGATCGTCGCGGTGGGGCCCCACCAGGGTGACGCCGCGCTCGATCTCCTGCTTGCGGGCCTCGGCGAGCGCGGCCGTCAGCTGCTCGTAGAGGGCCTCGCGGGTGTGGGCCTCGCCGGGCGCTGACGGCTTGTACTCCAGGGCGAGGGGGCCGCCGCCGGGGGCCAGGTGTTCGTACGCCTTGTCGGCGAGCGGCTGGAGCGCGGCGATCAGGTCCAGGCGCTGGGCGAGCAGCTCCGCGCCCGCGCGCGCGAGGTGCTGGTCCCAGACGTCCAGCGTGGACAGGTCCATGGAGCGTCCGCCGTGGCGGCGGGCCAGCACGGCCGACTTGAGGAGGGTGTTGCGCTGCTTGAGGACCCGGTCGTAGTCGGAGCGGACGGCCGCCATGCGCGGGGAGCGGGCGGTGATCAGCTCGTCCAGGAAGCGGCGGCGCTCGCCGGGGTCGCCCTTGACCAGCGCGAGGTCCTCGGGCGCGAACAGCACGCTGCGCACGATGCCGAGCACGTCGCGCGGTCTGACCTGCGAGGACCTGTTGATGCGGGCGCGGTTGGCCCGGCCGGGGTTCAGCTCCAGTTCGACCAGCTGCCGTCGGTCGCTCTGCCGGACCTGCGCCCGGATGATCGCCCGCTCGGCGCCCATCCGGACCAGGGGCGCATCGGAGGAGACGCGGTGGCTGCCGAGGGTGGCGAGATAGCCGACCGCTTCCACGAGGTTGGTCTTGCCCTGGCCGTTGGGGCCGACGAAGGCGGTGACGCCCGGGTCGAGCGGGACCTCGACCCGGGCGTACGAGCGGAAGTCGGCCAGCGACAGATGCGTGACGTGCATGGTCGTTCGCCGACCTCCCTCAGGGGTGTGGGGACCGCCGGGCGGTCCCGTGGATCACTTCTTCTCGACCGCGTGGCCGCCGAACTGGTTCCGCAGCGCCGCGATCATCTTCATCTGCGGGGAGTCGTCCTGACGGGAGCTGAAGCGCGCGAACAGCGAGGCGGTGATGGCCGGCAGCGGCACCGCGTTGTCGATGGCCGCCTCCACGGTCCAGCGGCCCTCGCCGGAGTCGGCCGCCCAGCCGCGCAGCTTGTCCAGGTGCTCGTCCTCGTCGAGGGCGTTGACCGCGAGGTCCAGCAGCCAGGAGCGGATGACCGTGCCCTCCTGCCAGGAGCGGAAGACCTCGCGGACGTTCTCCACGGAGTCGACCTTCTCCAGCAGCTCCCAGCCCTCAGCGTAGGCCTGCATCATCGCGTACTCGATGCCGTTGTGGACCATCTTCGCGAAGTGGCCCGCGCCGACCTTGCCCGCGTGCACCGCGCCGAAGGCGCCCTCGGGCTTGAGGGCGTCGAAGACCGGCTGCACCTTGGCGACGTTCGCGGCGTCGCCGCCGTACATCAGCGCGTAGCCGTTCTCCAGGCCCCAGACGCCGCCGGAGACACCGCAGTCGACGAAGCCGATGCCCTTGGCCGCGAGCTCCTCGGCGTGCTTCTCGTCGTCCGTCCAGCGGGAGTTGCCGCCGTCCACGACGACGTCACCGGGCTCCAGCAGCTTGGCCAGCTCGTCGATCGTGGACTGGGTCGGGCCACCGGCCGGGACCATCACCCACACCACCCGCGGGGTCTGCAGCTTGTCCACAAGCTCTTCGAGGCTGTGGACGTCGGCGAGGTCCGGGTTGCGGTCGTATCCGATGACGGTGTGGCCTGCGCGGCGGATCCGCTCGCGCATGTTGCCGCCCATCTTGCCGAGGCCGACGAGACCGAGCTCCATCAGTTGTTCCTTAGGTTGCGATGTGGCATGAGGGCACTTTCGTACCTGTGTCCGAGCCTAAACCCGGGTCCTCATGCACACCTGTGGGCCCACGCGCTCATGCGTAGCCCCTCTCACCTGCGGCTTTGCCCGGCGGGCCCGGTGATCCACCGGGCCCGGGGCGTCCTGTGGACAGCCGTCAGCCGCTGAGCCGCACCGGCATGATCAGGTACTTGTACGCGTCGTCCGCCTCGGCGTCCAGGGCCGGCTTGCCGCCGAGCAGCGCGGGCTTCGTGGACGTCGTGAAGGACAGCTGGGCCACCGGGGAGTCGATGGCGCTCAGACCGTCCAGCAGGAAGGTCGGGTTGAAGGCGATCGAGATGTCGTCGCCCTCCAGGTTGGCGTCGACCCTTTCCACAGCCTGTGCGTCGTCGCTGGAGCCGGCCTCCAGGATCAGCACGCCCTGCTCGAAGCTCAGCCGCACCGGGGTGTTGCGCTCGGCGACCAGGGCCACGCGCTTGACGGCCTCCACGAAGGGGGCGGTCTCGATGGTGGCGACCGAGTTGAACTCCGTCGGGAACAGCGTGCGGTACTTCGGGAGGTCGCCCTCCAGCAGACGGGTCGTCGTACGACGGCCGGCGCCCTCGAAACCGATGAGGCCCTCGCCCGCGCCCGAGCCGGACAGCGCCAGGATCACGGAGTCACCACTCGTCAGCGCCTTGGCGGTGTCCAGGAGGGTCTTGGCGGGCACCAGGGCGACCGCGGACGCCTCCGGGTTCTCCGGCTTCCACAGGAACTCGCGGACCGCGAAGCGGTAGCGGTCGGTGGAGGCCAGCGTGACCGTGTCGCCCTCGATCTCGATGCGGACACCGGTGAGCACGGGCAGGGTGTCGTCGCGGCCCGCGGCGATGGCGACCTGCTGCACGGCGGAGGCGAAGACCTCGCCCGGGACCGTGCCCGTCGCGTTCGGCATCTGGGGCAGCGCCGGGTACTCCTCCACAGGGAGTGTGTGGAGGGTGAACCGCGAGGAGCCGCAGACCACCGTCGCCCGTACACCGTCTGTGGAGATCTCCACCGGGCGGTTGGGGAGGGCGCGGGAGATGTCGGCGAGGAGGCGGCCGGACACGAGGACCGTGCCCTCCTCCTCGACCTCGGCCTCCACCGACACGCGCGCCGAGACCTCGTAGTCGAAGCTGGAGAGGCTGAGCTGACCGTCCTCGGCCTTCAGCAGCAAGCCGGCGAGGACAGGCGCCGGCGGACGGGCCGGGAGGCTGCGTGCCGCCCAGGCCACTGCCTCCGCGAGTACGTCGCGTTCCACCCGGATCTTCACCTAAGCCGCCTCCTGCTGTTGCCGGCGTTCTCGCCCTGCTGGCCTTCTCGTCTGTCTCGGTGTCGAGAGCCCCTGTGACGGGAAGGACACCGGGGACCAGTCTGACGCACACCGCTGACAGTCGGTGCCTCTCGCGGTCAAGTCGTGATGAGGCGCGGTCGGCGGCCGGAGAGCGAGTTGTGCACAGGACCCGCTTCCAGACGAATTCCCCGGACTCTCTGTGTAGGGGTAGTAGTAGGGCCTGTGGAAACCGTGGATAACTGTGTTTTCCCAGCTCAGCGGCCAGATTTTGTCCACGGACCCTGTGGGCGGCGGCGGTGGACAACCAGGCGTATCTGTGGAGAACGGAAAGTTCTGCACACCCCGTGCACAGCCGAGGGCCACTTCTCCCCAGTGCCGTCCCCAGCTTTACCCACCTTTCCCACAGCCCAACCAGGCATCTTGGTGTGACGCCTTTCACTCCGTCCGGTGAGAAGCCGCGTCACGTTGCCGAACAGTGGACAGGCATGTGGAGAAGCTGGGGAACACTGGGGACAACCGGCCACAGCCTGTGGGTCGTCGGTGGACAACTTCGTACACAGCCTGTGGATCTTCGTTTCGTCCACAGACTGTGGAGATCGTTCGTCCACCAATCCACAAGCGGCTGACCTGGCCGGACGGTCTTTCGACAGGCCGGCCTGTGGATGCGATCTGGACAACTCGGTAGTCCCCAGCATGTGGACGGAGGAAAGTCGCCGTATCTGTGGAGAGTGGCCGTAACCCGGCAGGTATTCGAACAGCAGGTTGCCGACGTGGTGCCCGCGGAAGGGCCCGCTTCCCCGGGAGCGGGCGGACACGGGGGCCTGAGGACGGGACGAGAGGGTGCCCGGAGGCGTCCGAAGACGTCCGGCCGGCGCCCCACAGGGTGCGCGGGAACGGCGGAGGGCGCCCCTGGGGAAGATTCCCGGGGGCGCCCTCGGCGGTGGTGCGCGGGTGCGGCCGTCAGCCGTTCTTGATGCGGTTCGTCAGCTCGGTGACCTGGTTGTAGATGGAGCGCCGCTCGGCCATCAGCGCGCGGATCTTGCGGTCGGCGTGCATCACCGTCGTATGGTCGCGGCCCCCGAACTGGGCGCCGATCTTCGGCAGCGACAGGTCCGTCAGCTCACGGCACAGATACATCGCGATCTGCCGGGCGGTCACCAGGGCGCGGCCGCGCGAGGTGCCGCACAGGTCCTCCACCGTCAGGCCGAAGTAGTCGGCGGTGGCGGCCATAATGGCCGTCGCGGTGATCTCGGGGGCCGAGTCCTCGCCGCCGGGGATCAGGTCCTTGAGCACGATCTCCGTCAGACCGAGGTCCACGGGCTGACGGTTGAGCGACGCGAACGCCGTCACCCGGATCAGCGCGCCCTCCAGCTCCCGGATGTTCCGCGAGATGCGGGAGGCGATGAACTCCAGTACCTCCGGCGGGGCGTTGAGCTGCTCCTGCACCGCCTTCTTGCGCAGGATCGCGATACGCGTCTCCAACTCGGGCGGCTGGACGTCGGTGATCAGGCCCCACTCGAAGCGGTTGCGCAGCCGGTCCTCAAGGGTGACCAGCTGCTTGGGAGGCCGGTCCGAGGACAGCACGATCTGCTTGTTGGCGTTGTGGAGCGTGTTGAAGGTGTGGAAGAACTCCTCCTGCGTCGACTCCTTCTGCGCCAGGAACTGGATGTCGTCGACCAGCAGGATGTCCATGTCGCGGTAGCGCTTGCGGAACGCGTCCGCCTTGCCGTCGCGGATCGAGTTGATGAACTCGTTGGTGAACTCCTCGGAGCTCACGTACCGCACCCGGGTGCCCGGGTAGAGGCTGCGCGCGTAGTGGCCGATGGCATGCAGCAGATGCGTCTTGCCGAGGCCCGACTCGCCGTAGATGAAGAGGGGGTTGTACGCCTTCGCCGGTGCCTCGGCGACGGCGACCGCGGCCGCGTGCGCGAACCGGTTCGAGGCGCCGATGACGAACGTGTCGAAGAGGTACTTCGGGTTGAGCCGCGCGGTCGGCTCGCCCGGTCCGGTCGCCGGCGCGGGCTGCGCGGCCAGCGGTCCGGGCGCGCCGGTGGGAGGCAGGCCCGGACCGCCCCGGTGTCCGTGGCCGCCGCCGGAGGGCGGCTCCGGCAGCTCGCGCCGGTCCGGGCGCGGCTGGCCGAAGTCGGAGCGCGCGCTGTCGTAGTCCGGGCGCTGCTGCTCGTACGGCGAGCGCTCCAGTGACTGCGTGCGGTAGTCGGGCGCCGGCGTCGCGTACGGGTCGCGCTCGGGAAAGCCGAGACGCTGCTGCTGCCAGCCGTAGTCGTCCTGCGACGAGCGCGGCCAGGCGCCGGGCTCGGGGCGCTGGTACTCCCCCGGATACGCGGGACGGGCGTGCGGCAGCTGGTCGGCGCGGGTGTGCGGGAGCTGGTCCGTGCGGGCGGCCGGGGACTGGTCCGCGGGGGCGGTGGGCAGCTGGTCGGGCCGGCCCGACCGGTGGTCGTCCGCACGGTGGCGGCCGTATCCCTCGTAGCCGCTCTGGGAGTCGTAGGGGTCGCGGCCGGGGAGCTCGGGCTCCTCGTAGCGCGACTGGGCGGGCGGGGCCGGTGCCGGGGGCTCGCCCGCGGAGTCGTCGACGGTGATCGCGATGCGGATGGGGCGGCCGCACTCACGGCTGAGCGTGTCGCTGACGATCGGCGCCAGCCGGCCTTCCAGGACACCCTTCGCGAACTCGTTCGGCACCGCGAGCAGGGCGGTGTCGGCGACCAGCGCCAGCGGCTGGCAGCGCCGGATCCAGTGCTCGTCCTTCGCCTCTACCCCCGGCCCACGCCCCTCACCGAGGAGCTGCTCGAGTACTCGTGGCCACACTGCGGCAAGATCGGCAGGTACGTCAGCCACAGGGCACGCTCTCTCACAGGTCCCACGCGCACGCGGTCGCGGGAAGGTCGGAATAAAGGTCGGGCTGGTCGGGCCCGGGACGAAACAGCTGGGTCGGCGGCAAGGGAACGAATCGGAGTCCAGTCACGGTAGTCAGGGCGACCGGCGTGGTTCAAGTTGTTGTCCCCAGCCTGTGGACAAGTGTCACTCATGGCTCGCTGGTTTGACCGAACGGCGCGGGCCCGCGTACCGTAACCAGGTCGAGTTGTCGATGGCTGCTGCCGCCTGCCTCCGATGGGCACAGATCACGTACCAGTTCCGACCAGGGAACATGTCGGTGATCGGGAAGCGGTGCACTCGGGCGTAATGCGAGCTACTCGTGGGCGCACGGTGACAGCCAGGCGACACCCCGCCAACCACCGAATCATTACTGGAGCCCCCGAGTGAGCAAGCGCACCTTCCAGCCGAACAACCGTCGTCGCGCGAAGACCCACGGCTTCCGGCTGCGTATGCGCACCCGTGCCGGCCGCGCCATCCTGGCGTCCCGCCGTAGCAAGGGTCGCGCCCGTCTGTCCGCCTGATCGCGCACAGGTCATGACGTGCTGCCTACCGAGCATCGGCTGAGGCGGCGCGAGGACTTCGCGACCGCGGTACGCCGAGGACGTCGGGCCGGACGCCCGCTTCTCGTCGTCCACCTTCGTAGCGGTGCCACGGACCCGCACGCGCCTGGGAAGAGCGCTCCCCCGACGCGTGCGGGTTTCGTCGTGAGCAAGGCCGTGGGCGGAGCGGTCATACGTAACAAGGTGAAGCGCAGGCTTCGCCATCTCATGCGAGACCGAGTGGCCCTGTTGCCCCCCGGTAGCCTGGTAGTCGTACGAGCGCTGCCCGGATCGGGTGACGCCGACCCTGCACAGCTGGCCCGAGACCTGGATGCCGCCCTGCAGCGGCTGCTGGGAGGAGGGGGCGCGCGATGAAGTACCCACTGCTGGCCCTGATCAAGATCTACCAGTGGACGATCAGTCCACTGCTGGGGCCGGTGTGCAAGTACTACCCCTCGTGTTCTCACTACGGCTACACAGCCATCGACCGGCACGGTGCGATCAAGGGAACGGCACTGACCGCCTGGCGCATCCTGCGATGCAATCCGTGGTCGCTCGGCGGTGTGGACCATGTCCCGCCGCGCAAGCGCCCACGGTGGCACGAAATGCTGCGCGACGCCTGGCGCGCACGCAAGGGCGGGCCCTCCGCCGCCGAACCGGCCACCGAGGGGACTCTCTCCTCGAGCCCGGCCGCAGAGACCTCGTCCCATGCCCAAGGAGCATGATTAGTGGACACGATTGCCAGCCTCTTCAGCTTCATCACGACACCTGTCTCCTGGGTCATCGTCCAGTTCCACACGGTGTACGGCGCGATCTTCGGCGCTGACACGGGTTGGGCCTGGGGCCTGTCCATCGTGTCCCTGGTGATTCTGATCCGTATCTGCCTGGTCCCGCTCTTCGTGAAGCAGATCAAGGCGACTCGGGCGATGCAGACGCTGCAGCCCGAGATGAAGAAGATCCAGGAGCGCTACAAGAACGACAAGCAGCGCCAGTCCGAAGAGATGATGAAGCTGTACAAGGAGTCGGGTACCAACCCGCTCTCCTCGTGCCTTCCCATCCTGGCGCAGTCCCCGTTCTTCTTCGCCCTCTACCACGTGCTCAACGGCATCGCGACGGGCAAGACGATCGGCGTCATCAACGAGCCGCTGCTCGCCAGCGCCCGTAAGGCGCACATCGTCGGTGCCCCGCTGGCCGCGAAGTTCACCGACGGTGCGGACAAAGTCGCCGCCCTCGGTGCCTCGCTGACCGACGTGCGGGTCGTCACCGCGATCATGATCGTCCTGATGTCGGCGTCGCAGTTCTACACGCAGCGCCAGCTGATGACGAAGAACGTCGACACCACGGTGAAGACGCCGTTCATGCAGCAGCAGAAGATGCTGATGTACGTCTTCCCGGTCATGTTCGCCGTCTTCGGTATCAACTTCCCGGTCGGTGTCCTCGTCTACTGGCTGACCACCAACGTGTGGACCATGGGCCAGCAGATGTACGTCATCCACAACAACCCGACCCCGGGTTCCAAGGCTCAGGCCGCCTACCTGGAGCGTCTGACCAAGCACGTCACGCACCACGGCAAGATCCGCAGGCGGAGCGAGAAGGCCATCATCAAGGCGATCGTCGCCAAGGGCCGTGACCGCAACGAGTTCGAGCGCAAGTTCATCAACGGTCTCACCAAGGCGGGCCTCGCGGCCCAGGCCGACGGCACCGTGGAGAAGAGCGAGGCCGTGGCCGTCGCCACCGTCGAGGACGGTACGCCGAGCACCGGGGCCCCCAAGCGCCAGCAGCCCAAGCGGCAGACCAAGTCCCAGCGCCAGTCCGGTGGGCCCAGGGCGGCGGATGACTCCGAGGAGTCGGCCTCGTCGCCGTCACTGACCAAGTCCGACGAGCCGCAGGACGCCAAGCCGGACGACGCTGCCAAGAAGAAGCAGCCCGGCTCCAGTACCCGCAGCAGGGCTCAGTCCGGTCAGCGCAAGGGGCCGCAGCGGCCCAAGTCCCCGTCCAAGAAGTAAGAAGGAGTCCATCCCGTGACGGAAGGCACCACCTCCGCGGCTGCCGAGGGTGCAGACACCCTGACCCGCCTGGAGCAGGAGGGCGAGATCGCGGCGGACTACCTCGAGGGTCTGCTGGACATCGCCGATCTCGACGGCGACATCGACATGGACGTCGAGGCCGACCGCGCGTCCGTGTCGATCATCAGCGACACGGCCAGCCGGGACCTGCAGAAGCTGGTCGGTCGTGACGGCGAGGTGCTGGAGGCCCTCCAGGAGCTGACGCGCCTGGCCGTGCACCGGGAGACCGGCGACCGGAGCCGGCTGATGCTGGACGTCGCCGGCTACCGCGCCAAGAAGCGTGCGGAGCTCTCGGAACTCGGCGCCAAGGCGGTGGCCGAGGTCAAGAGCTCCGGCGAGCCCGTCAAGCTCAAGCCGATGACGCCCTTCGAGCGCAAGGTCGTCCATGACGCGGTCAAGGCCGCGGGCCTGCGCAGCGAGTCCGAGGGCGAGGAGCCGCAGCGCTTCGTTGTCGTGCTGCCCGCCTGAATCGGTTCGCAGCTTTTTCCGGCCCCGTCTGTTGAGCAGGCGGGGCCGAACTTTGTCAGCCTGGTAGTTCCTGGCGGCTGCGTGCCCGACAGCCGGCAGTCCCTGATAGTTCTGGTGGTCTGCGCTCAGTGCGCTCGTGCGGTACGGAAGGACGGTCCCCGTGACGGAGGCAGCAGCGCTTCCCCCTGCGCCGGAGCAGGCGCGCGAGGTGTTCGGCGATCGCTTCGCGGACGCGGTCCGCTATGCGGAACTGCTCGCGGAAGCGGGTGTGCAGCGCGGTCTCATCGGCCCGAGGGAAGTGCCCCGGCTGTGGGAGCGCCATCTGCTGAACTGCGCGGTGCTCTCGGAGGTCGTGCCCGACGGGGTCACCGTGTGCGATGTGGGCTCCGGTGCCGGACTGCCCGGCATTCCCCTCGCACTCGTCCGGGAGGACCTGAAGATCACGCTGCTGGAGCCCTTGCTGCGGCGCACCAACTTCCTCAGCGAGGTCGTCGAGCTGCTGGGGCTGGACCATGTGACCGTCGTCCGTGGCCGCGCCGAGGAGGTCATGGGCAAGATCCAGCCGGTTCATGTGGTCACCGCCCGTGCCGTTGCCCCGCTGGACCGTCTGGCCACCTGGGGCATCCCCCTGCTGCGCCCCTACGGGGAGATGCTCGCCCTGAAGGGTGACACGGCCGAGGAGGAGCTGAAGAGCGCCGCCACCGCCCTGACGAAGCTCGGTGCAGTGGAGACGTCCATCCTCCATGTCGGTGAGGGCATTGTGGAGCCGCTGTCGACCGTGGTGCGCGTGGAGGTGGGGGAAAGTCCCGGCGGCGTGCGCTTCGCGGCCAAGCGGGCGAAGGCGGCCCGTACAGGGCGGACGCGACGGCGTCGCTGATCGGGCGCGCAATCTCGATGAGCCGTCGTACTCCACACAAGCTGCCCCGTCTACGCATCTCGGAGTGTCGCGGAGGTCCGGTCAGGGCCGCTGTGCATCGTGTTTCACGTGAAACGTCGCTCACTCCTGCACGGCATCATCAGTCGCGGCCGGGCTGCGGCCGAACCCCGCGACCGCAAACCACTCGGAACCCTCGGAGAGGTGTCCACCTCGAGGGCTTCGTCCCCCGGGAAGGGCATGGAGTTGTCCACAGAGGTGGATTTCTCCACAGAAGGCCAGACCTCACTGGTTCACGACCCCGAAGGCATGGGAGGCTCTGTTCATTGCGAGCCTGTAGTCGAGGAGAGTGAATCCTTGCGGTCCGACGCCAACATCGCGGGACCGATGACCGATCCGGTCCCCGGTCCCCGTACCGAGTCGATGGGGGAGGATGTTTCACGTGAAACACCGCCCCCGATGGACGACACTCCCATCGGTCGTGCTGCCCAACTGGCGGTGGAGGCACTGGGTCGTGCCGGTGAGGGCCTGCCGCGACCCGAGCAGACCCGGGTCATCGTGGTCGCCAACCAGAAGGGCGGGGTGGGTAAGACCACGACGACGGTCAACCTCGCCGCGTCGCTTGCGCTCCACGGTGGCCGTGTCCTGGTGATCGACCTCGACCCACAGGGCAATGCATCCACTGCGCTGGGGATCGACCACCACGCAGAAGTTCCTTCCATCTACGACGTCTTGGTCGAGAGCAAGCCTCTCGCTGAGGTGGTCCAGCCCGTTCCCGATGTCGAGGGCCTCTTCTGTGCTCCCGCCACCATCGATCTCGCCGGTGCGGAGATCGAGTTGGTATCTCTCGTGGCACGGGAGAGCCGGCTGGAGCGGGCGATCCAGGCCTATGAGCAGCCGCTGGACTACATCCTCATCGACTGTCCGCCCTCGCTCGGCCTCTTGACGGTCAACGCGTTGGTGGCCGGGCAGGAAGTCCTCATCCCGATCCAGTGCGAGTACTACGCCCTGGAGGGCCTGGGACAGCTCCTGCGCAATGTCGACCTGGTGCGGGGGCACCTCAACCCCGCCCTGCATGTGTCGACCATTCTGCTCACCATGTACGACGGCCGGACGCGTCTCGCGTCCCAGGTCGCGGAAGAGGTGCGCAGCCACTTCGGCGACGAGGTGCTGAGGACGAGCATTCCCCGCTCGGTCCGTATCTCGGAGGCGCCGAGCTACGGACAGACGGTGTTGACCTACGATCCGGGTTCGAGCGGTGCTCTCTCGTATCTTGAGGCGGCACGGGAAATCGCGCTCAAGGGTGTCGGCGTCAGCTATGACGCGCAGCACGCCCACATGGGCGCCCAGACGGAACAGAGCATGGTGGAGGGGATCCAGTGAGCGAGCGACGGAGGGGGCTGGGCCGTGGTCTCGGCGCATTGATCCCTGCCGCCCCTACAGGGGAGAAGGCGGCGGCCCCGGCTGCGGCGGTGGGCGGTCCGTCCGGCGCGCCTGCGGCGGGGCCCGTACTGACCACGGACCGAGGAGTGGCGGCCGCGAAAGTGGCCACGCTTCCGTCTGTTTCACATGAAACCGAGGAGCTGACGGTCGGCACCACGGAGACCGTCGTGTCTCCGCTGGGTGCCCACTTCGCCGAGCTGCCCCTCGACTCGATCACGCCGAACCCCCGGCAGCCCCGTGAGGTGTTCGACGAGGACGCGCTCGCCGAGCTCGTCACCTCCATCAAGGAGGTCGGGCTGCTCCAGCCCATCGTGGTGCGGCAGCTGGCGTCCTCGCGCTATGAGCTCATCATGGGCGAGCGGCGCTGGCGGGCCTGCCGTGAGGCCGGTCTGGAGGCCATCCCGGCGATCGTGCGTGCCACGGACGACGAGAAGCTCCTCCTGGACGCCCTTCTGGAGAACCTGCACCGGGCTCAGCTGAATCCGCTGGAGGAGGCTGCCGCCTACGACCAGCTCCTCAAGGACTTCAACTGCACCCACGACCAACTGGCCGACCGCATCGGCCGGTCGCGTCCGCAGGTGTCCAACACCCTGCGGCTGCTGAAGCTGTCGCCGGCCGTGCAGCGCCGGGTGGCCGCCGGGGTGCTGTCCGCTGGACATGCCCGAGCCCTGCTGTCCGTGGAGGACTCGGAGGAGCAGGACCGGCTGGCTCACCGCATCGTGGCCGAGGGGCTGTCCGTGCGGGCCGTCGAGGAGATCGTCACGCTCATGGGGTCCCGGCCGCAGAGCGCGCCGCGCTCCAAGGGGCCGCGTGCCGGTGCTCGTGTCTCTCCCGCGCTCAGCGACCTGGCGGGCCGGCTCTCGGATCGTTTCGAGACCCGGGTGAAGGTCGACCTCGGTCAGAAGAAAGGCAAGATCACCGTCGAGTTCGCCTCGATGGACGATCTCGAGCGGATCCTGAGCACCCTCGCTCCGGGTGAGGGACCGGTCCTTCAGCGGAGCCTGGTGGACGACGACATCGAGGAGCCAGAGGACTGAGTCTCCCGGTGGCGTCGACTCGTGACGTCGGCCGGGGACGATCGGTCCATGGGGAGAAGGCGGGCTGTGTCCGGTGTGTACCGGAACACGGCCCGCTCTTTGTTTTCAGGCAGTATCGAGGGAATCGCATCAGGGATACGATGCGATCGGGTATGGCGCATCCACCTGGCAATACCTTCAGTGGGGAGGCGGGGGCCATGCGAGCTATGAGCCGTACCGGACTGGTGACCGCGGGCTTGAGCCTGGGGGCGGTCGGCGGGTTCGTCGGCAGCCTGCTCAGGGAGCGGGGTGCTCTGACAGCCGCCCGTGGCGCTGCGGGCGAAGGAAGCGAGGAACTGCCTTCATGGGGCGTCGGCTCGTACCGCTTACGCTGGACAACCTTCCGGACCTTCCCAAGCGCTGTCGCGCGTGTGTCTTCTGGGAGTTGGACCCCGTCAGTGGTGAGGCAGCGGTAAAGACCGGAACCTCCGGACTGGAGAAGGAGGCGTGGATCTCCGCCGTTCTGCTGGACTGGGGTTCCTGCGGGCGGGTGGTCTATGTCGACGACGTCCCGGTGGGCTTCGTCCTCTACGCGCCGCCTGCCTATGTCCCGCGTTCCACGGCGTTCCCCACGAGTCCGGTCTCCCCGGACGCGGTCCAGTTGATGACCGCCTTCATCATGCCGGGGTACCAGGGCCAGGGGCTCGGACGTGTCATGGTGCAGACGGTCGCCAAAGATCTGCTGCGGCGTGGCTTCAGAGCGATCGAGGCCTTCGGTGACGCCCGCTGGAAGGAGCCGGCCTGTCTCCTCCCTGCCGACCATCTTCTGGCTGTGGGCTTCAAGACGGTGCGCCCGCACCCCACATACCCCCGGCTGCGGCTGGAGCTGCGTTCGACGCTCTCCTGGAAGGAAGACGTCGAGATGGCCCTGGACCGGCTTCTGGGAGCCGTACAGAAGGAGCCGGCGCTGCGGCCACTGTAAGGAGCCACTCATACGAATGGGCCAGCCCTGGCGGGCTGGCCCATTCGTGTTTCACGTGAAACATCGCCGCTTCGGCTCAGCGGCGGTGCCGCTTACTTCTCGGCGATGAAGTCCTCGAGGTCGCGAACGATCGCAGCCTTCGGCTTGGCACCGACGATGGTCTTGGCGACCTCGCCACCCTGGTAGACGTTCAGGGTCGGGATCGACATGACACCGTACTTGGCCGCCGTGGCCGGGTTCTCGTCGATGTTGAGCTTGACGACCTCGATCTTGTCGCCGTACTCGGAGGCGATCGCCTCCAGCGAGGGCGCGATCTGGCGGCACGGACCGCACCAGGCGGCCCAGAAGTCCACCAGGACGGGCTTGTCGCTCTTGAGCACGTCCTGCTCAAAAGAGTCGTCGGTCACGTTCTTCAGGGTGCCGGCCACAGTGGGCTCCTTAACTCGGTGGTGCGGTGGGGCGGGAGGGGTCAGACGGTGGTCTTCTCGGGCTCCGCCTGCTGCTCGCTGTCCGCGAGAGCGGCGAGGAAGCGCTCGGCGTCGAGGGCGGCGGAGCAGCCGGTGCCGGCCGCGGTGATTGCCTGACGGTAGGTGTGGTCGACGACGTCTCCGGCGCCGAAGACACCTGTCAGGTTGGTCCGGGTCGAGGGGGCGTCCACCTTCAGGTAGCCCTCCTCGTCGAGGTCCAGCTGCCCCTTGAAGAGCTCGGTGCGCGGGTCGTGGCCGATCGCGATGAACAGACCGGTCACCGGCAGCTCCGACAGCTCGCCGGTCTTCAGGTTACGCAGCGTCAGGCTTTCCAGCTTCGGGCGGCCCTTGATCTCGGCGACCTCGCTGTCCCAGACGAACTTGATCTTCGGGTCGGCGAACGCACGGTCCTGCATAGCCTTGGAAGCGCGCAGGGTGTCACGGCGGTGGACGATCGTGACCGACTTGGCAAAGCGCGACAGGAAGGTGGCCTCCTCCATCGCGGTGTCGCCGCCGCCGATCACGGCGATGTCCTGGTCCTTGAAGAAGAACCCGTCACAGGTGGCGCACCAGGAGACGCCGCGGCCGGAGAGGGCGTCCTCGTTCGGCAGACCCAGCTTGCGGTGCTGGGAGCCGGTGGTGACGATGACGGCCTTCGCCTTGTGGACTGTGCCGGCAGTGTCCGTAACCGTCTTGATCTCACCGCTGAGGTCGACAGAGACGACATCGTCCGGGATCAGTTCGGCACCGAAGCGCTCGGCCTGCGCGCGCATGTTGTCCATGAGCTCGGGGCCCATGATGCCGTCCTGGAAGCCCGGGAAGTTCTCCACCTCGGTCGTGTTCATCAGGGCACCGCCCGCGGTGACGGCGCCCTCGAACACCAGCGGCTTCAGGGAAGCGCGGGCGGTGTAGAGCGCCGCCGTGTAGCCGGCGGGCCCGGAGCCGATGATGATCACGTTACGGACGTCGCTCACGGCTTCATTCCTCGTCTCTGGAGACTGCTGCTGCTTCTGCCGGTGGGAGCATCTCTCAGTACTCTCACCCCACCCAACGGATCCTAAGGGGCCCGCATTCCCGGTGTGTCCGGGCACACGCAGTACCCTGCACCGCACACAGATGCCAACCGAATCCCGGGCAGGGACTGTCCGACGAGGGAACCCTCAGCGGCGTGCGTACGAACGCGTCAGCAGCACCGTGCCGGGCGTGACCGATGCCTTCTTCACGCAGGCGGCATCGACGATATAGGCCGTGACCCTGGTGGGGGCGGAGGCGTCGGGGGCGACGAGCAGATAGACGAAGGTTCCCTGGTACACGCCCTTGTCGGAGGCGAGAACGGGCTGGTCGGTGTGGATGGCCTGCTCGACGCAGCTCGGGATGCTGCCGGTGGTGTCCTGGAAGGTCCTGTTGGACTCCATGCCCGAGGACCCCGTCGTGTCACCTTGGGACTCGACGCCCCAGGGCTTGCTGCTGCCGGCCCGGCCCCCGCCCGTCTTCTGTCCGGCGAGCAGGTCGGTCACCTGCTTCTCCAGAGTTGCCCCGGCGTAGGTGTGGGCCGCATCGGTGTGCAGCGCGGTGGGCCTGTTCGGGGTCTTGGCCATGTCGCTGCCGCCCACGGTTTGCACCAACAGGGCGCCCAGGCCGAGGGCCGCTGTCGTGAAGACGGCTCCCAGAACGACGTGCCTGCGGCCGCCCCGGCGTGTGCGCTGTGCACGGCCGGGTCCCGTGGCCGCGGGACTGTGGCCCGAAGGGCGGTCGGTCGGAGAGGCGGTCGATGTTTCACGTGAAACATGCGGAACGGCCGACGTCGCGGAGGGCGTCTCGGTGACGCCGGGGGTCATCGCTCCCAGCGGGACTTCCGCGGCCAGTGCGGCGTCGATGCGGCTCGCCACATCGTCCGGCATCCGCTGCGGTACCGGCAGCGTGCCCAGGAGCCCACGGATCTCCTCGAGGGAGTCATACACATCGGCGCAGAGGGTGCAGTCCTCCAGATGCCGCCGTATGTCCGCGGTACGGGACGGCGCGAGGAGCCCCTCACTGAGGTCGGAGAGCTCTTCGACGTCCGGGTGTCCGGCCGTGCCGGTCGTGGATGTCACGCTCGCCCACCTCCGCCCTTCACAGCAGCTGAATCGCTCGACCCGGTGTCACGTGGTCCCGCTGCGGGTGGGACGGACGTCCCCTGCGTCCGGTTCCGCCCGCCACCCGACTTCTTGCCGTCCTGGCCGCCGCTCTCCGTCCGTAGATGGGTGAGCAGCGGCAGCAGTCTGGCTCTGCCGCGGGCGCAGCGGCTCTTCACCGTGCCGGTCGGCACGTCGAGGATGCGAGCGGCCTCCGCCACCGGGTAGCCCTGCATGTCCACCAGGACCAGGGCGGCCCGTTGGTCGGCCGGAAGAGTGCCCAGGGCTTCCACCAGCTCGCGGTGCAGATCGTTGCGCTCGGCCGGAGCGGAGGCCGACTCGTGCGGCTCCAGGAGCTGCTCCAGCCGCTCCGTGTCGTCGACGGGCGAGGTCTTCCTGGACGCCGCCTTGCGGGCACGGTCCAGGCAGGCGTTCACCGTGATCCGGTGCAGCCAGGTTGTGACGGCCGACTGCCCGCGAAAGGTATGGGCGGCCCGGTAGGCGGAGACAAGGGCGTCTTGGACGGCGTCAGCGGCCTCCTCGCGGTCCCCCAGCGTCCGCAGGGCCACGGCCCACAGCCGGTCGCGGTGCCGCCGCACCAGCTCCCCGAAGGCATCGGGGTCGCCCTCTGTATGACGGGCGAGGAGGTCCTGATCGCTTACATCACCGTATGCGGCATCGTCCGCCACCGGACCCCCTCCCCCTCGGTCTGCTCAGCTCGTGTACATCACGTCGGTGATCGCCTGCTTGTAGCCAGCACCGCTGTAGCCGTCGCTGGGCGCCTGTGGCACATCCGTGATCCATAGCAGCACATACTGCGTCTTCACCGACTTCGCCGCCTTCACCGTGAGAGAGGTGCCGCTCGTCGTCGCGGTTCCGATCTCCGTCATCCCGTCGACTCCGGTCGAGGGCGACAGCGAGTCCGTGGCATAGAGATGGACCGTTGTGTGGTCGCCGCCGTACCGGAGCCCTATCGACGCGGTCGAGATCTCCTTCGCGGAGCCCAGGTCGTAGACGATGCCCACGCCGGGCTTGTACGGCGCCAGCTTCGGACCCTCGTTGTAGCGCTTGGTCCGCCAGAAAGTGGAGCGGTTACCGTCGTACGTCTTCGCGACATCGTCGGGTGCCTGGGGGTCGCCGCTGGCGACATACTCCTGCGCGCCCTGGATCTTGATCTGCGTGGCGGGCTTGGGCTTGCCGCTGTTCTTGTCGTTCCCGTCGCTCGTCTGCGTCGGATGGGTGTTGTTGGACTTGTCGCCCTGGTCCATCAGAGCTTCGGCCAGCTGCCAGCTCCCCAGCCCCAGCGCGGCGATCAGCAGCGCGGACACGACCCACTTGAGGGCCTTGCCGGTGCGGCTCTGCAGCGGGGCCGGCGGGGTCGCCACGGGCTGGGTCATGCCGGGATGGCCCGAGGGACGGCCGTACGTGCCCTGCTGGTACGTGGTGCGCTGGTACTCCGGCGGGGCGGTGAACGCGGGCTCCGGGGGGCGGATGCGGGGCATCTCGCCGACCGCCTTCGCCAGTTCCTCGGGCGTGGTGCACGGGGTCTCGTGGCGGGAGGCGGTGGCGCCGTTGTTGGCCAGCGCCCGCATGGAGAGCTCGGACAGCCCACGGTGGACGCCGGCGCGCACCTGGTCGGGAGCGATCAGGCCGACGCCCTTGGGCAGCCCGGACAGGCCAAAGGCGTCCTCGTCGTAGGGCCAGCGCTGGGTGAGGGCGGCGTACAGGAGTGCGCCGAGGGCCTCCGTGTCGGTGCGCTGGGGGGTGTCGGAGGAGATGCCACGCAGGGCGGCGTTCACGGCGAGGCCCCGGATGCGCCACTGGCCGGAGGAGGTGCGCAGCACCGTGCCCGGGTTCAGACGCAGATGGGAGAGCCCCTCGCGATGCGCGGCCGCCATCGCCTGGGAGACATGGGTGACCATCTGGTAGGCGTCATGGGCCTCCAGGGGCCCCGACGTCAGCAGGGTGGTCAGCTCGGTGGCGTCGGGCAGCCACTCGTGCACGACATAGACGAGGTCGTTCTCCTCGACGGCATCCAGCACCTGCACGAAGCGGGGGTCGCCGAGCAGCGCCGACGAGCGGGCCGCGGCCAGCACGGAACGGGCCCGCGGGTGGTCCGACGGCAGCACATGCACACCGACGGCACGGCGGAGCTTCTCGTCCACCGCACGCCAGCTGCTGAAGCCGTCCAGACGGGTGAGACATTCTTCGAGTCGATAGCGTCTGGCGAGTTTGTGGCCGCTGTGCAGTTCGGGGGGTGAGGCCTTTCCGGGATGCTCGGTCCCGCCGCCCCCCGGCGACTCGTCGCCGTCCGTCTCCCGATTCCGCATCTGGGCCGCCCCGTCGGACGTGGACTGGTCCGCCTTCGCGGTCAGCGGCTCGTCACCGCTGTTGTCTGCCACGTCGACGGCAGCCGTGCTCCGTTCCGCCACCGTCGTTCCTGCCTCCCCATCCGTTGCGCGCTGTCCGACGCAGAAACCAATTGTGCCCACAGTCCGGCGCTATGCACGACACACAGCGACGCACGATGGTTGTGCGCGTACCCCCGCCTCAGCGCCCCAGGCGCCCGCGGACCATGCCGACCATTGAGTTGAGCTCCTCGATGCGCATCTTGCGTGCGGCCACGTAGAAGACACCGAGAAGAAGGGCACCACCGCCGATCAGGGCGACGAGCGAGCCGCCGACGCCCTGGCCCAGCGTGTGGCCGATTTCGTAGCAGGCCGCCCCGCTCAGCAGAGCGGCGGGCACCGAGGCGATCGCGAGCCGCGCGTACGTCCGCAGCACCCGGGCGCCGTCCAGGTCGCCGCCCAGCCGCTTGCGCAGCCGCGCCCAGGCCACTCCGACGCCGATCGCGTACGCGAGGCCGTAGGAGGCCGCCATGCCGACCACGGCCCAGCGGGCCGGGAGCAGGATGTAGCAGGCGGCCGAGGCGCCGGCGTTCACGGCGGCCACGATGACCGTGTTGTAGAAGGGGGTGCGGGTGTCCTCGTACGCGTAGAAGGCGCGGAGCACCACGTACTGCACCGAATAGGGGATCAGGCCGAGGGCGAAGGCCATCAGCATGTAGCCCATGTTGGTCGCCGAGCCGGTGCCCGAGGCGCCGAAGATCAGGGTGCACATCGGGATGCCGAGGGAGAGGAACCCGAAGGCGATCGGCACGATCGCGACGGCCGTCGTGCGCAGGCCCTGGGAGATGTCGTCCCGTACGGCTCCGCCGTCGCCCTCGGCGGCGGAGCGCGAGATGCGCGGCAGCAGGGCGGCCATCAGGGAGACGGTGATGATGGCCTGCGGGAGACCCCAGATCAGCTGGGCGTTCGCGTAGGCGGCGAAGCCGGTGCCGGCGAACTTCTTGCCGGCGTGCTCGCCCGCGGCGGTGGACAGCTGGCTGACGACCATGGCACCCGCCTGGTTCGCCAGGACGAAGAGCACGGTCCACTTGGCGAGCATGGCGGCCTTGCCCAGGCCGTGGCCCTTCCAGTCGAAGCGAAGCCGCAGCCGGAAACCGGTCTCGCGCAGATAGGGAATCATGGCGAGGGCCTGTACGACGAGACCCAGCAGGACTCCCACGCCGAGGAGCCGCTGGCCCTCCGGCGGGATGTTGTCCACCGTCATCCCGGAGTGCGCGGCGCTGCCGTAGACCCACAGGAACATGCCCAGCGTCACGATGATGACGATGTTGTTCAGGACCGGCGTCCACATCATCGCGCCGAACTTTCCACGGGCGTTGAGGATCTGCCCCATCACCACGTGGATGCCCATGAAGAAGATCGAGGGCAGGAAGTAGCGGGTGAAGGTGATGGCGACGCCGTCGGCCTGCGGGTTGGTCGCGACCGAGTTCGACAGCACCCGGACCAGCAGCGGCGCGGCGAACACCGCGACGGCCGTCAGCAGGCCCAGGGCCACCATCACCAGCGTGAGGAGGCGGTTCGCGTAGGCCTCGCCGCCGTCCTCGTCCTCCTTCATCGCGCGGACGAGCTGCGGCACGAAGACGGAGTTCAGGCCACCGCCCACGGTGAGGATGTAGATCATCGTCGGGAGCTGGTAGGCGACCTGGAAGGTGTCGCCGAGCACGCCGATGCCCAGGGCCGAGACGATCATCGCCGAGCGGATGAAGCCCGTGAGACGGGAGACCATCGTGCCCGCCGCCATCACGGCGCTGGACTTCAGCAGGCCAGAGGCGCGCCCGCCCTTCTTGGCGGGGGGCTCGGACACGGCGGGGGCCGGTGCGGCCATGGGAGCAGCCTCGGCGGCCGGTCCGGGCGTGGGCGCGTACGCCCCGGCCTGTGCGTAGGCGTGGACGGGCTGCTGGAAGTGCCCCGTGGGGCCCTGGCCCGGCGCGGAGGCGGGCACGGACGTCTGCTGCGGGTACGGCTGTCCGCCGCCCTGCTGCTGGTCGCGGAGGAGGTGGGCGAAGGCGTCCGGCTCGTGGCGTTCCTCGCCGGCCTGGATGACCAGGTCGTCGACGCCCACGTACTGGGTCGTGCGGGGGTCGTCGCCGTAGGGCAGGTACTGCGTCGGGCCTGACGGCTCGGGCGCGGGCGGCTGGGCCCACACCTGGGGGTCCGGGGCGTACTGCGGCGTGGGCGGCTGTCCGTAGAGCGGCTGCTGCGGCTGGTAGGTGCCCGGGGGCGGCGGAGGGTGCGCGGCGCGGTCGTAGAGGGCCTCGGTGACCGGATCCTGGGCGGAGAGGTCCTGCGCCCGGTAGGGGTCCTGCCGGTAGGCGTTCTGGAGGTACATGTCCGCTTGGGGGTGCGGCGGCACCTGGCCGGGCTCGTGCGGCGGCGGGCCCTCGGGGTGGCCCGAGCCGCCCTGGCCGCGGTCACCGTCGTACGGCGCGTTCATGGTTACCCCACCTCATTGTCCCCGGGCCGACCGGCCACGACGTCGCTCAACGGTCCACTCTCTCACCCGTGCTGGACGGGTCGGCGCTTTCGGGTGCGGTGTCCGGTACCGGGTCACTCGGCTGCTCCGGGTCGTCTGCCCCGTGTTCCGCGTCCGACTCCTGTTCGGGTCCCGTCGCGGGGCCTTCGGTGTCTTCAGTGTCTACGGTGCCGTCGGCCGAGTCGTTCAGACCCCCCTCCGACGTGGTGCCGTCCGGGTCGCCCTGCTCCTCCTCGGCCTGTCGTGCGGCCAGGCGCTTGCGCTGGGTGTACATGCGGAATCCGGCGAGGACCAGCAGCAGGACACCGCCCGCGATGACCAGCATCACCGTGGGCGTGATCTCGGTGACGTTCACGTCGAAGGTGACGGCGGGGCCGTACGCCTGGCCGTCCTCTGTGAAGAGCTGGGCGACCACGTCGGCGCGGCCGTTGGCGTTGGCCGTGGTGGTGAACTTCACCGACTGGCTGTGCCCGCCGGAGACGCTGATGGGCTGCTCCGTGTAGGGGCTGTTGCCGATCTTGAGACGCGTCGGCTGTTGCGAGGTGAGCCGCAGCACCAGGTGGTCGACCCCTTGCATGAGGTTGTTCTGCACCGTCACGGGGATCGTGGCGCTGCGACCCGAGAGCTTGGTCTCCGACTTGTCGATCAGCCGGACCTGGTCGGTGAGCCCGTCGAGGTACGACCCCACGTCCAGGCGGAAGTCCGCGGCCTTGATGGGGTGCCCTCGCCAGGAGGTGGACATGGCGCGGTCTATGGCTCGCCCGAAGGGGGTGACGACCCGCTCGCGGTCGGTGAGGATCACCTTGAAGTTGTCGAGCTTGTCCTGCGTGTCCTCGATCTCCTGGAACGCCGCCTGAGGCAGCTGCTCCTTGCGCAGCGACGAGGGGTACCGGGAGGTGGACGGCACGCGCGTTGTGGCCTGCGGGTCCGGCTTGGCGTCGGCGGCCGCGGACAGTCCGGCGGACTGCGACCAGTTGCTGCCCTGGAGGGTCTTCAGCGCCTGCGCCATCGCCTGGGCCTGGCTCGCGGACGGCATGCGCTGCGGGGCCACCACGATGCTGCGCTGCTTCTGCGGCTCCTCCAGGTTGGTCATCAGGCTCTGGGCCAGGAACCTCTGCACCGCCAGTGTGGAGGCGCCGGCCGAGGACATGTCGTCCTCGAACGCGGTCGACAGGCCGGCGTCCGCGACCACCGCCGTGGTGCCACCGCCGATGGGGCGCGCCGAGGTCGGGGTGTAGTCTAGACCGCTTGTCTCCTGGAGGCTGTCGCTGCGGGCGATGATCTCGTCGGCGCCGGCGGAGGTGGCGACCTTGACGATCGAAGGGTCGATCGCACCCTCCACCGGCCAGGCGAAGTCGGTCTCGGGCTTCACGTGGAGGATGGTCTCCACGGTGCTCCCGGCCACGTCGGTGGCGTCCTTGAGATGGCTCAGGGAGCCGGTGACGTTCTTGCCGTCGTGGGCGAGCGAGGCGAGGTCGGGGTCGGCGAAGGGGAGGGCCACGACCTCCTTGTCCTGGACCGCCTGCTCAAGCTCGGAGAGCCACTGCTTGGCGACCGCCTGGTTCTTGCCCGCCGTGACCGAGTCGCCGCTGCCCTTGATGCTGTAGCTGCCCGCCATGGCGTCCACGGAGGCGAGCAGGTCGGGATCGATCACCCAGGTGACGTTCAGGCCCCTGCCCAGCGACAGGAGCTGGGAGAGGCGGCCGCCCGGAGCGATCTCCTTGGCCAGTTCGTCGTTCTGGAAGACGGGGGTCTGCTGCTGGTTGGGAAGGGTCTCCGCGGTCATGTGGACAGAGGAGATCAGCGGCCAGAGGTACGTCGTCTTCGTCTTGGCGTCCGCGCCGTCCGGCTGCCAGGGCAGGAACGTCCGCTGGATGCCGAGGACCTGCTCGTACGGCTGCGCGGAGGTCTGGCCGGAGAGCGAGACGCCGAGCTGGTAGACCCCGTCGGAGCCCAGGTCGAGCGCCTTGACGGGCACGGAGAGGCTGAAGTCCTGTTGGCCGCCGGGAGTGATCTTGTCGAAGTCCTCGACGTACTTGCCGCCGAGTTCGGTGCCGTCGAGGCCGGGGGCGTAGCCGGTGCGCCGGGCGGCGCTGTCGATCGCCCCGCGGCTGTTCAGGGACGGGCCGACCCGCAGGCCCACATGCGCGTCCGTGACCGTCTCCTGGCCGTTGTTGGTGACCGTGCCGGAGACGGTCAGGGTGTCGTTGCCGGTCGGTGCGCTGGGGGTGACCGAGTCGAGGGAGACACTGACCGTGCCGGAACCGCTAGCTGCCACCGGGGCGCTCTTCTCGGCGGCGTGCGCCGCCGGCCCGGCGGGCAGCTGTAGCAGGCCCGCCAGCAGGGGCGCACCCGCGAGCAGTGCTCCGGTGCGCCGGAGCCACCGGCGGGCAGGTGAGGGACTCATCCCCTGGAAGTCTGCCGCCTCGGCCACGCGCTCGCCCGTCCCTCGTCGTCGTCAGTGGTCGTCGGAATGTGCGTCCAGGCATGGTAACGATGTGCGCGGAGGGGAAGTGCCGCGGTCCGCCTCCCAAGATCGGGAACGAGGGGCGGCCTGTCCTATATAAAGGCGTATCGACCGGGGAATCCGCACGGGGCGTTTATGCATGGTTACGCTAAAGCTTGTGGACGTTTAATCGAGGCGCCCCCGCTCGCGCGGGCCACGTACCCTTTTCTGTTGTGCCGAACGCCAACGAAGACAATCCCAGCGCCCTGAGTCAGGTGCAGCACCGCGCGGTGAGTGAACTACTGCGGGTGTCCCCTGTCGCCGACGAACTCGCCCGCCGCTTCCAGGAGGCCGGGTTCTCGCTCGCCCTGGTCGGCGGATCGGTGCGGGATGCCCTCCTCGGCCGGCTCGGTAACGATCTCGACTTCACGACCGACGCGCGCCCCGAGGACGTGCTGAAGATCGTGCGGCCGTGGGCGGACGCCACCTGGGACGTCGGTATCGCCTTCGGAACGGTCGGCGCCCAGAAGGACGCCCGTGTCGGCGACGCGGTACAGCGCTTTCAGATCGAGGTGACGACCTACCGGGCCGAGGCGTACGACCGCACCTCGCGCAAGCCCGAGGTCTCGTACGGCGACTCGATCGAGCAGGACCTGGTCCGCCGTGACTTCACCGTGAACGCCATGGCCGTCGCGCTGCCTGAGAAGGAGTTCATCGACCCCCATCACGGGCTCGACGACCTCGCTTTCCGGGTGCTGCGGACGCCGGGCACGCCGGAGGAGTCCTTCTCCGACGATCCGCTGCGGATGATGCGTGCGGCCCGGTTCGCGGCCCAGCTGGACTTCGAGGTCGCTCCCGAGGTCGTCACGGCGATGAAGGAGATGGCCGGGCGTATCGAGATCGTGTCCGCCGAACGCGTGCGGGACGAGCTGAACAAGCTGCTCCTGTCCGCGGAGCCGCGGAGCGGACTGAGGCTCCTCGTCGAGACGGGGCTCGCCGATCATGTTCTGCCGGAGCTGCCCGCGCTGCGGCTGGAGCGTGATGAGCACCACCGGCACAAGGACGTCTACGACCACACACTGATCGTCCTGGAACAGGCCATGGCGCTCGAGAACGAGGGCCCGGACCTTACCCTGCGGCTCGCTGCTCTGCTGCATGACATCGGCAAGCCGAGGACACGCCGCTTCGAGATGGATGGCCGCGTCTCCTTCCATCATCACGAGGTGGTGGGCGCCAAGATGACCAAGAAGCGAATGATGGCGCTCAAGTACCCGAACGACCTGGTGAAGGACGTCTCCCGGCTGGTCGAGCTCCATCTGCGCTTCCATGGCTACGGCACCGGAGAGTGGACCGACTCCGCGGTGCGCCGGTACGTCCGTGACGCGGGCCCGCTCCTCGAGCGTCTCCACAAGCTCACCCGGTCCGACTGCACCACCCGTAACAAGCGGAAGGCGGCTGCGCTCTCCCGCGCGTACGACGGGCTGGAGGAGCGCATCGCCCAGCTCCAGGAGCAGGAGGAGCTGGACTCGATCCGCCCCGATCTGGACGGCAACCAGATCATGGAGATCCTGGGTGTCCGCCCCGGTCCCACCGTCGGTCAGGCGTACAAATTCCTGCTGGAGCTGCGTCTGGAGAACGGGCCCATGGAGCACGACGCCGCAGTGGCGGCGCTCAAGGAGTGGGGGGCCGAGCACGGCTCCTGAGATGAAGTGGGGGCATGTTTCACGTGAAACATGCCCCTGGATGCGCGGAGGGGCGATGTTTCACGTGAAACTTCGCCCCTCTGGCCTGTCTGGACCGACGCGTTACTTGTTGCCCTTCAGGCAGAGCACCACATCGTGGCCGTTGCCGTACTGGACGTAGGAGATCGTCGCGTCCTGGACGGCCTCGCACTTGCTGTCATCGGTGGTGTCGTCAAACTTCTGGACGACCTTGTACTGGGCGTCGCTGGAGGAACAGTCGACCTCGTTCAGGTCTGCCTTGGAGTTCGTGCCGTCGTTGTGCATGCAGGCGCCCACCGACGTGGTCTCCGCGTCCGTCTGGCTGCTCCACCAGCCGATGCCGAACTTCACAGCCACGACGAGGGTGGCGACGACGATGGTTCCGACGATGCGCAGCGCCTTCTTCCCCGCACGCTTGCCGGGACCCGCCTGCGGCGGCATCGGGGCAGGTGCTCCCTGGTTCGGGAAGGGGGCGTAGGGGGCCTGCGGGGCTCCGGGGTAGCCGCCCTCCTGCGGCGGAACTCCGGGCTGACCGGGCTGCCGTCCCATGGGCGCCGGGGGCTGCTGGGCGTACGGGTTCGGGCCCTGGGGCGGCGGAGTGGTCACTATGGGGGTCCCCCTCGAACGTGAATGCGTTATGCATGAAAGTAAGACGCACGTAAGTTACCGGCCCCCACCGACAACCTTGAAGCTCAGAGGGGTTCCGTAGCCCTGATGTGACACTTACTGGTGTTCGAAGCGGGACATAGTCACAGCAACTGCCGCATAGATTACGGCGACCGTGACCACCAGGGCGGCTGAGCGGCCGTCAGGAGGCAGCATCAGAGCGGCGAGTCCCGCCGCGCCGACGAAAGCGGCGTTGAAGAGCACGTCGTACACCGAGAAGATCCGGCCTCGAAAGCCGTCCTCGACCGCCGACTGGACGATCGTGTCCGTGGAGATCTTGGCCCCCTGGGTGATCAGTCCCAGGACGAAGGCGGCGACCAGCAGGGGCCCGACGGCGAACGGAAGGCCGAGCGCGGGCTCCAGCACCGCGGCGGCCGCGGCGCACACGGCGATCCAGCGGCCGGGACCGAGCCGTCCCGCCGCCCACGGTGTCATCACGGCCGCGGCGAAGAAACCGGCGCCGGACACCGCCAGCGCCGTCCCCAGCAGGGCGAGCCCGTGCGCCGGGTCCGAGGCCAGGGCGTAGCGGCACAGCATGAGCAGCAGGACCAGCAGCGCGCCGTAGCAGAACCGCATCAGCGTCATCGCGGTGAGCGCCCAGACGGCCTCCCGGCGCGGAGGCTCGGCCAGATGACGTACGCCCGCCACCAGGGCGCGCAGGGTGCCGGCGAGCGCTGTGCCCAGCCGTGGTGGCGCCGCGGTCCGGTCGGGCCCCAGTTGGTCCGGTGCCAGGCTGAGCGAGACGAGGGCCGAGCCCAGATACAGGGCCGCGGCCAGCAGGACCACGGCCGCGTCGGATCCCGCGGCCACCATGCGCACCAGGAAGGCGAGTCCGCCGCCCACGGTCGCGGCGAGCGTGCCGGCCGTCGGGGAGAGCGAGTTGGCCATCACCAGGCGCTCGCCGTCGACCACGTGCGGCAGCGAGGCCGACAGTCCCGCGAGGACGAAGCGGTTGACCGCGGTGACACAGAGCGCGGAGGCGTAGAAGAGCCAGTCCGGGACGTGAGCCAGCATCAGAACGGCCGTACCGCAGGCCAGCAGGGTGCGCAGCAGATTGCCGTAGAGGAAGACCTGGCGCCGTCGCCAGCGGTCCAGCAGGACTCCCGCGAAGGGGCCGACGAGGGAGTAGGGAAGGAGCAGTACCGCCATCGTGGAGGCGATGGCCGTGGCCGAGGTCTGCTTCTCCGGGGAGAAGACGACGTACGCGGCGAGTGCGACCTGGTACACGCCGTCGGCCCCCTGGGAGAGCAGCCGCACGGCGAGCAGACGCCGGAAGTCCCGGAAGCGCAGGAGGACGCTCAGGTCGCGCACGACGGACATGGGGCCCAGCCTCACATACGCGCAGGGTCCCCGGGCACCTGCCCCGGGGACCCTGCACAGGTCGCAGACGAACGGGCGCCTTAGCGCTCGACCTCGCCCTTGATGAACTTCTCGACGTTCTCGCGGGCCTCGTCGTCGAAGTACTGGACCGGCGGGGACTTCATGAAATACGAGGACGCCGACAGGATCGGGCCGCCGATGCCGCGGTCCTTGGCGATCTTCGCGGCGCGCAGGGCATCGATGATGACACCCGCGGAGTTCGGGGAGTCCCAGACCTCGAGCTTGTACTCGAGGTTCAGCGGGACGTCGCCGAAGGCGCGGCCCTCGAGGCGCACGTAGGCCCACTTGCGGTCGTCCAGCCAGGCCACGTAGTCGGACGGGCCGATGTGGACGTTCTTCTCGCCGAGGTCCCGGTCGGGGATCTGGGAGGTGACGGCCTGCGTCTTGGAGATCTTCTTGGACTCCAGGCGCTCGCGCTCGAGCATGTTCTTGAAGTCCATGTTGCCGCCGACGTTCAGCTGCATCGTGCGGTCCAGGACGACACCCCGGTCCTCGAACAGCTTCGCCATGACGCGGTGCGTGATGGTGGCGCCGACCTGCGACTTGATGTCGTCACCGACGATCGGGACGCCCGCCTCGGTGAACTTGTCGGCCCACTCCTTGGTGCCGGCGATGAAGACCGGAAGGGCGTTGACGAAGGCGACCTTGGCGTCGATGGCGCACTGGGCGTAGAACTTCGCCGCGTCCTCGGAGCCGACGGGCAGGTAGCAGACCAGGACATCGACCTGCTTGTCCTTGAGGACCTGGACGATGTCGACCGGCTCCTCGGCGGACTCCTCGATGGTGGCGCGGTAGTACTTGCCGAGGCCGTCGAGGGTGTGGCCGCGCTGGACCGTCACGCCGGTGGTGGGGACGTCGCAGATCTTGATGGTGTTGTTCTCCGAGGCGCCGATGGCGTCCGCCAGGTCGAGACCGACCTTCTTGGCGTCCACGTCGAACGCGGCGACGAACTCGACGTCACGGACGTGGTAGTCGCCGAACTGGACGTGCATCAGGCCCGGGACCTTGGACGCCGGGTCGGCGTCCTTGTAGTACTCGACGCCCTGCACCAGCGATGCGGCGCAGTTGCCCACGCCGACGATGGCTACGCGAACCGAACCCATTCCGGTTGCTCCCTGTGTGTGCGAGGTGAAGCCCCGAATGGACCTCACGTGGTGGTGTCGTCGGACGGATCCGGCCGGGTGCTGTCCCGGTGCCGGGGCAGGCCGCCCGTCTCTCCAGATGTGCTGCCGTGAGCGGAGCCGTCGGCGGTGGAACCCCTGAGGTCCCGTCCGGCCCGCTCGCTCTCGATGAGCTCGTTCAGCCAGCGCACTTCGCGCTCCACGGACTCCATTCCGTGGCGCTGAAGCTCGAGGGTGTAGTCGTCGAGGCGCTCCCGGGTGCGCGCCAGGGAGGCCCGCATCTTCTCCAGGCGTTCCTCCAGCCGGCTACGGCGGCCCTCGAGCACGCGCATGCGCACGTCGCGGGACGTCTGCCCGAAGAAGGCGAAGCGAGCGGCGAAGTGCTCGTCCTCGTAGACGTCGGGGCCCGTCTGCGTGAGCAGCTCCTCGAAGTGCTCCTTACCTTCCGCCGTGAGCCGATAGACGATCTTGGCGCGGCGCCCCGCGAGCGGAGCGGCGTGGGCATCGTCGGCGGTACCGCCTGTCTCCTCGATCAACCAGCCGTTGGCGACCAGCGTCTTGAGGCACGGGTAGAGCGTCCCGTAGCTGAACGCACGGAATACACCCAGTGATGTATTGAGTCGTTTGCGCAGCTCGTAGCCGTGCATCGGGGACTCACGGAGCAGACCGAGGACGGCGAACTCAAGGATCCCGGAACGCCGGCTCATGTGCGCCTCCTCTCTGCCGCTGTCTCGTCCGCGCGGTCTTTATGCCGTGCTGATGTATCGACTCGATACATCAGCACGATAGAACGCCCCTCCGGGTGCGACAAGAGGGGGCAGGGTGAACGGGGTCACATCACCGATTCGTTGGATGCAAGTTGCCTGATTTGGGGTGAACTCCTGGGCTCGGTCGGTTTTGGCGGTGCGTAGTCTGTGCGGCATGCACACCTCCGGGAACCGAGTGACGCCCGGGGACGTCCTCGTCCCTGGTGCAGTACGGGTGAATGCACGAACGACCGCATCCGTACTTCGGGGGGACCGGAAACCAGCCGCCGTTTCCAGGCGCGACAGGATGCGCCTGCCCGAGGAGTAATCGTTCGATGAGCGAGCACCGTCGCAAACCGCCGCAGCCGCAGGGAGGCGGACGTGCCGCGGCCCGACGCGGCCAATCGGCGCCCTCCGGCCGCCGTGCGGCACCGCGAGGCGCCACCGGGTCCCCTTCCGACTCCTATGGAGCGGGAGGTGAGGAGCGCCCGTACGGCAGCCGTGCCGAGGCCAGACGGGCGGCCCAGAGAAATGGTGGAGGCCGACGCCGAGGGCCCGAGGGTCCGGGGCCCGGTCCCGGCCGGGGCAGAGGGCGGAACACCCCACCCGGCAGAAAACGCATCATCGACTACCCACGTGCCGGAAAGTACGGCGCCGCGCGCTGGGTGCCCTCGTGGAAGTTGGTCACGGGCCTGTTCATCGGCTTCATAGGGAGCCTGGTGGCGGTCGCGGGCGTCGGCTACGCACTCGTGAGCGTTCCGGACGTGGCCAAGACGGCGACGGCCCAGAACAACGTCTTCTACTGGGCCGACGGCAGCCAGATGGTGGCCACCGGCGGTGAGATGAACCGCCAGATCATCAACTACGCGCAGATCCCTAAGGCGATGCGGTACGCCGTCATCTCGCAGGAGAACAAGACCTTCGAGACGGACAGCGGCGTCGACCCCACGGGTATCGCGCGAGCCCTCTTCAACATGGCCAGGGGCGGCCAGACGCAGGGTGGATCCACCATCACCCAGCAGTACGTCAAGAACGCGATGCTGGACGACCAGTCGCAGACGGTCACCCGGAAGTTCAAAGAGATCTTCGTCGCGATCAAGGTGGGGGCCAACGTCCCCAAGGACCAGATCATGGCCGGTTATCTGAACTCCGGCTACTACGGGCGGGGCGCCTACGGACTTCAGGCAGCCTCGCGGGCGTACTTCAACAAGGACGCCACCTATCTGAACCCCGGTGAGTGCGCCTTCCTGGCGGCGATGCTCAAGGGCGCCACGTACTACGACCCGGCCGGTGCGACGTCCCTCGACCCGAACGCCACTCCGCAGGCGAACAGCAGGCGGGCCGAGGCCCAGATGCAGGACACCCTCAACAAGATGGTCCAGTACGGCCATCTGAGTGCCGAGGAGCGGGCCAAGTACACCAAGCTGCCCAAGGTCCAGAACCCGCGGTCGAACAGCCGGCTGAGCGGTCAGATCGGCTACCTCGTCGACCTCGCCAAGGCGTACCTGGTCAACAACACGAACATCTCGGCCAGCGACCTGCAGCGGGGCGGTTACTCGATCTACACGACGTTCGAGAGGAACAAGGTCGACGCGCTCGAGAAGGCCGTCAAGAACGTCCAGAACGCCAACATCAAGCCCAAGCTGCGCCCGAACACCGACAAGTTCGTCCAGTTCGGCGGGGCTTCCGTGGATCCCTCCAGCGGCGCCATCAAGGCGATCTACGGCGGCGAGGATGCGACCAAGCACTTCACCAACAACGCGGACCAGACCGGTGCGCAGGTGGGTTCGACGTTCAAGCCGTTCGTACTGGCGGCGGCCATGCAGGACGGCGTCCGCAATCCCGACGGGCCGGAGTCGCAAGCGCAGGACGAACGCACGCCGGTCTCGCCCAAGAGCCTGTACAGCGGCAAGAACAAGCTCAAGATCATGGAGTACAACAAGACGGTCTGGAAGAACGAGAAGGGCGAGGAGTGGCTGCAGACGAACGACGGCGGTGAGTCGGTGGGCAACGCGCCTGACTACAAGATCGACCTTCGTGAGGCGATGCGGCTCTCGGTCAACTCCGCCTACGTCCAGCTCGGCATGGATGTCGGTCTGGACAAGGTCAAGCAGGCGGCCCTGAGCGCGGGCATTCTCAAGTCCAGTCTCGCGAGCGCCAACTTCCCCTCGTTCTCGATCGGTACCTCCGACCCCAGCGCCATCCGTATGGCCGGCGCCTACGCCACCTTCGCGGCCAGCGGCCAGCAAAACGAACCGTTCTCGGTCACGAAGGTCACGAGCAAGGACGGCACGGTCTTCGAACACAAGGCCAAGCCCAACGACGCCTTCACCTCGAAGGTCGCCGACAACGTGACCGACGTCCTCAGGACCGTGGTCGAGAAGGGCACCGGTACCGCCGCGCAGCTGCCCGGCCGGGAGGTCGCGGGCAAGACCGGTACGACCGACGGCAACAAGTCCGCCTGGTTCGTCGGGTACACCCCGCAGCTGTCGACCTCGATCGGCATGTTCCGGTTGGACGACAACGAGAACAACAAGTCCCGCGAGTTCCTGAAGATGTACGGAACGGGCGGCCAGAAGAAGATCCACGGCGCCTCGTTCCCGGCCGAGATCTGGCACGACTACATGGCGCAGGCGCTCCAGGGCGAGCCGGTGAAGAACTTCCCGACGCCCCTGCCCATCGGTGAGATCGTGAACGACACCCCCAGCCCGAGCGTGACCCCCACGCCCACGCTGAGCAGCACGCCGAGCCCGACGCCGACCCCGACGCCGAGCGCGACGCTCACCTCTCCCTCGCCGTCGCCCAGTGACACATGCGGCCCCTTCAGCTGGAACTGTGGCAACGACAACGGTGGCGGCAACGGCAACGGCGGCGGTACCGACGCCGGCAGCACGGGTGGAGTGACCTCGAGCCCGACGGAGACCTCCGGGAACGGAAACACCCGGGGCAACGGCAACGGAGGAGGGTTCATCAGCGGCCCCAACGGGTGACCATCACTGAGTGTTCTCTCTGTGAAACTCTCTGTTTCACGTGAAACATCGGCCGAAGAGGGGCCGCCCCACCAGCGAGGTGGGGCGGCCCTCGGCTTTTTCCTAGGTGCATGCGGCAGGATGACCCCCATGCCCAGTGCAGAGACGACGCGAGCGAGCGTCCACGAGCCGGACGTGGTGCGGCCGACCCGGGAGGACGAGGTCGCCGCGGCCGGGAGCGAGCTGATCGGCGGCCCCATCGGGCGGCGCGCACTGCTCGGGACGTCCTGGTGGACTCCCGTACGGGTCGTGGCGCTCGTCGCGATCGGCCTGTTCGCCCTCGGTATGGTCCAGAAGCTGCCGTGCTACGACAGCGGCTGGTTCTTCGGCGCCAGCTCCCAGTACACCCACGCGTGCTACTCGGACATCCCGCACCTCTACCAGGGCCGAGGCTTCGCCGATGGGCTCGTGCCCTACTTCGACAAGCTCCCCGGCGACATGAACTACCTCGAGTACCCGGTGCTCACCGGTGTGTTCATGGAGGTCGCCTCCTGGCTGACGCCGAGCAGCGGCGATATCCAGTCCCGGGAGCAGATCTACTGGATGGTCAACGCCGGCATGCTGCTGGTGTGCGCCGTGGTCATCGCGGTGTGCACCGCCCGGATCCACCGCCGACGGCCCTGGGACGGCCTTCTGGTCGCCCTGGCGCCCGCCTTCGCGCTGACGGCGACCATCAACTGGGATCTGCTCGCCGTGGCCCTGCTGGCCGCCGCGATGCTGATGTGGTCACGCGGCCGCGCCCTGGCCTTCGGTATCCTCGTGGGGCTCGCGACGGCCGCCAAGTTCTATCCGTTCCTGGTGCTCGGACCGCTCCTCGTGCTGTGCTGGCGGGCCGGCAGATGGCGGGAGTTCTCGACCGCGGTGCTGGGCGCCGTGGGGGCGTGGCTCGTGGTCAACGTGCCGGTGATGTTCCTCGCGCCGCAGGGCTGGTCGAAGTTCTACAGCTTCAGCAAGGAGCGGGGGGTCGACTTCGGATCGATCTTCCTGTTCGTCTCGCGCTGGCTCAACGTCGGCATCCCTGCGGAAACGGCCAATGCCTGGGCGATGTTCCTGATGGTGGCCGCCTGCGCGGGCATCGCGGCCATCACGCTGACGGCGCCGCGCCGCCCGCGTTTCGCGCAGCTCGTCTTCCTGATCGTCGCGGTGTTCATCCTCACCAACAAGGTCTACTCGCCGCAGTACGTGCTGTGGCTGGTCCCCCTCGCCGCGCTGGCCCGGCCGCGCTGGCGGGACTTCCTGATCTGGCAGGCCTGCGAGGTGGGGTACTTCCTGGGGATCTGGATGTACCTCGCGTACACGAGCAGCGGAGACGCCCACAAGGGCCTGCCGTCGGACGGGTACCAGGTGGCCATAGCCGTCCATCTGCTGGGGACGCTGTATCTGTGTGCCGTCGTCGTGCGGGACATCCTCATGCCGGAGCGGGACATGGTGCGCCGGGCCGGTGACGACGACCCGTCCGGCGGTGTGCTGGACGGAGCGGAGGACGTCTTCGTGCTGGGGGCCGCGGCCCATCCGCCGCGGCACGCGGCGGCCTTCGAGGGGCCGCACGTGGAGTGGGGCAGCCGGGACGCGGAGCCCGCGGAGGGCAGTTCGCCCTGAGCGAACAGGCGTCGGGGCCGTCATGCACAAGGCCGTACACGGGCTTCCGTGTACGGCCTTGGTGCTGTCGGGCCCGGGATCAGCGGTCGACGGTCCGGTCGAACTGGGTGGTGGTGTGCCGCAGATGGGCCACCAGCTCGTCGCCCACCTTCGGCTCCGTGGCGTCCGAGGGGACGAACAGGATCGAGACCTGCATATGGGGCGGCTCGGCGAACCAGCGCTGCTTGCCCGCCCAGACGAACGGCGAGAGATTCCGGTTCACCGTCGCGAGGCCGGCCCGCGCGACGCCCTTGGCGCGCGGCATGACACCGTGCAGGGCCTTGGGAGCCTCCAGACCCACCCCGTGGGACGTTCCGCCCGCCACGACGACCAGGAAGCCGTCGGAGGCCGCCTTCTGCTGCCGGTAGCCGAAGCGCTCGCCCTTGGCGACCCGCGTGACGTCCAGGACCGCTCCGCGGTACTCGGTCGCCTCGTGGTCCCCCAGCCACAGCCGGGTGCCGATGCGGGCCCGGAAGCGGGTCTGCGGGAACTGCTGCTGCAGACGGGCCAGCTCCTCCGCCTTGAGGTGGCTGACGAACATCGTGTGCAGCGGCAGCCGGGCCGCGCGCAGCCGGTCCATCCAGCCGATGACCTCCTCGACGGCGTCCGAGCCATCGGTGCGGTCGAGCGGCAGGTGGATGGCGAAGCCCTCCAGCCGGACGTTCTCTATGGCCTGGTGCAGTTGCGGCAGCTCCTGCTCGCTCACCCCGTGCCGTTTCATCGAGGACATCACCTCGATGACCACACGGGCCCCCACGAGCCCGTAGACGCCGTCCACGGACGACACCGACCGGATGACGCGGTCCGGCAGCGGTACCGGCTCCTCGCCGCGCCTGAAGGGCGTCAGAACGAGCAGATCGCCACCGAACCAGTCCTTGATCCGGGCCGCCTCGTACGTCGTGCCCACGGCGAGGACGTCCGAGCCCAGCCGCGTGGCCTCTTCCGCCAGCCGCTCGTGGCCGAAGCCGTAGCCGTTGCCCTTGCAGACCGGGACGAGCCCCGGGAACTGCTCCTGGACGTGCTTGTGGTGTGCCCGCCATCGCGCGGTGTCGACGTAGAGCGTGAGCGCCATGGCCGGTCCCGGAACCTTTCTCGTGGCTGCGGTGTGTCAGAGGTCTGAGAGGGAATTGTGATGGATCCGTCGAGGCGACGTGACGCCGGACCGCCCGTGCGGTCCGGCGCGGGCTCCGGAATCAGCGGCGCGACATGTAGATGTCGAGCGCCTTGTGGAGCAGCTTGTTCAGCGGGAAGTCCCACTCGCCGAGGTATTCGGCGGCCTGACCGCCCGTGCCCACCTTGAACTGGATCAGGCCGAAGAGGTGGTCGGTCTCGTCCAGCGAGTCGGAGATGCCGCGCAGGTCATAGACCGTCGCGCCGAGCGCGTAGGCGTCCCGTAGCATCCGCCACTGCATCGCGTTGGAGGGACGGAACTCACGGCCGATGTTGTCGGAGGCACCGTAGGAGTACCAGACGTGCCCGCCGACGATCAGCATCGTCGCCGCCGACAGGTTCACCCCGTTGTGCCGGGCGAAGTAGAGCCGCATGCGGTTGGGGTCCTCGGTGTTGAGGGCCGTCCACATGCGCTGGAAGTACGACAGCGGGCGGGGCCGGAAGTGGTCGCGCAGGGCCGTGATCTCGTAGAGCCGCTGCCACTCCTCGAGGTCGTGGTAACCGCCCTGGACGACCTCGACACCGGCCTTCTCGGCCTTCTTGATGTTGCGGCGCCACAGCTGGTTGAAGTTCTTGTGGACCTCTTCCAGGGAACGGTTGGCGAGCGGCACCTGGTAGACGTAGCGCGGCTGCACGTCGCCGAAGCCGGCGCCGCCGTCCTCGCCCTGCTGCCAGCCCATGCGGCGCAGCTTGTCGGCCACCTCGAAGGCACGCGGCTCGATGAAGTCGGCCTCGATGTCGCGCAGGCGCTTCACGTCCGGGTCCTGGATGCCCTGCTTGATGGAGCCGGCCTCCCAGCGCCGGATGATGACCGGCGGACCCATCTTCACGGAGAACGCGCCCTGGTGCTTGAGGTGCGCCAGCATCGGCTGGAGCCAGTCGTCCAGGTTCGGCGCGTACCAATTGATGACCGGGCCCTCGGGAAGGTACGCGAGGTAGCGCTTGATCTTGGGCAGCTGGCGGTACAACACCAGGCCGACGCCAACCAGTTCGCCGCTCTTGTCGAACCAGCCGAGGCTCTCCGACCGCCACTCGGCCTTGACGTCTGCCCAGGCCGGGACCTGCATGTGGCTCGCCGCCGGCAGGCTCTGGATGTAGGCCAGATGTTGCTCGCGGCTGATCGTCCTCAGGGTCAGGCTCATACGGGGCGCTCCTCGGGCTGGGCTGTCCCCATGGGTACAGGGGCTCCGGCTCTCGCGCCGAAGCCTACTGCGCCTCGCGAGCGCCCCGTCTGGCCGTATGGAACCTGTGTGCCCATGAAGAAGCCGGCCGGCCCCGCGGCCCGGCCGGCGACCTCGCTCCTCAGCCGCCGATGAGCCCGCCGAAGAGACCGCCGTGGGCCATACCGAGGAAGAAGCCGATGGCCGCGGCACCGAGCCCCAGGATCAGTCCGAACCGCTGCCGGGTCGTGATGGAGATGAACTGGCCGTACGCGCCGGTGAAGATCCCCACCAGGCCGGTCCAGGAGCTGATCAGATGCAGGCTGTGGGACGCCAACGCCGTGATGAAGGCAGTGAGCCCGAGGGCCAGGGTCACCAGAACCAGAGTGTCCTGGACGGGATGGGCCTTACCGTCCGTGGCGAAGAGAGAGCCGGTGGTGTTGGGTCGCAATACCTGTGCCATGGGGCACCTCCTGCGGAAGGCGGCGCATCGTAGCGCCTTACACACCCGATGTGTACAGATTGACGGCCTTCGCGGCCGGATTTCAACCGGAAGCTCGTGTGCGGGTACTCTGTACCGTCTGCACCGGTGTCTGCCCAGACCGAGCCACGTCAATCGTCGGCTGACCCCCGATTGTCAGTGGCGGCTGATGTACTGACCTTCATCGTCAGTGCGGCTGAAGTACTGGCAGGCACTGTTGCGTACGCATCGCAACCCTCCTGCCACGGAACGACCGTGGCCGCTGAGTCCAAAGGAGGTGGGTTCCACATGCGTCACTACGAGGTGATGGTCATCCTCGACCCCGATCTCGAGGAGCGCGCTGTCTCCCCGCTGATCGAGAACTTCCTTTCTGTCGTCCGTGACGGCGGCGGAAAGGTCGAGAAGGTCGACACCTGGGGCCGTCGTCGTCTCTCGTACGAGATCAAGAAGAAGCCCGAGGGCATCTACTCGGTCATCGACCTGCAGGCCGAGCCTGCGGTCGTCAAGGAGCTCGACCGCCAGATGAACCTGAACGAGTCGGTCCTCCGGACCAAGGTCCTCCGCCCCGAGACCCACTGAGCTTCCGCTCAGCTGATCTCGGGATTCGAGTAGCAGCACCAGCAGCCAGCAGCAAACCCGCCGAGAGGTTCCCCCAATGGCAGGCGAGACCGTCATCACGGTCGTCGGCAATCTTGTCGACGACCCCGAGCTGCGCTTCACCCCGTCCGGTGCGGCGGTCGCGAAGTTCCGCGTCGCGTCCACTCCCCGCACCTTCGACCGCCAGACGAACGAGTGGAAGGACGGCGAGAGCCTCTTTCTGACCTGCTCGGTCTGGCGTCAGGCGGCGGAGAACGTCGCCGAGTCGCTCCAGCGAGGCATGCGCGTCATCGTGCAGGGCCGGCTGAAGCAGCGGTCCTACGAGGACCGTGAGGGCGTCAAGCGCACGGTCTACGAGCTCGACGTCGACGAGGTCGGCGCGAGCCTGCGCAACGCCACGGCCAAGGTCACCAAGGCCGCGGCCGGCGGTCGTGGTGGCCAGGGCGGTTACGGCGGCGGTGGCGGCCAGGGCGGTGGCCAGGGTGGCGCCGGCTGGGGCGGTGGCCCCGGTGGCGGCCAGCAGGGCGGCGCTCCGGCGGACGACCCCTGGGCGACCGGCACTCCCGCCGGTGGCCAGGGCGGTGGCGGCGGCTGGGGCGGTGGCTCCGGCGGCGGTGGCGGCTACTCGGACGAGCCCCCCTTCTAGGCCTTTGTGCCGGGTCCCCGGACCCGGACGGGGCGAGGGCGGGCCGTACCCCCCAACTTCTTGATCACACAGGAGAAACACCATGGCGAAGCCGCCTGTGCGCAAGCCTAAGAAGAAGGTCTGCGCATTCTGCAAGGACAAGGTCACGTACGTGGACTACAAGGACACGAACATGCTGCGGAAGTTCATTTCCGACCGCGGCAAGATCCGTGCCCGCCGCGTGACCGGCAACTGCACGCAGCACCAGCGTGACGTCGCCACGGCCGTCAAGAACAGCCGTGAGATGGCGCTGCTGCCCTACACGTCCACCGCGCGTTAAGGAAAGGGTGACCGACTCATGAAGATCATCCTGACCCACGAGGTGTCCGGCCTCGGCGCCGCCGGTGACGTCGTCGACGTCAAGGACGGTTACGCTCGCAACTACCTGATCCCGCGGAAGTTCGCTATCCGCTGGACCAAGGGTGGCGAGAAGGACGTCGAGCAGATCCGTCGTGCTCGCAAGATCCACGAGATCCAGACCATCGAGCAGGCCAACCAGATCAAGGCCCAGCTCGAGGGCGTGAAGGTCCGTCTGGCTGTCCGCTCCGGCGACTCCGGCCGTCTCTTCGGTTCCGTCACCCCGGCCGACGTCGCTTCCGCGATCAAGGCTTCCGGTGGCCCCGAGGTCGACAAGCGCCGCATCGAGCTGGGCACGCCGATCAAGACGCTGGGCGCCCACGAGACGTCCGTGCGTCTGCACCCCGAGGTTGCCGCCAAGGTCAGCATCGAGGTCGTCTCGGCCTGACGCCGCGCGCTCGCTTCGAGCAGATGAGAAAGGGCCGTACCCCGTGGGGTGCGGCCCTTTCCGCGTGACAGGCGGCTGCCCCGGTCCGGCGAACGCTCGGATGGCGTTGTTTCACGTGAAACGGCGCGAGGTGAGGTCGCGGCCTCGCTCAGCGGGCCGACCCCGTCACGACCCAGCGGCCCGAACGGGAACGCAGCCACAGCGTGAGCATCCGAACGGTCATCATCAGCGTCATCGCCGCCCACAGCGCGGTGAGCCCGCCGCCGAGGACCGGGACCAGCAGGGCCACGGGAGCGAAGACGGCCAGGGTCAGCAACATGGCCCAGGCGAGATAGGGGCCGTCGCCCGCACCCATCAGGACGCCGTCCAACACGAAGACGACGCCGCAGACGGGCTGGGAGACCGCCACGAGCACCAGGGCGGGCAGGGCCGTTCGGTGGACGGCCGCGTCGCTGGTGAACAACGGAAGAAAGAGCGGGCGCGCCGCGAGGACCAGCAGTCCGAGGGCCAGACCCGTGGAGATCCCCCACTGGACCATACGGCGGCAGGCTTCCCGGGCGCCCTGCGCGTCGCCCGCGCCGAGATACCGTCCGATGATGGCCTGCCCCGCGATGGCGATCGCGTCCAGGGCGAACGCGAGCAGACTCCACAGCGACAGGATGATCTGGTGTGCGGCGATGTCCGCGTCACCGAGCCGGGCGGCGACGGCAGTGGCGATCATCAGGATGGCCCGCAGCGAGAGGGTGCGCACCAGCAGGGGCACCCCCGCCTGTGCACTGGCTCGTATGCCCGCCGCATCCGGTCGCAGCGAGGTGCCGTGCCGGCGGGCGCCGCGGACGACGACATACAGATAGGCGGCGGCCATGCCGCACTGGGCGATGACGGTGCCCCAGGCGGAGCCGGCGATCCCCAGATCCGCCCCGTAGACGAGGCCGACATTGAGAACGGCGTTGGCGGCGAAGCCGCCGACCGCGACGTACAGCGGTGTCCTGGTGTCCTGCAGGCCCCGCAGTACGCCGGTCGAGGCGAGCACGACCAGCATGGCGGGGACGCCGAGCATGGAGATTCTCAGATACGTCGTCGCATAGGGGGCGGCCGTCTGCGAGGCGCCGAACAGCTCCACGATGCCGGGTGCGGTGGGAAGCACGACGGCGATGACGGCTGCCCCGATCAACAGGGCCAGCCAGATGCCGTCCATGCCCTGACGGATGGCGGAGCGTAGATCGCCCGCGCCGACGCGGCGGGCGACCGCGGCCGTGGTGGCGTAGGCGAGGAACACGAAGACGCTCACCGCGGTGGTCAGGAGCGCCGAGGCGACGCCGAGCCCGGCGAGCTGACCGGTGCCGAGATGGCCGACGATCGCGCTGTCCGCCATTACGAAGAGCGGCTCTGCGACGAGCGCGCCGAAGGCCGGAACGGCCAAGCCGATGATCTCCCGGTCATGCCGGCGTCGGGCGGCGCCGGGCGGCGCGGGAGTCTGTGTCATGGCCACCAATCTAACCGTCCACAGGTAAGAGATGCAAAGGGCTAGTGGTCCTTACTTCAGTGTGTGCGGGGTGTGGCCTCGTGTCCCCTTCGCGGTGATCTTGATCCTGCTGGGGAAGTTTTTCTTCTGCACAGCCGGTGGACGGGAAAGATACAGGTCAGACGCGGTTCTCTGGATCGGCTGAGGGCTTGTTCACAGGGCTGTCCACCGTGTCGTGCACAGGTTTTGCGGAGTTCTCCACAGCATCGGGGCCGTCGTCCACATGCCCTGTGGATAACCAGATTGGCTGACGCTGCCGACAGGCCTAACGTGGTGCGGCGCCCACTCCCCTCTCCACCTTGGGAAAGTACGCGAAAAGACGCGTCCGAACCGGAGCTGGGCTTCTCGCTTTGTCAGTGTCGTGCCCTAGAAATGAGGGGCACGGCGAGGTCCGCGTGGCGGACGGGAGGAGGCGGGCCGGTGAGCATTTCCGAGCCCTTGGACGATCCGTGGGCCGACAGCGGTCCCAGCGATCGTGTCCCCGCCTCCCGCCGGGGCCGTGACGGCGGCCGAGGCCGCGACGAGCAGCATGACCGCGGTGACGACGGCCGAGCCTGGGACGGCGGTGGCGCCTCCTTCGAGCGTGTCCCGCCGCAGGACCTGGATGCCGAGCAGTCCGTCCTCGGCGGCATGCTCCTGTCCAAGGACGCGATCGCCGATGTCGTCGAGGTCCTCAAGGGCCACGACTTCTACCGGCCCGCGCACGAGACGATCTACCAGGCGATCCTCGATCTGTACGCGAAGGGCGAGCCGGCCGACCCCATCACGGTGGGTGCCGAGCTGACCAAGCGGGGCGAGATCACCAAGGTCGGCGGCGCACCCTATCTCCACACCCTGGTGCAGACGGTGCCGACCGCGGCGAACGCCGAGTACTACGCGCAGATCGTGCACGAGCGCGCGGTCCTGCGTCGGCTGGTCGAGGCCGGCACTCGCATCACCCAGATGGGATACGCGGCCGACGGCGACATCGACGAGATCGTCAACACCGCCCAGGCCGAGATCTTCGCGGTCACCGAGCAGCGGACGGCCGAGGACTATCTGCCGCTCAGCGAGATCATGGAGGGCGCGCTCGACGAGATCGAGGCGATCGGTTCGCGCTCGGGGGAGATGACCGGTGTGCCCACCGGCTTCACCGACCTGGACCAGCTCACCAACGGTCTGCACCCGGGTCAGATGATCATCATCGCGGCCCGTCCCGCCATGGGTAAGTCGACGCTGGCGCTGGACTTCGCACGAGCGGCGTCCATCAAGCACAACCTGCCGAGCGTGATCTTCTCGCTCGAAATGGGCCGCAACGAGATCGCCATGCGTCTGCTGTCCGCCGAGGCACGCGTGGCCCTGCACCATATGCGGTCCGGCACGATGACGGACGAGGACTGGACCCGTCTCGCGCGCCGCATGCCGGACGTCTCGGCCGCACCCCTCTACATCGACGACTCGCCGAACCTGTCGATGATGGAGATCCGCGCCAAGTGCCGCCGCCTCAAGCAGCGCAACGACCTCAAGCTGGTCGTCATCGACTATCTCCAGCTGATGCAGTCCGGCTCCAAACGGTCCGAGAGCCGACAGCAGGAGGTCTCCGACATGTCGCGAAACCTGAAGCTGCTGGCCAAGGAGCTGGAGCTGCCGGTGATCGCGCTCTCCCAGCTCAACCGTGGCCCGGAGCAGCGGACGGACAAGAAGCCGATGGTCTCCGACCTGCGTGAGTCCGGCTCGATCGAGCAGGACGCCGACATGGTCATCCTGCTGCACCGCGAGGACGCGTACGAGAAGGAGTCGCCGCGCGCGGGCGAGGCGGACATCATCGTCGGCAAGCACCGTAACGGCCCGACGGCCACGATCACGGTCGCCTTCCAGGGCCATTACTCCCGCTTCGTGGACATGGCCCAGACCTGAGCCCCACGCATGTAGGGTCTCAAATCCAGCTTCATAATCTCAGGGTCAGCTGCATATAGATGGCATTTATGCAGCCATCGTGAGACTCGCAGCTCAGAGCGTTCACTCTTTTAGGTGACGCAAGGGGTGACCTCTCAACGCGGGAGCGAGCGCTGGCACCTTGGCTACACGGGCAGTCACTTGTGGGCTGGGGGTGTGGTGGACGTCGCTGCGACGGTGTGCGTGCGTCGTCAGAACGGGCAGATCGTCGAAGATCGCTCCTGGGGAACGGAGCCCATCAAATCTTTGGCTTCGGCCATACCCTGGCGGACGTTCCGTTGGTACAAGGGCCAGAAGTACTACTCGGGCACCTACTGGTCGGCGACGATGCGCGATCACGTGATCTACGAGTCGCGACTGGAGCTGTCGCGGTTGCTCTTCGCTGATTTCGATCCGTCCGTACGCGGCATCGTGGCCCAGCCCTTCTTGCTGAAGACGGTGCTGGAGGGGAAGGTCCGCAGGCACATCCCGGACTACCTTCTGCTTACCCGGCAGGTGCCGGTGGTCGTCGACGTCAAGCCGCTTCACCGGTTGTCCAAGCCAGAGGTGGCGTTCACCTTTGGCTGGACTAGGCAGGCGGTGGAATCACGGGGATGGACGTACGAGGTTTGGAGCGAGCCTTCGGCTGTGGAACTGGAAAACATTCGGTTCCTAGCGGGCTATCGAAGGCACTGGCTGTTCAGAAGCTGTTGTCTTTTCGATCTTGAGAGATGCGCTTCGAACGGGAGTCTCGATCGGGTGGTCGCTGACCGCTGGGCGCATGCGAGTGGGGCCTC
>NZ_JBIARC010000041.1:0-77957 GCF_042889625.1 Streptomyces sp. NPDC002573 | reverse complement strand
GTGGCGCCCGTTTTCGTCACCGCATCCCGCCGGGGGGGGGGGGCCCCGGGGGGGCCCCGGGGGGGGCCCCCCCCCCCCGCCCCCTGGGGCCTACACCAGCAGCGGTCCTCCGCACCTCGCGGCGCCCTCCTTCATCGCGATGAGGTTGGCGACCACGTAGGAGATGTTGTTGTCGGAGTGCCACTCGGTCGGGAAGTAGGTGACCAGCCGCGACGACTGGAACCGGGCATCGAGGTCGGGCACGAAGGCGCGGTACTGGTCGTCCGTGTAGTACCAGAACGAGTTCTCGTTGTAGTAGGCGACGTGCGTCGGGTTCTGGTAGGCGCCGCGGCCGTCGGAGCTCGGCGTCGTGGTGAGGAGCATGCCGCCGGGCGCGAGCAGCCGGTACAACTCGTTGATGAGCGGCACCTTCGCCGGCACGCGCTCCAGGAACTCCACCGCCCGGATCAGGCCGACCGAGCCGTCAGCCAGGTCCAGCTTTCCGGGCATCGGCGCGACGATGTCGACGCCCTCTCCCGGGTTCTGGTCCACACCCAGGTAGCCGGGCGGCTTCCGGTCGGCCGCGCCGAGGTTCAGCGCGAGCAGTTCGCGTCGCTGGGTCCAGGCGAGGGCGTTGGCCTCGATGTACTTGTCGTACAAGGTGACCGTCTCGCGCTGGATGTGCGCGTTGATCTCCGGGTCGCGCTGGGTGTTGGCGGGGTGCACCCGCTGGAGGTACAGGCAGCGGTTGATGTGATGGAAGTCGCCGACGTGGAAGAGGCGGCACATCAGGTCCTGGTCGTCCAGGACCGTACGCGAAGCGTCGTACCCGCCGGCCTTCTCGTAGCTCTCCTTGCGGAACGCCCGCACGTGGTTGGGCGCGTACCAGATGTAGGAGACGTTGTGAGGTGTCGGTGCCAGGGAGACGGCCTGCAGGAGGCTGCGGCCGTCCACGGTCACCTCCTCGTACTTCCAGCCGAACGCCTCGTCGAAGCGGCTTTCGTCCCGTTTTCCGTCCTCGGTGATCTGGGCGGTGTTGCTGTAGACGAAGACAGCCTCGGGGTGCGCGTCGAACGCCTCGCCGAGCTCCGTCAGGCACGACTTCGCCAGGAGGTCGTCGTGGTCGAGTTCCACGAGGATCTCGCCCCGTGCCAGTTCGCAGGCCTTGCGCTTCGCCGCTCCGACGCCGTCGACGCCGTCTGCGATCTCGAGGCGGATCCTGTCGTCGGGGTGCTCCGGCCGCCACCGGGCGCCCTTGTTGAGCAGGACGATCCACTCCCAGTCCGAACAGGTCTGCGCCTGCAGGGACGCCAGGCACTCATCGAGAAAGCGAGGCTGGTGGCTCGGGGTGAAGATGGAGAATCTCGGTGTCGCGGGCGACGTCATCTGGTGCTCCCTGCTTGGTCCGATGTCGAGGAGGGGCTGATGGAACCCTGGAAGCGTTCCGGTACTGAGGAACGCAGCGAGGGATCGATCTCGACGGCACGGCGGAACTCGTCCTTCGCACCATCGACCTGGTGCTTGTCCGCCAGGATGTGTCCGAGATTCAGATGGGCGGTGCCCGCTTTCGGGTCGACGGCGATGACACGCTTCAGGAGTCCCATGGCCCGGTCGGGCTCGCTCGGCCTCAGCAGAATCGCCTCGTTGAAGAGAGCCGACTCGTACTGTGGGTCGATCTTGAGAGCCTTTTCGTAGGCCTCACGGGCATCGGACTTCCTGTCGTCCTGCTGCGCGATGACCCCCAGGTTGTACCAGGCGACCTTGTTGTGAGGGTCCAGCTTCAGAATGCGCCTGTAGGTACGGGAGGCCCCCTGGGAATCGTGGAACTTCTCAATCTGCAGCATGGCCGTCTGCAGAAGCACGTCGGGGTCCTGGTCCACCCGGACCGCTGACGGCGGCCTGGAGTCCGGATGAGGTGCGGTCGACCGGGATGCAATCGCCCAGGTGGTCACCCCGGTGAATACGGCCGCCAGTCCGGCGAACCCTGCCCACAATTTCCTACGTTTCACTTGGCCACATCTCGTCGGAATGGTGAGGACACGCGGGTGCGGACGATCTCAGGTGGCCGACACCGAAATGGCCGTGTGGTGTCGGGGGAGGTACCGGAGACCGAACCACCCTCATTTCCGCCGACGTTACGAGGCTGCCCGATGGCGCCGCCATTCGGCAGGCACCTGGGAGCAGCAGACCACTCGAATGTACCCAACCGAGATGGTGCTTCACGGAAGCGACTTCGTGAACCCGGCGTTCTCATCAGGTCACTGGTCGGCTCTTCGTGCAGTTCTTCCGCTGATAAGTCCGCTGCCGCGGTAGGCCCTTCTGGACGAGAAAAACGGCGGCTTCGGTCCAGCTTCTTTGTGTGACCTCAAGTGACTGGATACCGTAACTCACCGGTTGTTTGCTGCCGCGGAGTTGGACGGTACCCGTGAAGCCCACGATCTGTCTGAACATGATCGTCAAAGACGAAGCCCCGGTGATTCGGCGTTGCCTGGAATCCGTACGACCCTTGATCGATTCCTGGGTCATCGTGGACACGGGCTCGACCGACGGCACCCAGGACGTCATCCGCGACGTCTACCGTGATCTGCCCGGTGAACTGTACGAACGGCCCTGGAAGGGGTTCGACGGGAGTCGTACCGAAGCGATCGAACTCGCCCGGGATAGCGCGGACTACCTGCTCTTCATGGACGCCGACGACATGATGGAGGTGGAGCCCGGCTTCTGCATGCCGGAGCTGACTCACGACGCCTACAGAGTCGCAGTGCACAACGGGCCGATCATCCATCGGCGCCGCGCCCTGGTCTCGACGCGGCTGACTTGGCGGTACGTCGGCGTCCTGCACGAGTACCTCGACTGCGGTTCCGGATTCACTGTCGGGGCTCTCGAAGGTGCCAACATCCTCATCGTGGGCGGCGGGGCACGCGACAGGCAGGGAGACGTGAGGGAGAAGTATCTGCGCGACGTGAAGACCCTCCAGCAAGGTTTGCTCAAGGAGCCCGACAACGCCCGTTACGTCTTCTACCTCGGTCAGAGCTGGGGCAACACCGGCGAGCTGGGGAAGGCTCTCGAAACCTACGATCGCCGGGCTGCCATGGACGGCTGTGTTCAGGAGGGCTTCTGCGCACGTCTCCGGGCCGCACGGCTCGCAGAAAAGCTCAAGTGCCCGCCGGCCGAGGTGATGGACCGCTATCTGCGTGCGTACGAGAGCCGCCCCTCACGCGCCGAGGCCATTGGTGAACTCGCCCGTCTGTGCCGTGTCGAAGGTGGGCGCTGGCCGCTCGCCCACATGTTCGCGCGGCAAGCGGCGCGGATCCCGTATCCGAGCGACATCCTGTTCGTCGAGCGCGAGTGGTACGAGTGGCGGGCGCTCGATGAACTCGCTGTGTCCGCCTACTGGGTGGGCGAGTACGAGGAGTCGATGCGCTGCTGCGAACGCCTGCTTGAGGGTGGCAAGTTGCCCGATGAGCATCGAGAACGTGTGATCAAGAACCTTGAGAGCGCGCGATGCGAACTGGGCTCGAGGGAGCTCGTAGGAGCCTGAGAGCGGTGCCGAGGCCGGAAGTCCCGCTCAGGCGAACGCAGTGCTGTGTGGCACCCGGTCCGCGCGACGCTGCGGGTGCACGCGGACCGGGGCCGTCAGGGGGAGCCGGCCGGGACGGCTCGGGAGGGTCAGCCGGCGGCGACCGGCTCGGCCGACGCGGCGGCGTGGGCGTCGATGCGCTCCGCCGACAGGATCGCGGCTGCCGTGTCCGCGCGGGACGCCGCGACCACCAGGGCCCGGCCCGCCAGCGCATGGGCGCGCCGGTGGAGGGGTGCGATCTGCGCGTCACCGCCGTGCGTGGCGGAGGTCGCACGGACCGGCCGTACGCCCCCGCGCAGCCGCGCCACCTGGTCGGCGAGCCGCTCGGCCGCCGTGTTCAGGTCCCCGGAGGGGGCCAGGGACCGCAGCTCGTCGGTCACCGCGAGCAGTGCGGCCAGATGACCGGCGAGCTGGATGTCCAGCTCCTCCTCGCGGGAGCGGTGCGGGAAGTCGGGGTCAGGGCAGGCCGGTGTGTGGACCGACTTGGTGCGGATCGGTTCGTACATGGGACGGCCTCCTGTGCTTGACAGGAAACCATCCTAGCTTGGAATTCGTCTAAAATTGAGTCGGATCGCGGAATGCCTCGGCCGGTCACCCGCCGTGAGGGCGGGGTCGCCGACAGAGGGTCAGGGCTGGCCGTAGCCGTCCAGGAAATTCCCTATCCGTGTGATCGCCGACGTCAGATCGGCCACGGTCGGCAGGGTCACCACCCGGAAGTGATCGGGCTCCGGCCAGTTGAAGCCCGTCCCCTGGACGACCATGATCTTCTCGCTGCGCAGCAGGTCGAGGACCATCTGCCGGTCGTCCTTGATCTTGAAGACGTTCGGGTCGAGGCGCGGGAACAGATACAGCGCGCCCTTCGGCTTCACACAGGTCACACCCGGGATCCGGGTCAGCAGCTCGTACGCCGCGTCCCGCTGCTCCTTCAGCCGCCCGCCCGGCAGCACCAGGTCGTTGATCGTCTGGCGGCCGCTGAGCGCCGCCACCACACCGTGCTGGCCCGGCATGTTCGCGCACAGCCGCATGTTCGCGAGGATCGTCAGACCCTCGATGTACGACGCCGCGTGCGCCCGGGGGCCGGAGATCGCCATCCAGCCCACCCGGTACCCCGCCACCCGGTACGCCTTCGACATGCCGTTGAAGGTGAGGGTCAGCAGGTCCGGGGCCACCGCGGCTGTGGGGGTGTGGGTGGCGCCGTCGTAGAGGATCTTGTCGTAGATCTCGTCGGAGCAGACGAGGAGGTTGTGCCGGCGCGCGATGTCCGTCAGGCCGCGCAGCATCGCCTCGTCGTAGACCGCGCCCGTCGGGTTGTTCGGGTTGATGATGACGAGGGCCTTGGTGCGGTCTGTGATCTTGCGTTCCATGTCCGCCAGGTCCGGCGTCCAGTCGGACTGCTCGTCGCAGTGGTAGTGCACGGCCGTGCCGCCCGCCAGGGACACCGCCGCCGTCCACAGGGGGTAGTCCGGGGCCGGTACGAGCACCTCGTCGCCGTCGTCCAGCAGGCCCTGCATCGCCATGACGATCAGCTCGGAGACGCCGTTGCCGATGAAGACGTGCTCGACGTCCGTCTCGATGCCGAGGGTCTGGTTGTGCATCACGACCGCCCGGCGGGCGGCGAGCAGGCCCTTGGCGTCGCCGTAGCCGTGGGCCGTCGAGACGTTGCGGAGGATGTCCTCCAGGATCTCCGGCGGGCAGTCGAAGCCGAAGGCGGCCGGGTTGCCGGTGTTGAGCTTGAGGATGCGGTGACCCGCTGCCTCCAGCCGCATCGCCTCCTCGAGAACCGGGCCCCGGATCTCGTAGCAGACATTGGCGAGCTTCGTGGACTGGATCACCTGCATGTCCGTGAGCTTACGGCCGTGTCTGCGGTCGTGCCGCGTGTTTTCCACCACGTGGGCGGTGTCGGTTCGACCGGTCGTCCCCGGGTGGTCGCATCACGTGTCACTTCCGCCCCTAAAATGCACGCCCATGTCTTGGGAACATCGGCCCGGCGACGGGACGCACGGCGCGAACGCCGTCAATGGCGCGACGGGTGCTCACCCCACCGGGGGGACGCAGCCGGTGAACGGCGCACCGCAGAGTCCCCCGAACGTGTATCACCCGCACGTCGATACGGCCCCGGAGTACGGCGTATACGCCGACCCGGCCGCCGCCCATGGCTGGCAGAACGCCTACGACGAGACGCGCGAGCTGCCCAGGGTGACGCTCGACGAGTACGGCCCGGCGGGGCCCGCCCCCGAAGGCCCGGCGGCGCCCGCCTCGGAAGGTCCGGCGGTGCCCGCGCCCCGGGGCGAATCACGGCACCGGGCGCGTCCCGCGCCGCGCTCCCGGGGGCCCCGCCGTCTGCTCATAACCGCCGGCGCGCTCGGCGTCGTGGGCGTGGCCGCCGCTCTGGCCGGGAGCTTCGGCTCCGGTTCCGCCGGGGGCGCGCAGGGCGGCACCGAGGAGTCCGCGCGGCCGAAGGCGGCCCGGTCCGAGGTGCCCGGGGAGAGCAGCTCCGTGTCCTCCAGCCCCGCCCCCTCCGTCCAGCCCTCCCGTTCCGTCGCCCCGGCCGACGCCGCGAGCGCGTCCCCGACGGCCGCCGCCTCGCGGAAGGTGCCCGCCACACGTAGCGCGAATCCCGCCACCTCCCCGGCGGCACCCACCGGCCAGGCCACCTCCTCCGCCCCGCCCTCCGCGACCGCGAGTCCCACTGCGTCGGACGGCAGCTGGCAGGGCCATCCGGGCCACGGCCACGGGGGTCCCCGGCACCCCTGGTAGCCGCGTCGGGCGCGGGCTCCTCGGCGACAGGCCGAAAACCGATCCTTGCTCCGACGCACCCCTACGTTGACAATGCGCATGACAAACGCAGGGCCGGGCCGGAGGACCTCCGGCCCGTCGCGTCATCGCAACCTCATCAAGAGGGGACCCCCCACATGAGAAAGCCTCTCGTTGCCGCGCTCTTCGCTCTGGTGATCGCCGGAGCCGGTGCGGCACCGGCGGTCGCGGCTCCCCAGGCCGCCCGGACCGCACCCACGGCTTCCCGCACCACGGCCGCCTCCCCGACGGCCACGGTCCGGGCCGTCGACTTCGCCGGCACCGTCTCGCTCAGCAACTGCTCCGGCTCCGTCATCCGCTTCCCGAACTCCGCGGACACCGACCCGGCGCTCGTGCTCACCAACGGCCACTGCCTGGAGACCGGCTTCCCCGACCCGGGTCAGGTCATCGTCGGACAGTCCTCCAGCCGTACGTTCGGACTGCTCAACTCCGCGGGCAGCAAGGTCGCGACGTTGCGTGCGAGCAAGGTCGCGTACTCCACGATGACCGACACGGACGTCACGATCTACCAGCTCACCACCACCTACGCGCAGATCAGGAGCTCGTACGGCATCAGCGCGCTCACCGTCGCGGACACCCATCCGGTCGCCGGCACGGCCATCAAGGTCGTCTCCGGTTACTGGAAGCGCATATACAGCTGCAACGTCGACGGGTTCGTCTACCGCCTGAAGGAGGGTGACTGGACCTGGAAGGACTCGGTCCGTTACACCTCCGCCTGCGACACCATCGGCGGCACCTCGGGCTCGCCCGTCATCGACAACAGCACCGGCAAGGTCGTCGCCGTCAACAACACCGGCAACGAGAACGGTGAGCGCTGCACCGTCGACAACCCCTGTGAGGTCGACGCGAACGGCACGGTGACCGTGCGTCAGGGCATCAACTACGCCGAGGAGACGTATCTGATCCCGGCCTGCTTCGGCACCGGGAACAAGCTGAACCTCAACGCGAGCGGCTGCACCCTGCCCAAGCCGTAACCGCCCTCGGTGGCTCGACGGCGGGCGGTCACCGCGCAGTCCTGCGGACCGCCCGCCCCGCGAGGACGTCCGTCCGGCGTCCGTCCTCGATCACGAAACGGCCGTCGACCAGCACGTACGGGATACCGGTCGGCAGTGCGCGCGGTCGCTCGAACGTGGCGCCCGCCGCGACCGTCGCCGGGTCGAAGAGCGCCAGGTCGGCGCGGTATCCCTCGCGGACCAGACCGCGGTCCGGCAGACGCAGCCGGGCCGCCGGCCGCGCGGTGAGATGGGCGACGCACTCCTCCAGCGACAGCACCCCCAGCTCGCGGACGTACCGGCCGAGGTAGTGCGGGAAGGTGCCGTACGCCCTCGGATGCGGCTTCGCACCTTGCAGGATGCCGTCGGAGCCCCCGGTGTGGACGCGATGCCGCATGATCGCCCGGACGTTCTCCTCGTGGCCCACGTGCTGGAGGATCGTCGGCCCGAGGCGGTCCTCGACCAGCAGCCGGCGGGCCGTCGCCCAGGGCTCCTCGCCGCGCCGGTCCGCCGCCTGACGCACCGTCGTGCCGACGTACTCGGCGAGCGCCGGATCGCTCACCCCGGAGATCTCGACGGTGTCCCAGTCGACGGGCACGCCGTGGCAGCCGTCGGCGCCGGTCACCTCCAGGTCGTGCCGGATCCGCTCGGCCGTCGCGGGGTCGGCGAGCCGGCGCAGGACCTCCTCGGGGCCGCCCTCGCTCGCCCAGCTCGGCAGCAGTGCCGCCAGCGTGGTGGAGCCCGGGGTGTAGGGATAGGTGTCCAGGGTGATGTCCGCGCCCGCCGCCAGCGCTTCGTCGAGCAGGGACAGCAGCTCGGGGGCGCGGCCCTCGTTCACACCGAAGTTCATGGTGGCGTGTGCGAGGTGCAGCGGACAGCCGGCCGTGCGGGCCAGGGCCACCATCTCCGCGTACGCCTCCAGGGCGCCCGCCCCGTAACTGCGTTGGTGCGGGCAGTAGTAGCCGCCGTACTCGGCCACCACCCGGCACAGCTCGGTGAGTTCGGCGTCCTTGGCGTACATGCCGGGGGTGTAGGTGAGCCCGGACGACATGCCGACCGCGCCCTGCTCCAGGCCCTCCGCGACCAGGCGCCGCATCCGGTCCAGCTCCTCGGGCGTCGCCTCCCGGTCCTCCCAGCCCACGGCCAGCATCCGGACCGTGCCCTGCGGGATCAGATAGGCGGCGTTGACCGCGATGCCCTGGTCCAGGCGGTCCAGATACTCGCCCACCGTCCGCCAGGTGAAGTCGATGTCGTCGCCGTAGCTGTTCCAGCCGGTGATCGCGCGCCGCACCTCGGCCAGCGTACGGTCGTCGACCGGCGCGTACGACAGCCCGTCCTGCCCGATGACCTCCAGCGTCACGCCCTGCGCCGCCTTCGCGCTGTGGTCGGGGTCGCGCAGCAGGGCGAGATCGCTGTGGGCGTGCATGTCGATGAAGCCGGGGGCGAGGACCAGACCCTCCGCGTCCAGTTCCCGCACGGCCCGGGGGCGCTGGCAGCCCGCCGCCGCGGCCTCCTTCACGATCGCGGTGATCCTGCCGCCGTCGATCACGACGTCGGCGCGGTACGAGGGTTCCCCGCTGCCGTCCACGACGTCGGCGTCCCGGATGACGAGCTGCTCCACGACCGGCCCTCCTAGAAGAACGTGCGGATGTAGTCGACGACCGTCCCGTCCGCCTCGGCGACCGGGATCACCTGCCACTTGTCGAAGGACGTGCACGGGTGGGACAGGCCGAAGCCGACCCAGTCGCCCACCTCGACGTCCGCCTCGGGGCGCGTGCTCAGCCAGAGGTGCTGGTCGGAGAGGGCCGTCACCTCGATCCCGGCCGCCGGGCGCTCGGTGCCGTCCCGGCGCACGGCCTGGGCCACGGGGAGGTCGAGGTCGTAGGCGGCGTCGCGCTTGCCCGCGTTGACGAACGCCTGGTCCGCCGACGGGCGGGAGACCACCTGGGCCCACAGCCGGAACGCGGGCTCCAGGGCGCCCTCCTCCGGCACCCGGTTGAACGGGGTCAGCCTGCGGTAGTGCACGTCGTCGTGCGAGACATACGCGCCGGATCGCAGCAACTTCAGTACGGGAAGGGAGAGTTCGGGGATCTCGGCGAAGACGTCGGCGACCGCGTCGAACCACTCGCTGCCGCCCGCGCTGACCACGATCTCGCCGGTCCCCGTGAACCGCCCCGCCTTGTCGAACTCCACGGCGATCCCGGTCAGCCGGCGCAGCCAGGCCCGCACCCGCTCCGGCGAGGCCTCGGGCACCTGGGCCTCGTACCCCGCCACGCCCACCAGACGCAGGGTGTCCGTGCCCCCCACCGCGTCCGCGACCGCCCTCGCGTCCGTCTCGGTGCGCACACCGGTCCGGGCGCCTTCGCCCGCGCCCAGCTCGACGACGACCTCCACCGGGCGGGCGGCGCCCCCCAGGGCCGCGTCCATCAGCTCCACCCCGCGCACGGAGTCGACGTAGCAGACGAGGCGGAACTCCGGGTCGGCGGCCAGTTCGGCGGCGATCCAGCGCAGGGCCGCGGCGTCCACCAGCTCGTTGGCGAGGAACACCCGGCTGATCCCGAAGGCCCGGGCCACGCGCACCTGGTGGGGGACCGCGAGGGTGATGCCCCATGCCCCGTGCGCCAGCTGGCGGTGGAAGAGCTGCGGCGCCATCGACGTCTTGCCGTGCGGGGCGAAGGCGAGGCCGTGGCGGGCTGTGTACGTCTCCATCAGCGCGAGGTTGTGCCGGAGGCGCTCGGCGGACAGGGCGAGGACGGGCGTGGTGAAGCCGCCGGTGAACAGATTGCGGCCCTCGTCCGCCAGTTCGGCCAGGGTCAGCCCGTCGGCGTCCGGGGGGAGGCCTTTGAAGCGGTGGTCGACGCGGTCCGCCGTGAGGGCGGCGAGGCGTTCTGCGGCGGTGGCGGCGTCCATGGGGCCTCCTTGATCCCAGTCGTTGCACTCTACGCAACGACCGTTGCGTGTATCGCTTGCTGCTGTCTAACATCCCCGCCAACGCGGGGTCAACGGAGCCGCCGTACCCGCGAGACGAACAGGAGCCACCACCATCGTGACCGCCAACGGCCTGCCGCTCGCCCCGGGCGCCCCGGACGTCGTGGATGTCGTCGCGCTCGGCGAGTCCATGGTCACGTTCGTGCCGACCGGGCCGGGCGGGCTGGCCGATGTGCCGTCCTTCCAGCGGGGGATCGGCGGCGCCGAGTCGAACGTCGCGTGCGTGCTGGCGGCCGCCGGGCACTCCGCGCGATGGGTCAGCCGGGTCGGGGCGGACGGCTTCGGCGCGCATCTGGTCGAGGCGATCGGGGCGTACGGCGTCGATGTCGCGTCGGTGCCGCGCGATCCGGCGCGCCCGACCGGGATCTACTTCCGCACGGCCGGGGACCGGGCGGGCGACGACCACGAGGTGGCGTACTACCGGGCGGGGTCGGCCGCCTCGGCGATGACGGTGGAGAACGTCGACCTCGACGCGGTGCGGGCCGGGCGGGTGCTGCATCTGTCCGGGATCACGGCCGCGCTGTCGGACGGCTGCCGTGAGTTGCTGCGGGAGCTGACCGCGCCCCGGACCGGGCGCCCGCTCGTCTCCTTCGACGTCAACCACCGTCCCGGGCTGTGGCGTGCCGCCGACGGTCACCGGGTGCTGATGGACCTGGCGCGCGGGGCCGACATCGTGTTCGTGGGGGACGACGAGGCCCGCGAGCTGTGGGGGCTGCGCGGCGCCCGCGCCGTCCGGGAGGCGCTGCCGGAGCCGGAGATCGTGGTCGTCAAGCAGGGCAGGGGCGGTGCGACCGCGCTCGACAAGAACGTCGACGGCCTGTGCGAGGACGCCACCGGAACCGCCACCTTCGTTCGCGCCCTGAAAGTCGACGTCGTCGCCGCCGTCGGTGCCGGGGACGCCTTCGCCGCCGGGTTCCTCTCCGCCACGCTGCGCGGGCTGCCCGTACGGGACCGGCTGCGCCACGGCCATCTGGCGGCCGCCGCGGCGCTGACCGTCCCCGGCGACCTCGCCGCCCCGTGCTCCCGCGACCACGCCGACCGGCTCGTCGCGCTCGACGACGCCGCGTGGGAGACACTGCGACTCGGCCCCGGCTGGACCGAAGCCGACGCGCGGGCCGCGGAGGAGGTACGTACACCATGAGCCAGACCGTCGACCGGGCGCTGAGCATCCTGCCGCTGCTGGCCGAGGGGCCCGCCGATCTCGGACAGGTCGCCGACCGGCTCGGCGTGCACAAGTCCACCGCTCTGCGGCTGCTGCGCACGCTGCACGAGCACGGACTGGTCTACCGCCAGTCCGACCAGCGCTACCGCCTCGGCGCCCGGCTCTTCGCCCTCGCCCAGCAGGCCGTGGAGAACCTCGACGTCCGGGAGATCGCCCACCCCCACCTCGTCCGCCTCAACGAGGAGTGCGGGCACACCGTCCATCTCGCGGTGTACGAGGAGGACGAGGTCCTCTACATCGACAAGGTCGACAGCCGCTACCCGGTCCGGATGTACTCCCGCATCGGGAAGCCGGTCGCCATCACCGTCGCGGCCGTCGCCAAGCTGCTGCTCGCCGACCTCCCCGAGCCCGAGCGCCGCGCCGTCGCGGAGAAGCTCGACTACCCCCTCTACACGGCCCGTTCGACGCCGAACGCCGCCGCCTTCCTCAAGGAGCTGGCGGTCGTGCGCGGGCAGGGCTGGGCCACCGACCTCGGCGGCCACGAGGAGTCCATCAACTGCGTCGCCGCCCCCGTCCGGGGCGCCGACGGACGGGTCGTCGCGGCCATGTCGGTCTCCGCGCCCAACGTCGTCGTCACCTCCGACGAACTCCTCACCCTCCTCCCGCTGGTGCGCCGTACCGCGGACGCCATCACCCGGGAGTACTCCGGCAACCCGCCAGCAAAGGACTCCGTATGACGGACAAGATCGCCCTGGCCCCCAAGACCCACACGACCCCGCCCGCCCGGTTCTCCCACGGCGTGCGGAAGGGCAACATCCTCCAGGTCGCCGGGCAGGTGGGCTTCCTGCCCGCCGAGGAGGGCAAGCCGCCCACGCCCGCGGGGCCCACCCTGCGGGAGCAGACCCTGCAGACCCTCGCCAACGTCAGGGCGATCCTCGAGGAGGGCGGGGCCGGCTGGGACGACGTGATGATGATCCGGGTCTATCTGACCGACGTGGACCACTTCGCCGAGATGAACGAGATCTACAACGCCTACTTCGACGAGCAGGGCCTCACCCAGCCGCCCGCCGCCCGGACCACCGTCTACGTGGGTCTCCCGGCCGGACTCCTCGTCGAGATCGACGCGCTGGCCGTACTCGGCTGACCCGCCGCTCCACCCCTCCGTACGTCGTCACGGCCGGCGCCCCCACCCCTGGGGTGCAGCCGCGATCCCCCCTGCCCGAAAGCTCCATGGACTTACCAGAAGCCAGAGGTCCCACTGTCATGCACATGATCATGATGCCCGATCTCGCGGCCCCCGCCGCGCCCGCCGTCCCACCCCACACCGGCGGACTGCTCGCCCTCGTCCACGGCACCGCCGGCCTGCTCACCGTGGCGGCGCTCGGCATCGCGCTGCTGCTCGTCCTGATCATCAAGGTGAGACTCCAGCCCTTCGTCGCGCTGCTCGCGGTCTCCATAGCCGTCGGCCTCGGCGCCGGACTCTCGGTCACCGAACTCTTCGGCACGGTCCAGCGCTCCGACGCCGTCTCCCTCATCGAGTCCGGCATGGGCGGCACCCTCGGCCACATCGCCATCATCATCGGCCTGGGCACCATGCTCGGCGCGGTCCTCGAAGTCAGCGGCGGCGCCGAGGTGCTGGCCTCCCGGCTGCTGAACCTCTTCGGCGAGCAACGGGCCCCGCTCGCCATGGGCCTCACCGGTCTGATCTTCGGCATCCCGGTCTTCTTCGACGTCGGCATCTTCGTGCTCGCGCCCATCGTCTACGCGGCCGCCAAGCGGGGCGGCAGGTCGATCCTGCTCTACTGCCTTCCGCTGCTCGCGGGCCTGTCGATGACCCACGCCTTCCTGCCGCCGCACCCGGGCCCCGTCGCCGCCGCCGGTCTGCTGAACGTCGACCTCGGCATGGTCATCCTGATGGGCGTCGTCTGCGGGATCCCGGCGGTGCTGGCCGCATGGGCGTGGTCGGCGTGGATCGGCAAGCGGATCTTCGTACCCGTGCCGCAGGACATGGTGGAGGCGGCCGAGGAGGCGAAGGCGGCGCTCGCGCGGGAGCGGTGGGGCGGGAGCACCCCGTCGTCGGACGAGGCCGAGAGCTCGGGGGAGGGCGTGCCGCCCGCGGAGAAGCCGGTGCCGCTGACCACGGTGTTCGCGATCATCGGTACGCCGCTGGTGCTGATCCTTCTGGCGACCTTCTCCTCGATCGCCTTCGATCCTCCCCCAAGCTCTCCGACAAGCTCCGAGCAGGGGGGACCCCCATCGGGCCGCTCGGTGATCGAGTTCTTCGGCCACCCCTTCGTGGCGCTGACGATCGCGCTGCTGCTGGCGTACTACCTGCTCGGCATCCGCCGCGGCTGGTCCCGCAAGTCCCTGGAGACGGTCTCCACCGCCTCCCTCAAGCCGATCGGCAACATCCTGCTGGTGGTCGGCGCGGGCGGTGTCTTCGGCGCGGTCCTCAAGGGCAGCGGGGTCGCGCAGGCCCTCTCCGACACCTTCCACGGCGTCGGCCTGCCGGTGATCGTCCTCGCGTATCTGATCTCACTCGTGCTGCGGGTGGCGCAGGGCTCCGCGACGGTCGCGATCGTCACGACGGCGGGCATCGTCGCCCCGCTCCTGACGGAAGGTCATCACTCCCAGGCCTTCGCGGCCTTGGTCATCATGGCCATCTCGGCCGGTTCCATCTTCGCCTCGCATGTCAACGACGGCGGCTTCTGGATGGTGGCCAAGTACTTCGGCATCAGCGAACGGGACACGCTGCGGACCTGGACGGTGCTGGAGTCGGTCTTGTCCGTGGCAGGGTTCGCGATGGCCGCCTTGGTGAGCACGTTCGTATGACTTCGCGAACTTCGTGAGAGCTCCGTACGGCGAGAATTCGTATAACGATGCCGGGGCTGGCTGTGTCCCGCACAGGATCTTCGACCATACTGCCCGCTGTGGAGCAGCGCATAGGTCCGAGCAGCCAGCCCCTGGACGGTGCCGGGATCGACCCGGCCTTCATCCCCGGGCTCACCTCACCCGTGTCCGCCGAACGGGACTCCGAGGAACCGGAGGACGCGGTACCCGACGGCGTGAAGGCCGCCGCCGTGGAGCCGGCGGAGCCCGTGGAGTCCGTGAAGTCGGCGGAGTCCGACGGCGGGGCGCCCGAAGAGGAGACAGCGGCCGACGACGCCGGGTCCGACGACGCCGAGGCGGAGGAGAAGGCCCCCGAGGGACCCGTCTTCGAGGCCGCCGACCGGCGTGCGCGGATCGTCGCGGACCACAGCGGTGTACGGCTGCGCCTGGACGACCAGGAGTGCGAGTTCCGCTGGGACGAGATCGGTGCTGTCGAGACCCAGGCCGCGCGCTTCGGCAAGCGGTTCACGGTCACGGTGCACACGCCCGACCGCCGCTGGTACCCGATCGAGATCGAGGCGACGGCCAGGGCGCGCTTCACGGAGTGGGAGACCCGGCTGGACGAGGTTCTGGACGCCTACTTCGAGGACGGCGAGAAGGAACCCGCCGCCGCGCAGGACGGCGACTGAACCGCGGCGTCAGCCGCAGTACTGGGCCTCCTTGCCGATGGACCGGTACATGCAGTCCGCGTTCTCCAGCAGTTGCAGCACCGCGTCCCGGTTCCGTGACGTCTCCCGCTCGATGACCTCGTCGGGCGGGTAGAAGCCGCCCGCGGAACTGGACGTGGGATACATCTCGAAGGTGTAGTCGAAGATCTTCTGGGTGCCCCACAGATAGTCGTCGATCGACCCGTCGGTGATGTACAGGTCGCTCGACTGCTCGGGCGTGTAGCCGTTCCTCGCGGCCATCTTGCGCCCCACGGCCTGGTAGGCGGCGGCGTCGTCCGCTGTCATGCCCGTCGTCGTGTCGGAGTAGGTGTACCCGAAGGGCCACAGCACGAGTTCGCTGTACGTGTGGAAGTCGATGCCCGCCCTGATCTGCTGCTTCCCGCCGATGACCCGGCTGCGCACGAAGTCGGCGACCACCTTCACCTCGGGCGCCGACTCGGCGGACGCGCCGCGGTAGGTCTCCGAGGACGCGGACCCGGAGGAGCCGCCGCAGCAGCCCCACTTGTAGTTCCAGTTCCGGTTCAGGTCCGTACCGACGTACGACGAGCCGGAGTTGGGCTGGCGGTTCTTGCGCCACGAGCGGTAGGAACCGGTCGCGATGTCGTACTCGCCGCCGTCCGGGTTGAGATCGGGCACGATCCAGATCTCCCGGTTGTTCACGAGGTTCGTGACCCGGGAGTCGCTGCCGTAGCCCGCCCCGAGTTCGCGCAGCAGATACAGCGCCATCTCCACCGTCAGGTGCTCGCGCGCGTGCTGGTGGAAGGTGAAGAGGACCTCGGGCTCGTTCTCGTCGGTCGCCACGTTGTCGCTGACCTTGATGGCGACGATGTCCCGGCCCTGGTACGACTTGCCGATCACCCGCTTGCTCATGATGGCCGGGTACGCCGCGAGCCGCTGGTCGATCTCCGCGTTCATCTCGGCGTAGTTGTGGTACTTCGAGTCCGCCGAGGGGAAGTCGAAGGGCCGTACGCCGCCCGCGCCGTCGGTGCGGTCCGGGACCGCCGCGACCGGGGTGACGTCGTAGCCGAGCGCCCGTACCCTGCTGATCTGGTCCGCGCGGCCGGAGACGACGACCGTCTCCGCGTCCGCCTCGTCGACCGTGACCCCGGTCTGCTGAAGGGCCGTACGGGACATCGGGGTCGTGCTCCGGTGGATCTCGTACTGGCGGATGTCGCCGGACGAGGAGCGGTGCGGCCGGACGCCGCCGGCCGCGGCGCCGGTGCCGGCCGAGACGGGTGCCGCGAGGGCGAGCGCCAGCAGGGTGGCCAGGGCGGCGGTCCGTCTGCCGCCGAGGGTGCCCGATCCGCGGATGCGAAGTCGCATGAGGTCTCCTCGGGTCTCCAGGTTTCCGGGGGTTCTCCGGAATGTGGGGTGGAGTGGAGCGGGGGTGGTCCGTTCACTGCGACGTACGTGCGGGTGTCGCGCTCATGGTGAAGGGATGACATGGTCAGGTCAAGAGGTTCCAAAGAGGCGACGGCCGGGACCGGTGGGAACGCGACAGGGGGCCCCGGAGGCGCGATCAGCCCCCGGAGCCCCACCGGACGAACGTGATGTCAGCCGCGCGCGAACCACTTCGCGCTGGTGGCGATGGCCTCCATCTGCTTCAGGGTGAGCGCGGGCGCGGTACGGGTCGCCGGAGTGGTCTGGGTACCGGAGTTGAAGGCGCTGATCACCACGCGGCGGCCGCCGGTGCGCATGGTGTCGACGGTCCACATGACGACTCCCTCGCCGCCCTTCTCGCCAGGCCCCTGATGCGTGGCGACCTTGGTGCCGTCGGGCAGGGTCCGGGAGTCGGGGCCGAAGAGCTGGCCCTCGACGTCGGACATGTCTGCCTGGACGTTGACCTGGACCATACTCGCGCCCCGGCCGTCGTCCACGACGACATACCCGAACCCCGAGTCCGCGCCGCCCTTCGAGACCACCCTGACCCCCTTGGGCAGGAGGGTGGCGAGCGTCGACGACACCGAGCCCTCCGGGACACCCCCCGGCCGGCTCGGCTCGGTCGTCGGCACCCGGGGAGCCGCGGGCAGGGCGTCGGAGGCCGTACGCCACTCGGGCGCGCTGACGAGCGCCTTCAGCCGGTCCGGCGACAGGGGAGGCAGACTGCGGCTGATCGGCTTGTCCTTCTCGGCGGCGGAGTTCCACTCCTGAACGCTGATGGACTGCCCCTTCGGCGTGACGAGCTGGGCGGACCACAGCTTGGTGTCGACGCGGCGGTCCGGATACTCGTAGCCCTGGAGGATCATGAGCTTCGAGCCGTCGGCGAGCGTGCTCGCGGTGCAGGCGTCGTACGGGACGAACACCTTGTCGGGGCAGGTGGTGGCCTGCAGGGCCTGGCTGCTGCCGGGCTGCACACGGTTCACCGCGACGGCGACGGCGGCCCTCCCCTTGCCGTCGTCGTACACGACCTGCGCGTACGGCCGGTACGGCCGGTACTGCCCGCGCGGGTCGCCGGTGCCACGCCCCTGCTCCTGGGAGAACGTTCCCGGGGGGAGCAGCTTCTTCAGGGTGGCGATGAGATCGTCCTTCGACACTCCGGCGGGCCGGCCGGGCGAGGCGGCCGGGGTCGTCGTGCTGCCGGCCACGGAGTGCTGGCCGTCCGCCTGGAGGCCGGGCAGCACGAGCGCCACGCCGAGCCCGACGAGCGCGACCCCGGCCGCCCCGCCCGTGACGGCGGCCCGGCGCCTGCGGAGCGTCCGGCCGCGGGTCTCGCCGCGGTCGGCCAGATCGAGCCGGTCGGTGTCGAAGGTGCCGCCGGTGTGACGCAGGGCCGCGGCGAAGTGGTCCTCGAAGGGGTCGTGTTCTTCAACGGGCATGGCAAAACCGCCGTTTCTGCGGATGAGGTGGTGGTCGCGGCCGGTCGGCCGGGGGAGATCGGGGTCCCGGTGCTCCCGGGGCGGGTCAGGGTCTGGCGTACTCGGCGAGGGCGTCGCCGAGCTGGGCGCGCAGCCGGGCGAGGGCGCGGACGCAACGGGTGCGGACGGCGGCCGACGTGGTGTTCAGGACCGCCGCGGTCTCCTCGATGCTGCGGTCCTCCCAGTAGCGCAGGACGACCACGGCGCGGTCCTTGGCGGACAGCTGTCCCAGCGCCTCCAGGAGGGTGAGCCGTAGCGAGGTGTCCCCCGCGCCCGGGGCGGGCAGTTCGGGAAGCGCGTCGGTGGCGCGTTCCCTGCGGCTGCTGTGGCGGCGCCGGTGGGCGAGGAAGGTGCGGGTGAGGACCGTCTGGGCGTATCCGGCGGGGTTGTCGGCCCGGGAGATCCGGCTCCAGCGCAGATACACCCGGCCGAGGGTCTCCTGCACGAGGTCCTCGGCGAGATGGGTGTCGCCCCCGGTGAGCAGACAGGCGGACCGGTACAGATGCCCGGCCCGCGCCGCCGCGAACTCCGGGTACCCGTCGCCGCGGCCATGTCTCATGCGTTCCCCCGTCGTGCTGTGCCGTGCCGTCGCACGGCCGGGCCGTCCGGTACGGCCCTCACCTCATTGATGCGGTGAGGCCACGGAAATGTTTCACCGGACCGGCGCCTTTTGTGCGTGCCCTCGCGAAAGCCCTGATGCCCGGCCGTGAGGGGCCGGGCATCAGGGGGGCGGGCATCAGGGGGGGCGGTGCGTGGGAGGGCGAGGGTCAGGGGAGGGCGTGGACGTGCGGGCCCACCGCGTTCGACCAGGCGTTGCCGGACGCCGCGTCCCAGTTCGTCGACCAGGTCATCGCCCCCCGCAGATCGGGGTACGTCTTCGACGGCTTGAAGGAGCCGCAGTTCGTGGCCTTCGTCAGACAGTCGAGGGCGTTGTTCACCACCGTCGGGGAGACGTACCCGCTGCCCGCCGCGCTGGTCGAGGCGGGGACGCCCAGGCCCACCTGGGACGGGGACAGTCCGCCCTGGAGCTGGATGCAGGCGAGGGCCGTCAGGAAGTCCACCGAGCCCTGGCTGTAGACCTTGCCGTCGCAGCCCAGCATGGAACCGCTGTTGTAGTACTGGGTGTTGACGACCGTCAGGATGTCCTTGATGTTCAGCGCGGTCTGGAAGTAGCCGTTCGACGTCGACTGCATGTCGATCGTCTGCGGGGCCATCGTGATGACCAGCGACGAGCCCGCCTTCGACGACAGCTGCCGCAGCGCCTGCGTCATGTACGTCGCGTTGATGCCGTTCTCCAGGTCGATGTCCACGCCGTCGAAGCCGTAGGTCTGCATCAGGGAGTAGACCGAGTTCGCGAAGTTCGTCGCCGACGTCGTGTCGCTCACCGACACCGTGCCGTTCTGCCCGCCGACCGAGAGGATCACCTTCTTGCCGGCCGCGTGCTCGGCGGCGATGTCCGCCTTGAACTGGGCCACCGAGTAGCCGCCGAGGCCGGAGGAGTCCAGGGTGAAGGAGACCGCGCCCGGTGTGGTCGTCGCGTCCGCGAACGCCACCGCGATGATGTCGTACTGCGACGGCACGTCCGTGAGACGTTGCACCGTGGCGCCGTTGTTGAAGTTCTGCCAGTAGCCCGTCACCGCGTGCTTCGGCAGCACTCCGGTGCCCCCGCCGCCGGAGGAGGACGTCGTGGCCGTCACCGCCGACGACTTCTGCGACTCGCCCGCCGCGTTGGTCGCCGTCACCTGGTAGGAGTACGACGTCGACGGGGACAGGCCGGTCACGGTGGCCGAGGTGCCGGTCACGGCGGACACCTTCGTGCCGCCCTGGTAGACGTTGTAGCCCGTCGCGCCCGACACCGTGTTCCAGGTCAGGGACGCCGACGAGGACGTGGTGGAGGAGACCGCGAGGCCGGTGGGGGCCGCGGGCACGGTCGGGGACGGGTCGCCTCCGCCGCCTCCGTCCGGGCCGTACACCGACACGTCGTCGGCGTAGTACGCCGCCTGGCCGTACCAGCCGTGCAGGTACACCGTCACCGAGGTCGTCGAGGCGCCGGTGGTGAAGGTCGTCGACAGCTGGGTCCAGCCCGACGAGTCCGGCGTCCAGGTCGACACGTCCGTCGTGCCGGTGCCCGTCGCGCCGAGGAAGGTGTAACCGCCCTGCACCCAGGCGCTCAGCGTGTACGTCGAGCCGGGCTCGACCGCCACCGTCTGGCTGCACTGTGCGTCGTCCTGGCCCGCCGGAGTCGCCGTCAGCGCGGCGGCACCGCCGTGCACCGGGGACGACACCGTCGTACCGCTGCCGGCCGAACAGGTCCAGCCCGTGAGGCCGGACTCGAAGCCGGCGTTCTTGGCGTTGTTCACGTCCGCGGCAGCCGCGTGCCCGGCGGCCAGAAAGGTGAGGGCGAGCGCGGCGACGGTGGCCTGGGCCAGGGGTCGTCTGCGGCGCAACATGCCTGGTTCGCGGTCCACTTGAGCCTCCGGTGTGGGGAGAGGGGGGAGGAAGAGGAAGGGAGAGGGCGAGGGGGAGCGCCCTGCGGAACGGTGGCCATCGCCTGACGAACGAATTTGGTCCAGACCAATCGGGTTGTCAAGACCTGAAGCGCCCTCAACGCCCGTACCGTCGGGTCGAGTTGTGGCATATGCGCCTACTCTGTGTCGATCATGGTCTCACCTTCGGTGAGATGATCTTCCGGATTCGGTGTTGAGCCGGGCATGCCGTGGATATGGTGCTGTTGCAGGACGATGCAAGAGGACGTAACAGGGGCCAACTGAGGCGGTGGTCGACCACCCCGCCGCAGTGAACGGGGTGGTGTGCAGCCGTGCCGACCGCGATAGCCGTCACCAGTCCCGATCTGGTGCTCCCGCCGCTCGACCGGCAGACCCCGCCCGCCGCGGTCCAGCCGCAGCCCACGCTCGAACAGTCCCTGAACGGCATGCACGCGCTCATCGAGCAGCACGGGTACGTCATCGCGCTGCACTCCGCGTCCGGCGACGACCCGGCCGTCCAGCGGCTGCGCACCGTACGCTCCGTCCTGGAGAGCGACCGCATCGCGCTGCTCGGCCTCGATCTGCCCCCGCTCGGACTGGCCCTGCTCGCCCAGCAGTTGCGGCAGCTGTCGGCCTGCGACTTCAGCCCGGGCGTCCTGGCGTCCTCCGCGCGGCTGCTGGCCCACTACATCTACGCCGGCGCGCTCCTTGGCTCGGTCACCAGGCTCGACCGCGTTCCCGTCTCGCTCGCCTCCCACGCCAAGTCCTGGGTGCCCAACGCCCAGTTCGCCGTCCTCGCCCACCCCCGGCCCCAGCTCGTCCGCATCGGCCAGGAGGAGTTACCGGGTCCCGAGTTCGGCACCCGGATGATCGTCGCCGCCGGGCAGCCGCCCTCGGACTGGGTCACCGCCACCCTCGCGCCCGCCTGGCGGGTCCAGGGTGTCGCGACCGTGCCCCTCCCACAGGACTCCGGCCGCTGGTGGGGGACCCAGCGGCTGGTGGAGTTCGCCGCGGGCCTGCACGACGTGTCCGTGCTCTACCAGCTCGTCACCTCCGTACGCCGCGAGGTCTGCCACTGGTGCGGCCTCGAACTCATCGGCGACCGCTGCGGTTTCTGCGCCGCGCCTCTGCCGGGGCCCCTCGAAGGGCAACCGGTCGCCGCCGCCCGCGCGCTGCCACGAGGCGGCACGTGAGCGCCGTACGCACCACCCCGTCGCCGTACGCACCCCTTCCCGCCCCCGCCGCACCCGTTCACGGTCCACCGCACCACCGCTCGACCGCCCTCCGGCCGGACGGCGGGCCCGCCCGACCGCACGGCACGTCCCCCCGAGGTGAGATGTAGTGAACGCACGACAGCGCCGCGGCGTCATCCTGCTGGTGCTCTCGGCCCTCGCCGCCGTCGGCGCCTTCGCCGGCGTCCTGTCGGTGATCCGCAACGTGAACTCGAAGGTCGGACCGGAGGTCACGGCATACCGGCTCAGGGGCGACATCCCGCCGTACCAGGAGCTCACGGCCGACCAGTTCCAGCAGGTCGCCATGCCCCGGCGCTGGCTGTCCACGACGGCGGTCACCAGTCTCTCGCAGATCCGCGGCAAGATCGCGGTGACCCGGCTGGAGAAGGGGTCGCTGCTGCAGACCGACATGATCGTCGACCGCCCCGCGCTCCAGCCGGGACAGCAGGAGATCGCGATCATGATCGACGCGTCCACCGGCGTCGCGGGCAAGATCGACCCCGGCTCACGGGTCAACATCTACGCCACCTTCAAGGCTCAGAACGACAAGGGCAAGGACGAGTCCAAGATCATCGTGACCAACGCCCGCGTCCTGGACGTCGGCAAGCTCACGGCCCTCGACCCGGACCAGTCCAGCGACGAGCGCCGCCGCACCGCCACCGAGGCCGTCCCCATCACCTTCGCGCTCGACACGGAGGACGCCCAACGGGTCGCGTACGCCGAGTCGTTCGCGGAACACGTCCGGCTCGCCCTGGTCGCGGGCGGCTCCCAGACCTCGGTGACGCCCGGCGACCGCACATACACCCTCGACCAGGACAAGTAGGAGGCCACGCATGAGGTCCGTCCCGGTCCCCGGCGGGTCCGTCCGCAGCCGGTCCGCCGGCAGCAGTCGCGTCCCGAGCGGTCGCGGCCTCGGGGGGTCGCGCCGATGACCATCCGCGTCCTCCCCGCCGTCGGTGACATCGACGCGGTCCGCGCGCTGTCCAGCCTGCTCGGCCAGCTCCCCGACACCGAGCCCGCCCAGCCCGTCCAGGACTCCACCGCCCTGCTCGACGCCCTGGCGCGGCTGGCCGCCGAGTCCCTCGACGAACTGCCCGAGGTCGTCCTCGTCCATGAGCGGATCGGGCCGGTCCCCGCGCTGGACCTGATCCGCGACCTGGCGATGCGCTTCCCGGCCGTCGGGGTCGTCCTCATCACCGCCGACACGAGCACGGGCGTGCTCACCGCCGCGATGGACTCCGGCGCCCGCGGCATCGTCACCCTGCCGCTCGGCTACGACCCCCTCGCCGAACGCGTCCAGGCCGCCGCCGCCTGGTCCGCCGGGATGCGGCGCCATCTGGGCAGCGCACCCGCCGAGCTGCACTCCGGCCCCGGCGGGACCGTGGTCACCGTGACCGGCGCGAAGGGCGGCGTCGGCGCGACCGTCACCGCCGTCCAACTGGCCCTCGCGGCCCGGGCGTCGGGCCGTACCGTCGCCCTGGTCGACCTCGATCTGCAGTCCGGGGACGTCGCCTCCTATCTGGACGTGCAGTTCCGGCGCTCGATCGCCGACCTCGCCGCGATCACCGACATCAACCCCCGCGTCCTCCAGGACGCCGTCTACACCCACGACAGCGGGATCGGGCTGCTGCTCGCCCCCGCCGAGGGCGAACGCGGCGAGGAGGTCAGCGACCGGGTGGCCCGCCAGGTCATCGGCGCGCTGCGCTCCCGCAACGACGTGGTGATCGTCGACTGCGGCGCCCAGATGAACTCCGCGACCGCCGCGGCCGTCGAGATCGCCGACCAGGCGCTGCTGCTCGTCACCCCGGACGTGGTCGCGGTCCGCGCCGCCAAGCGGATGGTGCGCATGTGGGACCGGCTGCAGATCCGCAAGGCCGAGGAGACGCTCACGGTCGTCAACCGCCACTCGCGCGGTACGGAGATCCAGCCGTCCCTCGTCGAACGCATCACCGGCACCAGGGTGGCGCACGCCGCGGTCCCGGCGTCCTTCAAGGAACTCCAGTCGGTCGTGGACGCCGGACGCCTGCAGGACCTCGACGCCCGCTCGACGGTGAAGCAGGCGCTGTGGGCGCTGGCGGGCGAGCTGGAGCTGGTGACGGTGCACGAGGGCGGGGGCGGACGTCGGCGCAAGGCGTCCTCGGACCGGGGGTCACTGACCCTGTGGCGCAAGGGCGGGGACCGGGGCGCGGTCACCCTGGAGTTCGCCGGGATGTTCCCGCTGGTGCTGGTCGTGATGGCACTGCTGTGGGAGTGCGTCCTCTACGGCTACACGTACTCCCTCGCGGGCAACGCGGCCGACGAGGCGGCGCGCGCGGCCACCGCGGCCCAGGCCGTGCACGGCGATGTGGCGGGGGCGTGCCGGTCGGCGGGGGCGGCGCATCTGCCGGCCGCCTGGAGCGGCGCGGACATCAGCTGCGGGGAGGACGGGCCGGTGATGAAGGCGACGGTACAGGCGAAGGTCCCGCTGTTCTTCCCGGGCGTCAACCCCGGGTGGCGGGTGGAGGGGTCCGCCGGGGCGGCCCTGGAGGGGGACAGCCGATGAGGACGCCGCTCCGCCGCCGGGGAGCCGACCCGACGCTACGGCTGCCGCCCCGCAGGGGGGCCGATTCGGCGCAAGACCGCCGGGGAGACACCCCGGCCCGCAGGCGTTCGCACCTCCGGGACGACCGCGGCGTCTCCATGCTCGAGTTCGCCGGCTTTCTGCCCATCCTCCTCGTCATCGGCATGGCCACCATCCAGCTGGGCCTCATCGGCTACGGCATCAACCAGGCCGGCACCGCCGCCCGCGCCGCCGCCCGTGCCGCCTCCCAGAACGGCGACGGGAGCGCGGCGGGCACGGCGGCCGTCAGCGGCTGGCTCCGTCCGAGCGTCGACGCTCCTCGGGGCGGCGACACCACCACCGCCACCGTCACCGTCACCGTGCCCTCCGTCATCCCCCTCTTCGGCGACTGGCCGGTGACCCGCCACGCCACCATGCCCAACGACCCCGACCCCCGCGTCCCGGGAAGGAGCTGACGACCGGTATGAGCCTCCGCTCCCGTATCACCGCCCCCGACGACGGCGCAGCCGCCCGCGAGGACGGGCACCTCGTCGCGGTCTACCGCGCCAAGCTCCTTGAGGAGATCGACCTCGCGGAGATGTCCGGCCTCGCGGCCGCCGACCGCCGGGTCCGTCTGGAGCGCGTCCTCGGCCACATCATCAGCCGGGAAGGACCGGTCCTCTCCTCGTCCGAGCGCTCCCAGCTGATCCGCCGGGTCGTCGACGAGGCCCTCGGCCTCGGCGTCCTCGAACCGCTGCTCGCCGACGCGTCGATCACCGAGATCATGGTGAACGGCCCGGACTCGATCTTCGTGGAGCGGGCGGGCCGCGTCGAACAGCTCCCGCTGCGCTTCGCCTCCACCGAGCAGCTGATGCAGACGATCGAACGGATCGTCTCGACGGTCAACCGGCGCGTCGACGAGTCCAACCCGATGGTCGACGCCCGGCTGCCCACCGGCGAGCGCGTCAACGTCATCATCCCGCCGCTCGCCCTGACCGGCCCCACCCTCACGATCCGCCGCTTCCCGCGCGCCTACACCCTCCCCGAACTCATCGGCCTCGGCTCCCTCGACGAGCAGATGCTGATGCTGCTCGCCGCGTTCGTCCGCGCCCGCTTCAACGTGATCGTCAGCGGCGGTACGGGCACCGGGAAGACGACCCTGCTCAACGCCCTGTCCGGGCTGATCCCGGCGCACGAGCGCATCATCACCATCGAGGACTCCGCCGAGCTCCAGCTCCAGCAGGAGCACGTCATCCGCCTGGAGTCCCGGCCCCCGAACGTCGAGGGCAAGGGCCAGATCACCATTCGCGACCTGGTCCGCAACAGCCTCCGTATGCGCCCCGACCGCATCATCGTCGGCGAGGTCCGCGGCGGCGAGACCCTCGACATGCTCCAGGCGATGTCGACGGGCCACGACGGCTCGCTCGCCACCGTCCACGCCAACGCCGCCGAGGACGCCCTCATGCGGCTGCAGACCCTGGGCTCGATGTCCGAGGTGCTCATCCCCTTCGAGGCGCTCAAGGACCAGATCAACTCCGCGGTGGACGTGGTCGTCCAGCTCGCCCGCTACGCCGACGGCTCGCGCAAGGTCGTGGAGATCGCCCTCGTGGTCTCCCACGGCCGCGAGCAGTTCCGCATCGCCACCGTGTCCCGCTTCGTGCCCCAGCCCCTCGGGCCCGACCGGATCGTCCGGGGCCGCTTCGAGCATCTTCCGCTGCCACGGGCGGTCGCGGAGAAGCTGTACGTCGCCGACGAACCGCTCCCACCCGCCTTCGGCGTCGCGGAGGCCCTCGACGTACTCCCCACCCGGCAGGCCCTCGGATGACCCCCGTTCACGTCAGGAGCGCGCCATGAACGACCCCGCCCTCCTCGCCCTCGGCGCCACCGTCCTCACCGTCACGCTCGCCGTCGCGGGCGTCCATCTGTACGCCTCCGGCCGGGCCCAGCGGCAGGCGCTCGTCGACCGGCTCTCCGGCAACCCGGCGGGCCCCTCGCGCACGGCGTCCGGCCGGGTCCGGCGGTTCACCGCCGTCGACCGGCGGCTGCGCCGTACCCGCCTGGGCCGCACCCTCCGGCTCCGGCTGTCGGCGACCGGACTCGATCTGACGCCGGGGGAGTTCTTCGTCTACGTCGCCGCCGTCGTCGGGGCGCTGTGGCTCATCGCGGCGTCGACGCTGGCCCCCTTCTTCGGCCCGATCGCCGCGCTGGTGAGCGTGTGGGGCGCGGTCGTCTTCCTCAACTGGCAGCGGCAGAGACGCATCGAGGCCTTCATCAACCAGCTGCCGGACGTGGCCCGGCTGCTGGCGAACGCCACGGCCGCGGGCCTCGCTCTGCGCACCGCCCTCGCCATGGCCGCGGAGGAGCTGGAGGCCCCGGCCGGCGAGGAGCTCGCCCGGGTCGCCGACCAGTTGACGCTGGGCCGCTCGATCGACGACACCCTCGGCGAACTCGCCGAACGGCTGCCCTCCCGAGAGCTGATCGTCCTGGTGACCACGCTGGTCCTGGCCAACAAGGCGGGCGGCTCGGTCGTCAACTCGCTGCGCAACCTCACCCAGACCCTGGAGGACCGCAAGGAGACCCGGCGCGAGGTCCGCACCATGCTCTCCGAGGTCAACGCGACGGCCTTCACGGTCCCGCTGCTGGGCCTCGGCTCCCTCATCCTGATCAACTCCTCCAACGAGGGCGCCCTCGCCCGTGTCACCGGCTCCCCGCTCGGCCAGGGCCTGGTCCTGCTCGCGCTCGGCCTGTACACGGTCGGCTTCTTCGTCATCCGCCGCCTCGGCAAGATCGAAGTGTGAGAAGGAGACCGCGATGAGCGCGCTGCTGCCCCTGGGGCTCGCCCTGCTGACGGCCGTCTCCGTCACCGGGATGCTCCTCGGCGTCCGGATGATCCGCGCGGACGCCAGACTGCCGAGCGACCTGGCGCTCGCGCTGGAGGTGGGCGCCACCCGGGTCTCCACGGCCGGCTCGGCGGTCGACCGTCTCGGTATGCGCTTCGCCCCGCTCGTGCTGCGTCTCATGGGGCCGCGCCGGGTCGACGCCAAACGCCGCCGGATCGACATGGCGGGCAACCCCGGAGGCCTCACTCTCCAGCGGTACGCCGCACGCCGGGCGGTGTACGGGGTCTTCGGCCTGGTCGTGGGCCTGATGTTCCTCACCAACGGGCAACTGCTCTTCGCGGCTCTCACGTTCGCCTTCGGTCTGCTCGCCGCCGACGCCCTGATCTGGCAGGCCGTCCGCGAGCGCAAGGACGTCATCGACCGTACGCTGCCGGACTTCCTGGACGTCCTCGCGGTCGTCGTCTCGGCCGGCCTCGGCTTCCGCCAGGCACTGGACCGGGTCGCGGAGAAGTACGAGGGGCCCTGGGCGGACGAACTGCGCATCACCCTGCGCCAGATGGACATGGGCGTCAGCCGCCGCCAGGCCTTCGACGAACTGCGCCGGCGCAACTCCTCCGAGCAGGTCTCCCAGTTCGTGTCCGCCCTGCAACAGGGGGAGGAACTGGGCTCCCCGATCGCGGAGACGCTGATCCAGCTGGCCACCGACATGCGGCGCACGGACGCCCAGAACGCCCGCCGCCGCGCGGCCAGGACGGTCCCCAAGGCCACGATGGTCACCCTGGTCTTCATGCTCCCGGCGACGATGATCCTCATCGCCACGGGCATGTTCCTGGGCTCGGGGACGAACTTCGGATCGATCCTGGGCCGATGATGAGCAGCCGGACCGGTCGCCCCACCCCCGGGTATCTGGAGGACGACGTCCCGCCGCCCGCCAGTGTCCGCCTGCAGCTGAGCGCGCTCCAGGCCCTGTGCCGCCAGACCGTGGCCGTACGCCTCGTCCTGGTGGTGATCGGTGCCCCGTTCGCCCTCGCCAACACCCCCTCCGGAGCCCTCCGGATCGCCGTCCTCGCCGCTGCCGTGCTCGGCGTGATGACGTCGTACGCCCTGCTGCGCGACTGGGACCGCGTCGGCCCGCGGCTGCTCGCCCATCCGACGCTCATGGCGCTGGACCTGCTCTTCGTCGCCACGCTCCTGTCGACCGCGTCCCCCGTCTCCCCCCTCGCTTGCGCCACGGTCTGCACACCCCTGCTGTCCGGACTGCTCTACGGCTGGCGCGGCGCCGGCGTCCTCACCGGTCTGCAACTTGCCGTCGTGCTGGGGGTGTTCCGCTCCTGGGAGCACCGCCCCGGCGCCGGGGTCAGCACCCTCCTCATCGCCGGGTTCTGCGTTGCCGCGGGGATCATCGGGGTGACCCTGCGCAACCTGATGTTCCGCTTCGGCGCCGCCGGCGAGGCACTGTCCGAGGCGAACGCCCGGCTCGCGGCGGCCGAGGCCGTCGAATCCGAACGGGCCCGGCTGGCCCGGGAGATGCACGACTCGGTGGCGAAGACCCTGCACGGTCTGGCGCTGGCCGCGGAGGCCCTCGCCGCCTCGGCCGAGCACCGCGACCCGGCCACGCTCAAGCGCCAGGCGGCCCAGGTGGCCGACGCCGCACGACGGGCCGCGGGGGAGTCCCGCGACCTGCTGTCGGACCTGCGGCGCCGTACCGACTTCACGGCGGACCGGCTGGACGTGGTGGCCGAAGTGACCGCGCGCGCCGGGGCGTTCGCCGCCCGCGGCGGCGCGGAGACCGAACTGAGGCTGCCGGAGACACCGCACCTCCTGCCGTACGCGGCGGCCCACGACGTCCTGTCCATCGTGTCCGAGGCGCTGGAGAACACCCACCGCCACGCCCACGCCACCCGCGTCCGTATCGCACTCGACGTCACCGGGTTCGAGGCGTTCGACCTGCGGATCGGGGACAACGGTGTCGGGTTGCCACCGACCGCCGTGCCCGAGGACCTGGCGAGAACCGGCCACTTCGGCCTGCTGGGCATGGCGGAACGCGCCGCGTCCCTGCGCGGCCGCCTCCGCCTCGGCCGCTCACCGCTGGGCGGTGCCGAGATCCACCTGCACATCCCCGTCCCCGCCACCTCTCCCCACAGCCCCCAAGAGGAGGCCGCACATGCCTGACCAGGCACTTCCCGGCCCGCCGCTGCGCGTCCTCGTGGCCGACGACAACCCGGTCGTACGAGCGGGCCTCACCGCCCTGCTGTCCGTCCTCCCCGACATCGAGGTCGTGGCGGAGGCGGCGGACGGCGGGCAGGCGCTCGTGTACGCCGCCCGGCACCGTCCGGACGTCGTCCTCCTGGACCTCCGTATGCCCGGCACCGACGGCCTGACCGCACTGCCCCGGCTGGCCCGCACGGCCCCCGTGATGATGCTGACGTACAGCAGGGAACCCGAGGTCGTGGCGGAGGCGCTGCGCCGCGGGGCCTCCGGCTATCTGGTGCACGGCGAGTTCACGGCGGCCGAACTGGTCGCCGCGGTACGGAGGCTGAGGGAGGGCCGGGGGACTGTCCCGTCTTCGTTCGGCGTTTCCTACGAACGAGACGAAAATACTTCGCACCTGCAATCAGTTGTGGCACATTCGTCGAAGGCCCTCACCGCCCGTACGGGAGGCCTGCGGCGCCGTGCCGCGGGATGGCTCGACTTCGGCCTGAGCTCCCGGGAGGTGGAGGTCATGGATCTCATCGCGGCCGGTATGAACAACCGGCAGATCGCCGCCGCCTGTTTCATCAGCGAGAAGACGGTCAAGAACCACATCAATCGCATCTTCGCGAAGCTGCACAGTTCCACGCGCAGCGAAGCGATCGCCCACTGGCTGGGGACGGCCCGCGAGGGGTGGAGCCGATGACCGCAGCACGACGCGGAAGTTGGGCCCCTGGGCCCACTCGCGGTGAGGGTGCCTTCACGTACGGTGCGTGGGTTGGTCGTAGCCGTATCGGGTGGGAGGTCTGGGGCCGTGGTGACGAGGACGAGGCACAGGATCGGCACGTGGCGGAGGACCGTGGTCTCCCGGATGCGGGGGGCCGGGCGGGATGCGGGGGCCGGGTTTGTGGAGTATGCCGGGCTGATGATCATCATCGCCGGGATCTTCACGTTGATCGACCAGATCGGCCTGGACGGGCTGATCTCCGGCGCGATCCGGACCGCTGTCACCTCGGTGACCGGCGGCTGACGCCGAAGCGCCCTACCGACGACCGGGGGCAGACGCTCCCCCTCTACATCTGGCTGACCGGCATTCTGCTGTTTGCCGCGTTCGCCTTTTTCGCTTTCGCCCAGGCAGCGTCCGCCCGCAATGGAGCTCAGTCCGCGGCGGACGCTGCGGCGTTGGCGGCCGCACAAGACTCCCGCGACGAGCTGATGACCCGTCTGCAGGAAGCCATCGGCCAGGACGACGACTGGACGAAGTGGCTCGTCGGCCGAGATCTCCAGGAATCCGGAGCGAGCGCCGCCGCCGACCGGCTGGCCGCCGACAACGACTCGACCGTAGAGGCCTTCGGTCCCACCACCGTGAACGGCTTCCCCGGATACCGGGTGACGATCCAGACGCGCTACACGGTGGGGAAGTCCATCATTCCGGGCACGGAGAGGCGACGCGCGAAGGCGGAGGCCGTCGCGGTGATCCAGCCGCGTTGCACCGTCCCGCCGGACGCCGATCCGAAGAAGCCCGTACATCTCGACTGCGACGGCGGCTCCGTCGACATCGACCCCGGACGTTTCCATTCGGACGACCTTCCTGACGCGTCCGTGCTGTTCTCTGTGCATCTGGCCGAGTGAAAGGAAGCCGTACCGATGGACTTTCCGCGCACCATGAAGGGCCGAAGGGCGCTCGGCGCAGTCGCGGTCGCGACCGGGCTGATCCTTACGGTGGCCGGCTGTGGCAGCGGAAGCGGCGGTGAAAAGCCCAGTGGGACATCCTCGTCCAAAGCCACGGCCAAGAACGGCGGCAGCCAGCGACATGATTCCTCCGCTCCCGCTGCCGACCAGGTGCTCGCCCAGGTGAAGGGCGGTGACGTCACCTTGACGGTCACCTCTGCGGTCCGCGACCAGGGCGGATTCGTTACGGTGAGCGGGACGGTCACCAACAACGGCGGCCAGTTCTGGATCGCGTCCAACTGGCGGGGCGACGAGAGGGAGCTGAGCCGGAACGGGGCCTCCTTGGCCGGGGCCGCACTGGTCGACAGCAAGGGCAGGAAGAAGTACCTCGTCCTGCGAGACACCCAGGGCCGGTGCCTCTGCACCAAGTTCGACGGCGGTGGTGTGGCGGCCGGAAAGTCGGCCGACTGGTTCGCCCAATTCCCCGCCCCACCCGAAGGCACCGAAACCGTCGACTTCCAGGTCGGCGCCATGCCTCCCGCCACCCTCGAACTCTCCCAGGGGTGACCCGCGATGCCCCGCCCCCTGCGTGCCGTCACCGCGCTCTCCCTGCTCACCGTGCTCGGTCTCGCCGGTGGCCCCCCGGCCGTCGCCGACGACGATCCCAGCGCGCCCCCCGGCACCGTCACCACCTCGCCGCCCCCCTCCGTCGACCCCACCAGCCCGGGGCTGAAGCTCGCCGACGGGGCCACCCTCGCTCCCGCCAAGGTGCTGGACATCAAGTCCGTCGTGGAGGACCTCGGCGGTGAGGAGCGACGCGAGGACACCAACGAGAACGTCACCTTCGCGCTCCAGGCCGAGGTGCTGTTCCCCAAGGACAGCCCGAAGCTGAACCCGGAGGCCCGCTCCCGCATCGACGCCATCGCGGACGAGATCAAGAAGCAGAACGCCACGAACGTCCGCGTCTTCGGCTTCACCGACAACCTGGGCTCGTACGCCCACGGTCTCGTCCTGTCCAAGCAGCGCGCCGAGGCCGTCCACGACCAACTGGCATCGCGCCTCGGCGGCACCGTCACCTTCGAGGTGCGCGGCTACAGCGAGGACTACCCGATCGCCGACAACTCCACGGAGGAGGGACGCCGGAAGAACCGTCGCGTGGAGGTGTCGTTCCCCCGGGGGGAGTCGTCCGGGGATTCGTCCTCGGGCTCGGCGGGTACCGCCGGCGGCTGAGACCCGGGTGCGAATCACCCGGAGCCGCCTCCCCGTCCGCGCGCCACCGCTGCGCGATGCTCGTGCCGTCCGGATGGTCGGCGTCGTAACCGGGAGCTGCCATGAGAAAGATCGTCCTGATGATGTCCATGTCCCTGGACGGCTTCATCGAGGGCCCGAACCGTGAGATCGACTGGCATCTGGTCGACGACGAACTGCACCAGCACTTCAACGACGTGCTCAAAGAGATGGGCGCGTTCCTGAACGGGCGTGTCACATACCAGCTCATGGCCAAGTTCTGGCCCACCGCGGACGCCGACCCGCACCGGTCGGGGCCCGTGGTCGAGTACGCCCGGATCTGGCGGAACATGCCGAAGATCGTGTTCTCGCGGACCCTGCAGCACGCCGACTGGCACACCACCGTCGTCCGGGACGTCGTCGTCGAGGACATCCGCGCGCTCAAGGAGCAGGAGGGCGGCGACCTCGCGCTCGGCGGTGCCGCCCTGGCCGCCGAGTTCCTGCGCAACGACCTCGTGGACGAGTTCCGGGTGTACGTCCACCCGATCCTGGTCGGCCGCGGGCAGCGCCTCTTCGCCGAGAGCGACGCCCTGACCGCCCTGCGCCTGATCGACTCCCGCCGCTTCGGCAACGGTGTCGTCCTCCTGCACTACGAACGTCCTGAGGAGCACTAAGGGGTGTGGGACGGCCGCCAAACGTGTTGTGCGGTCCGGGCCCGCTCGCATAGGAAGGCCGTATGACTGGACTCGGTGTTGTGTTCCGGCCCCAACTGCCGCCCGAGCGGCTGCGCCCGTTGGCGCGGCTCGCGGACGAGGCGGGCCTGGAGGAGCTGTGGCTGTGGGAGGACTGCTTCCTGGAGGGCGGGATCTCGGCCGCGTCCGCCGCGCTCGCCTGGACCGAGCGGCTGCGCGTCGGCGTCGGGCTGCTGCCTGTGCCGCTGCGGAACGTCGCGATCACCGCGATGGAGACCGCCACGCTGGAGCGGCTGTTCCCCGGCCGGGCCATGGTCGGCGTCGGGCACGGCGTCCAGAGCTGGATGGGTCAGGTCGGTGCCCGCGCCGAGTCGCCCGTCACCCTTCTGCGCGAGTACCTCGACGCGCTGCGGGCCCTGCTGCGCGGTGAGCGCGTCACCACGGACGGGCGGTACGTGAAGCTGGACGGCGTCGCGCTGGACTGGCCGCCCGCGGAGCCGGCCGGTGTTCTCGCCGGGGTCACCGGACCGCGCTCGCTACGCCTGTCCGGTGAGGCGGCGGACGGGACGATCCTGACCTCGGCCACCACACCGGAGGGCGTACGGCGGGCCCGCGCCCTCATCGACGAGGGGCGGGCGGCGGCCGGCCGCACCGACCCCCATCACGTCGTGGTCTACCTGCTGACCGCCACCGGTCCGGACGCGCCGGCCCGCCTGCGGGCCGAGCTGGAGGCGGAGGGCCTGGGCTCCGTGCCGGACCTCGGTGTCGCCGGAGACGCGGGAGCCGTCGCGAAGGCCGTCCAGCGGCTGGTGGAGGCGGGGGCCGACACCGTGGTCCTCCAGCCCACGGGCGACGAGCCGGACCCCGAGGGCTTCGTACGGTTCACGGCCGGGAAAGTCCGTCCACTGGTGCTGTAGTCCGCCCGCCCGCCGGCAGGGCGATCTGTCCGCCCGCCGGCACCCCGATCCGTCCGCTCGTCCCCGCCGCTATTTCGGTCGCGTCCCGTGCCTGCTCGTTGGGACCATGGCCGGTATGAGTGGCGACCGTACGTTCGAAGAGCTGGTCCGTGAGGCCGTCGAGGAACCCGTCGACGGCTGGGACTTCTCCTGGTTCGAGGGGCGGGCGACGGAGGAGCGGCCTCCATGGGGGTACGCACGTTCGATGACGGAGCGGCTGGCGGGCGCCGCCGCCGCGCTCGACATCCAGACCGGGGGCGGGGAGGTCCTGGCCTCCGCGCCGGTGCTGCCGCCGCTCACCGTCGCCACCGAGGGCTGGCCGCCGAACGTCGCCCGGGCCACCGCCCTGCTCCATCCGCGCGGTGCCGTGGTGGTCGCCTCGCCCGAGGACGCCCCGCTGCCGTTCGCGGACGCCGCCTTCGACCTAGTCACCAGCCGGCACCCGGTGCGGACGTACTGGAGTGAGATCGTCCGTGTGCTGCGCCCCGGCGGCACGTACTTCTCCCAGCAGGTCGGTCCGGCGAGCGCGTTCGAACTGGTCGAGTACTTCCTCGGGCGGCAGCCGGAGGAGATCCGTGACGCCCGGGATCCCCGACGGGCGCGGGCCGAGGCCGAGGCGGCCGGCCTGGAGGTGGTCGACCTCCAGGAGGCCCGGTTGCGTATGGAGTTCCTCGACATCGGCGCGGTCGTCCACTTCCTGCGCAAGGTGATCTGGATGGTGCCCGGCTTCACCGCGGAGCGCTACGAGTCCCGGTTGCGCTCCTTGCACGAGCAGATCCGCTCCCGGGGGCCGTTCGTCGCCCACAGCACCCGCTTCCTCGTCGAGGCCCGCAGGCCCGGGACGCTTCCGCCCCGGTGAGGTGCCGAAGCCAGGGGTTTCCACATCGTTATCCAGCGCGGCTCGCGCCGCCCTCAGACGCCACGTTAAGTTCAGACCAAGGTATTTCGCGTGAGCAAAGCTGCGCGGGCGGCACCGCGCAGAGGAGGGGGCTGCGCGGTGCCCTGCCCCCGGCGCCGACGCGCCGTCAGGCGTCCCCCAGAAGAACCTGGGTCCCCCGGCGTACGCCCCAGCGCTCCATCGCTCCCGCCTCCGCCTCCAGGACGTGACGCGCCCACGGGCGGGGCAGGCCGATCCGCCCCGGCCGCATCGTGCGCACCGCCACCACCCGCAAGTCGCGGTCCAGATAGGCGACGTCGATCGCGAACCGCATCCCCAGGGTGTGCACCGCGCTCGCCGGACTGAGCAGCAGCGCCCCCTCGATCCCGTCTCGCCCGAGCAGCCCGCGCCGCCGGTCGCTCGCCGACCGGGCGACCTCCAGCGGCACCGGTGCGGCTGCCCCCGCCGTGGTGAACGTGGCCATGACAGCGACGTTAGCGGTGGCGTCAAGCGGCCGTTTTCGCACGGGTCACCCACCCGGAGTACCTCGCATGGTGTCGTCGCCTGCCCCACCATTGCTCGAAAACCCCATAAATCCCTCGGGGTTCGCCCGGTTTCCCTTTGAATCACCTGTGATTCGGCCATGGCGCCGTACGGAATGAACGCCTCCGGAGCCACCGGTGCGTTGTCGGGCGACTCCGGAGAGTAGTTGTTTCCCGGCAATGCGCGCGTCGGCCCTTACGAAGGGTTATGGTGGAAACCCCCCCTCGGGCCGGTCCGTCTCCCCCCCACGGACCGGCCCGTTTTCTTTGCCGTCACCGACCGATCCGGAAACGGGACGAGCGCCCCCGCGCACACCACTCCGGAAACGGGGCGAGCGCCCCGCGTGCCCCCTCGGAAACCAAACGGGCGTCATGTGCGTCCCACCCTCAGAGACAAACCGGGCGCGACACCCCCATCGACCCCGAAAGCCGGGCGGGCGAGCAGTGCCCGGCGGCTCGGAAAACGCGACAACGAGGCCGCCGTTCAGCCGCCGTTCACCCGTACGGCCCTGAGCCTGGCCGCCGACACCCCTGGGCGGTGCCCCGGCGCTCCGGGGGTAGGCTTCGCCCCCGGGGACCGCCATCCGACGGGGCGCGCATCACCCGCCCGTACCCTGTCTGATCCGCACGGAGGGGCTGACAATCACGTGAACCTGCGCGACATGCTGCGCGGCCTGCTGGTCAGGTTGTACGCACGCCGGGTGGAAGGTCACCTGGACCACGCTCAGGTGCCCAAGCACATCGGCGTCATCATGGACGGCAACCGCCGCTGGGCGAAGGCGGCGGGCTCGACCACCGCACAGGGCCACCAGGCCGGCGCGGACAAGATCGAGGAGTTCCTCGGCTGGTGCGCCGAGACGGACGTCAAGGTCGTCACCCTCTGGCTGATGTCCACGGACAACCTGAACCGGCCCAAGGAGGAGCTGGTCCCGCTCCTCGGGATCATCGCGGACACCGTGCGCTCGCTCGCCGCCGACGGCCGCTGGCGCGTGCACCACGTCGGCGCGCTCGACATGCTGCCCGGCCATGTGCGCACCGCGGTGAAGGAGGCCGAGGAGGCCACCGCGCACGTCGACGGGATACTCGTCAACGTCGCCGTCGGCTACGGCGGTCGCCAGGAGATCGCCGACGCCGTCCGCTCGATGGTGCTCGACGCCCACGAGAAGGGCACCTCGATGGAGGAGCTCGCCGACTCCGTGGACGTCGATCTGATCGGCCGCCACCTGTACACGAGCCACCAGCCCGACCCCGACCTCGTCATCCGCACGAGTGGCGAGCAGCGGTTGTCCGGTTTCATGCTGTGGCAGACGGCCCATTCGGAGTACTACTTCTGCGAGGTCTTCTGGCCGGCCTTCCGCAAGGTCGACTTCCTGCGCGCGCTGCGTGACTACGCTGCGCGACACCGCCGCTACGGCGGCTGACACCCGTTCATCGCGGCCCGGCACCACTCTCCTGGGTGCGGGCCCGACGAGGGACGTTACGAGGAGTTCACCGGGGCGCCGCCGTATGCCCTGGCATGGCTGCGCGTGTTCGAGGGCATAAGCCAAACAGGTCGACACCCGAACCACGGGTGTCGTATCTCAGCGAACGGCTCGGGGCCGTTCGCCCGGGAGGCCCTTTGCACCAGCCCGACCGTGCGGTCTCGGCACGGAAGAAGCAACGGAGGGCCGGTTCTCGGCCCGTGCATCGCGGCCGTGGACCGGTCGGGATTCATCCCGCCCAGCCCCATCCGGCATCTCACTCCGTCGCTCCCCGACCTCATCCGAGGGGGTACGTCCTTCCGTGGTGACCAGCGCAAAGCGCCACAAGCCAGACCGGCGCACCTATGTTCTCGACACCAGCGTCCTGCTGGCCGATCCGAACGCCATGACCCGTTTCGACGAGCACGAGGTCGTGCTCCCGATCGTCGTGGTCACGGAGCTGGAGGCCAAGCGGCACCATCCCGAACTCGGGTACTTCGCCCGGCAGGCGCTGCGTCTGCTCGACGACTGCCGGGTGCGGTACGGCCGTCTCGACGCCCCCCTGCCGATCGGGGACCTCGGTGGAACCCTCCGGGTGGAGCTCAACCACTCGGACCCCAGCGTGCTGCCGACCGGTTACCGCCTGGGGGACAACGACTCCCGCATCCTCGCGGTCGCCCGCAATCTGCAGGCGGAGGGGTTCGACGTCACCGTCGTGTCGAAGGACCTCCCGCTGAGGATCAAAGCGTCCTCGGTCGGGCTCCTCGCCGAGGAGTACCGCGCGGAGCTGGCCATCACGGACTCCTCCGGTTGGACCGGAATGTCCGAACTGACGCTGTCCGCCGAGCGGGTGGACATCCTCTTCGAAGAGGGACACGTGCAGGTCCCCGAGGCCGCGGACCTCCCTGTGCACACCGGCCTGACGATCCAGTCGGAGCGGGGCAAGGCGCTCGGCCGGGTTACGGCAGAGGGCACCGTCCGTCTCGTCCGCGGGGACCGGGAGGCGTTCGGCATCAAGGGCCGCAGCGCCGAGCAGCGGATCGCCCTCGACCTGCTGCTCGACCCGGACGTGGGGATCGTGTCGATGGGCGGCCGGGCCGGCACCGGCAAGTCCGCGCTGGCGCTGTGCGCGGGGCTGGAGGCGGTGCTGGAGCGCCGGCAGCACCAGAAGGTGATGGTCTTCCGGCCGCTGTACGCGGTCGGCGGGCAGGAACTGGGCTATCTGCCGGGCACCGAGGCCGAGAAGATGAGCCCTTGGGCGCAGGCGGTCTTCGACACCCTGTCCGCGGTCACCACCCGCGAGGTCATCGAAGAGGTCACGGCACGCGGGATGCTGGAGGTCCTTCCTCTCACCCATATCCGTGGCCGTTCGCTGCACGACGCCTTCGTGATCGTGGACGAGGCCCAGTCGCTGGAACGGAATGTTCTTCTGACCGTTCTGTCCCGGATCGGCGCCAATTCACGTGTTGTTCTCACGCATGACGTGGCCCAGCGGGACAACCTGCGGGTGGGCCGGTACGACGGAGTCGTCGCCGTCGTGGAGAAACTGAAGGGGCATCCGCTCTTCGCGCATGTCACGCTCACGCGGTCCGAGAGGTCCCAGATCGCGGCCCTTGTGACCGAAATGCTCGAAGAGGGGCAGATCTGACCGCCCTGCCCAACGTGAGGTAGTTACTCATCAGTTGGCGCCGTCCGGCAAAGGCCAAGAGCCTAGCCGGGCGGCGCTTCGGCGTGTGGGTATTTCCGTGAATCCCTTGGGCCAAACGAGGTGTGAGCTTTCACACTCGGCGCAGAATTGCCACCCGGTGTCGGGTTACGGCAGAGTCTCAGTCCTGTCAGGCCCCGCATACGACACACCTGTACCCCCAGCGGTACGGCACAACTTGAAGCACCAGAACTCCATAGAGCCGTCGTATGCCGCCCGAGCACCACACGGCACTTCCGTCACGGAGGTTGCCCACCGGGCCCGTGCCTCCCGTGACCCCGCAGTTGGGAGGCCAGCGTCAGGGGGCACGATTGCGTCCGCCAGGGTCACCGAAGCGGGCGATGCTGGAAGGAAACCGTGTGAGCCGGATTTCGGTCCGGGGATTCGCAGTGGCCTCGGCCACGGCGGTCACCGCTGTAGGCGCCGTCACCGGTGTTGCCTCGGGCAGCACTGGACAGCCCTCGAGCGACGCCGAGGCAACGGCTAGCGAGACCACGCTCCTCGCGGACATACCCGCAGGACAGCAGGCCCAGGTCCAGACCGCGTCGCTGACGCAGCAGGCCGACGCCCAGGCCATCGCCGCCGACGCGAGCGCCAAGAAGGACGCCGAGGAGTCGGCCCGCAAGCAGGCGGCCGCTGACGCGGTGGCCAAGCAGAAGGCTGCTCAGAAGGCCGAGGAGGACGCCAAGGCGCGCAAGGAGGCCGAGCAGAAGGCCAGCCGCGACGCGACCCGTGACGCCTCCAGCTTCCCCGTCCAGAGCTCCTACTCGGTCGCGCAGATCCAGGCGATGGCGCGCTCGATGGTCGGAGCCGGCCAGTTCCAGTGCTTCAGCAACATCGTGGACCACGAGTCCAGCTGGAACTACCAGGCGGTCAACGCCTCTTCCGGTGCCTACGGCCTCTTCCAGGCCCTGCCCGGCTCCAAGATGTCGTCCGTCGGTGCCGACTGGCAGACGAACCCGGCCACACAGATCAAGTGGGGCCTCAACTACATGAACAGCCGGTACGGCAGCCCGTGTCAGGCGTGGTCGTTCTGGCAGGCCAACAGCTGGTACTGAGCCGCGGGTCCACCGCGCCCGGCCGCTCAACCTCACGTAGCCCCTCACCGTCTATCGGTGAGGGGCTACGGCTGTTCACCCGGCCGACGGCAACTGCCATGTACGGTCGGAGGCGACGACTCCAGGGGGGAGTGGTGGGCCGCACCCGGGGACACGGGGGAAGAGGACGGATCATGTCGCAAGTGCCAGGCTGGCTGGCTCGGATCGGCGCCGGGATCACACAGGTGGGTGAGCGGCTGGACGAGCGCCGCGCCGAGGTGGAGAACGAGCACACCGCGCCCGAACCGCCCCCCGTGGTGGAGCATGTGCAGCCGTCGACGTATGTGCCCGCCACGCCGCAGTCTCGCCCGCACCCCGCCGAGGCGGTCCCGTGGGGCGTACGGGTCGCGGCCGAGGCGGGCTGGCGGCTGCTCGTCCTCGCGGGCACGCTCTGGGTGCTGATGCGGGTCATCAGCTCCGTCCAGCTGGTGGTGTTCGCGTTCGTGTGCGCGCTGCTCATCACGGCGCTGCTGCAGCCGACCGTGGCGCGGCTGCGGCGCTACGGGGTACCGCGGGGGCCCGCGACCGCGATGACCGCCGTCCTCGGCTTCGTCGTCATGGGTCTGATCGGGTGGTTCGTGACCTGGCAGGTCATGGAGAACATCGACTCGCTGTCCAACCAGATCCAGGACGGCATCGACGAACTGCGCAAGTGGCTGCTGCACAGCCCGTTCCACGTCACGGACAAGCAGATCAACGAGATCGCGAAGAACCTGCGGGAGGCGATCGGCGCCAACACCGACCAGATCACCTCGGCGGGTCTCGAGGGCGTGACGGTCATCGTGGAGGCGCTCACCGGCATCCTCCTGACGATGTTCTCCACTCTCTTCCTGCTCTACGACGGCCGGCGCATCTGGGAGTGGACGCTGAAGCTGGTGCCGGCCGCGGCCCGGCCGGGCGTCGCGGGCGCGGGCCCGCGGGCGTGGCGCACCCTGACCGCCTATGTCCGGGGCACGGTGATCGTGGCCCTGATCGACGCGATCTTCATCGGCCTCGGGATCTACTTCCTGAACGTCCCCATGGCCGTGCCGCTCGCCGTCTTCATCTTCCTGTTCTCCTTCATCCCCCTGGTGGGGGCGGTCGCCTCGGGCGCGCTGGCGGTGGTCGTGGCGCTGGTGACCCAGGGTGTGTTCACCGCGATCATGACGCTGGTCGTGGTGCTCGCCGTCCAGCAGATCGAGGGACACATCCTGCAGCCGTTCATCTTGGGCCGTGCCGTCAGGGTCCATCCGCTGGCGGTGGTGCTGTCGGTGACGGCCGGTGGGATGGTCGCCGGGATCGGCGGGGCCGTGGTGGCGGTGCCGCTGGTGGCGGTGACGAACACCGTGGTGAGCTATCTGCGGTCGTACGCGAACGCCGTACCGCACCAGCCGTCGGAGCCGGACCTCGCTGCGGCCTCCGCCGAACTCCCGGCGAGGCCCCCGCTGGACGAGACGCGGTCGTAGCACCAGGGCGTGTCGCGCGCCTCGGCCGCCCTCGCGCATACGGAAAGGCCCGCCCCCAGCAGCAGCGGGGAGCGGGCCTCTTCGGTGTCGCGGCCGTCACTCGGCCAGGACAGCCTCCGCGTCCAGGGTGACGCCGACGGCCTGGACGACCGCAGCGATCTTGAAGGCCTCCTGGATGACCTCACGCTCCATGCCCGCCTTGCGCAGGACCTGCTCGTGGGAGTCCAGGCACATGCCGCAGCCGTTGATCGCGGACACGGCGAACGACCACAGCTCGAAGTCGAGCTTGTCGACCCCGGGATTGCCGATGACGTTCATCCGCAGACCGGCGCGCAGGGTGCCGTACTCATGGTCCGAGAGCAGGTGGCGGGTGCGGTAGAAGACGTTGTTCATCGCCATGACGGCGGCCGCGGACTTGGCCGCGGTGTACGCCTCGGGCGTGAGGTTCGCCTTCGCCTCGGGCTCCAGCTCGCGCAGCACGATCGGCGAGCGCGAGGCGATCGCGGTGGCCAGCACCGTGCCCCACAGCTGCTGGGCCGGCAGGTCGGAGTTGCCGATGACCGAGCCCAGGTTGAGCTTCAGGTCCTTGGCGTAGTCCGGGACGGCGGACTTGAGGGAGTCGAGGGACATGGGTCACTCACCGGCCAGCAGCTTGACCGGGTCGAGGGTCTCGTCGCCCTGGGTCCAGTTGCAGGGGCACAGCTCGTCGGTCTGCAGGGCGTCCAGGACCCGCAGGACCTCCTTCGGGTTACGGCCGACGGAGCCCGCGGTCACCATGGTGAACTGGATCTCGTTGTTCTGGTCCACGATGAAGACGGCACGCTGGGCGAAGCCGTCCGCGCCCTCGATGCCCAGAGCGCGCATCAGCTCGTGCTTCGAGTCGGCCATCATCGGGAAGGGCAGCTCGAGCAGGTCCGGGTGGTCCTTGCGCCAGGCGTGGTGCACGAACTCGGAGTCACCGGAGAAGCCGAGGATCTGGGCGTCGCGGTCGGCGAACTCGTCGTTCAGCTTGCCGAAGGCGGCGATCTCGGTCGGGCACACGAAGGTGAAGTCCTTGGGCCAGGCGAAAACGATCTTCCACTTGCCCTCGTAGGTCTTGTGGTTGATCTGCTCGAACTCCTTGCCCTTCTCCAGCGAGACGCAGGCGGTCAGTTCGAACTCGGGGAACTTGTCACCGACAGTGAGCACACGCTCTCCTTGAAGCACAGAAACACCTCGGAGGCAAGGTATTTCTCATGGGTTGGACTCTCACGATCCTGGCACAGGGTGCATTGATTCGGGAAATAGCTACACTCGGTCGCGTTGATCGGTGAGGATTATCAGTGACCATGAGTAAGGGGTATGCCATGGCTGGGGCCAAGTCCCACGGGCGCCGCCAGCCCAGTCTCGCCCAGCTGCGGGCCTTCGCCGCCGTCGCCGAGCATCTGCACTTCCGGGACGCCGCCGCCGCGATCGGCATGAGCCAGCCCGCGCTGTCGGGTGCCGTCTCCGCGCTGGAGGAGGTACTCGGCGTCACCCTGCTGGAGCGCACCACCCGCAAGGTGCTCCTCTCGCCCGCCGGTGAGCGCCTCGCCGTACGGGCCAAGGCGGTGCTGGACGAGGTCGGTGCCCTCATGGAGGAGGCCGAGGCCGTCCGGGCTCCCTTCACCGGGGTGCTGCGGCTCGGGGTGATCCCGACCGTGGCACCGTATCTGCTGCCGACCGTCCTCAATCTGGTCCACGACCGCTACCCGCACCTCGACCTCCAGGTCCACGAGGAGCAGACCGCCAGCCTGCTCGACGGGCTCACCAGCGGCCGCCTCGACCTGCTGCTCCTCGCCGTGCCCCTCGGCATGCCCGGCGTTGCCGAACTCCCGTTGTTCGACGAGGACTTCGTACTCGTCACCCCGCTCGACCACTGGCTCGGCGGACGGGAGGGGATCCCCCGCGAGGCGCTGCGCGAGCTGAATCTGCTGCTCCTGGACGAGGGACACTGTCTGCGGGACCAGGCCCTGGACATCTGCCGGGAGGCCGGCCGGGCGGACGCGCCCGTGACCACGACTGCCGCCGGACTGTCCACCCTCGTCCAGCTCGTGGCCGGCGGCCTCGGGGTGACCCTGCTGCCGCACACCGCCCTGAAGGTGGAGACCACCCGCAACAGCCAGCTCCTCACCGGCTACTTCGCGGACCCGGCCCCGACCCGGCGCGTGGCCCTCGCGATGCGTGCGGGCGCCGCCCGGGGCGCCGAGTACGCGGAGCTGGCCGAGGCGCTGCGAGGCGCCCTGCGCCCGCTGCCGGTACGCGTGCTCGCGGCCGACGCCTGACCGCGCACCGGGCAACCCCGGTTGCGCACTCGGTCATTCGAATGTCCGATCCCGTACCGATGGCGCACCGGGAACGGCGAGAAATGCCAACTTCCGTCAGGTAGTGCGAATTTCGCTGGAATATGCGCACCGGCTTGATACACATACCCCCTCAGCGTGACGCGTCAGGCGTGTGTGCGACATTCCAAGGGGAGTTGTGGCGGGCATACGGGATTCCCTTGGACGGGCCGGTTACGACCTGCTGTCGCATGCGGTGACGCAGTACGCGAGGGAAAAGGGCGACGGCGCGCTTCGGGTCTCCGGGCAGCCCGGGGGAGTCGTCCATCTGCGCGGCGGTCTCGTCGTCGCCGTCACGAGCCCCGGCGCCCCGGGTCCCGGAACGCTGCTGATGCGTTCCGGCCGGTCCGGCGCCGGGGCGGCCGAACTGCGGGTCGTCCGTGTGATGGCGATGCAGGACGCGGTGTTCGCGATCGCCGCCGGGGACGTGGACGGCTGTGAGCTCGTCCCGGACCCGGTCGAGCCGCCCGAGGCGCTCAACGTCGGCGAGGGCCCGATGCGGCTGCTGAACCAGGCCGCACGCAAGCTGGCCGCACTCGACGTGCTGCCTCACCAGATGCGGCCCGGGCGGGAGCGCCCGCTGCCCGCCCTGGAGGTCGACGTCACCCAACTGAGCGCGGTGCGCCGTGAGTTGCTCCTGAACTGCGATGGCCGCCGGACGGCCCGGGACATCGCCTTCCGCACCGGACGCGCGGTCTACACGGTCACCGTCGAGATGGCCCGGCTGCTGGACGAGGGGTACCTCGAATGCGTCGAGACGGCCGACCCCGGGCTCCGGATCGCGACCCGGGTGCCTGCGCAGGGGCTGCGCCCCCGTGCCCCGGACCCCGCAACCGTGCCGGCCCCGCCCGCGGACCCCGCACCCCCGACACCGGACCCCGGCACCGCACCCCGCCGGCCCCAGGAACCCGCTCCCTCCCTGCCCCGGCGCACACCCGGCGCCAGCGGTATCACCGCGACCATCACGCCCGAAAAGCAGGGAGCGAGTTGGAAAGGGTTCTTCCGCCTGCGGAGCGGAAGCGCCAAATGACCATCCGACACCTCATAGAGACCCGGCACCGCACACACAGACGAAAGGCGAACCGATGCGATCACCCAAGGATCATTCGTAGGGAGTTGTGTACATGGATCACAAAGCACTGGCACTCGAAATGCGCGGCCTGCGCGAACAGGTGTCCGGAATCACGGACACCGCGGTGGCGGCGGCGGACGGACTGCTCATAGCGGCCGACACGGCGAGCGGTATCGACCCCGAAGGGCTCGCCGCCCTCGCCGCGGCCGCCCTCGGCCTCGCCCGGCGCACCACCCAGGCGACCGCCCGCGGCGCCCTGCGCGGCACGGTCGCGTACGGCACCGAGGGCTGTGCCGCGTTCTACGCCGTCGGCGACACCGCGCTCATGGTGGTGCTCGGCGACGAGGGCGTGGACGTCGACGGACTGCACCAGGCGACCCGCCCGGCCCTGGACCGCATCGGTTCGATCCTTGCCGCGAAGGCACCCGAGGGAGTGTGAAGGGATGGCGACGAAGCGTATGACTCCCGGTTTCTCCGACCAGGTGATGGGCCTGGTCAAGTCCCTGCGTACCGACGCACCCGACTGCGTCGCCTCCGGCGTGGTCGACATGTCGACGGGAATGCTGCTGTCGTACGAGACGGTGGACAACCACCCGCCGGAGGTCCTCGACCTCCTCGCGGGCGCGACCCTCGACCTGTTCCAGGGCCGTACCGTCGTGATGATCGAGGACGTGTTCAAGGAACGCCGGGGGATCTCCAGCGACAACCACTTCTTCCAGGAGATCCTCGTCAACAGCGAGAACCTCACCCATCTGTTCGTGCGGATGAACGAGCAGCAGGACGTCGTCGCCGTGGTCGTCTGCCGCAAGTCGGTGAACGTCGGCATGCTGTTCGCCCAGGTCCGCCGGGTGGTGAAGGAGTACGCCCTGTGACGCGCGCGGGCCCCTCCCCCGACGGGGAGGGGCCCGCACGGCCGGCCGGCGCTCACTCGGTGCGCAGTCCGTCCGGCCGCATCAGCCGCAGCAGCGGCGGCAGGCTGAGCACCGTCACCAGCAGCACCACGCCCGCGCCGATTCCGGTCATCGTCAGCACGCTCGCCCAGTCGACGGTCAGGGACGCGGCGACCATCTTCAGCAGGACCGCGCCCAGCGTCAGTCCGACCGCCGCCGCCAGCAGCAGGCCGAGCGCGATCGGGATCGCCGTCTGCCACAGCACCGACAGACTCAGCGTGCGGCGCCGGGTGCCGAAGGCGACCAGCGACGACAGCAGCTTCTTGCGCTCGCGCAACTGCTCGAGCTGGGAGACCAGCAGGCTCGCCCCGATCAGCGCCAGCACACAGGTGGCGCCGACGAACAGCCCGGTGCGGATGGAGGTGAAGCGCCCGGACTCCTGGGTGGCCGCCCAGGTCTGCGGGCTCGTGTACGGAGCCACCTTGGCCGCCGTGTTGCGGACGTACTCCTGTGCGTCGGGCACCGAGCGGTCGAGCGAGACGTACACGTCGCCCCGGAAGGCCGGTGCCTCCTTCGCGGTCAGGGCGCCCTTGGTGATCAGGAATCCACCGTGCAGCACTCCGTCCGGGGCCTTGCGCGACTGTGTCTGCTTCAGCCCGTGGGGCACCGTCCAGGGGACCTCCGCACGCTTCTCGTCGGCGTAGCCCGGGTCGATGTAGAGGGTCAGGCCGGGCTTGGCCAGCTTCGGGGTGTCGGTGTCGTCCGCGCCGCGCGCCACGACGAACACGTCGCCGTCCTTGCACGAGGGCAGCCGCGCCAGCTCCCGCAGGGCCGTGCAGTCGCCCACGGTCATCTCGGCGGACCGCTGCGGGTCGGTGCGCCGGTCCCCGGCGTACGACTCCTCGATGGCCGTGACGTGGCGTACTCCCTTGGTGGTCCGCAGCTGCTCGGCGACGGCGTCGACCGGACCCGCCTTCGGCAGGCTGACCTGCATCTGCGCCCGCGTCACATCGTGCTGCGACTCCTTGGTGTAGTCGCTCTGCACACCGGCGAACAGCATCTGCAGCGCGATGGCCCCGGCGACCGCCACCGCGATCCCGTTGACCATGCGGGCGGCGGTGCCGCTGCTCAACTGCAGCCTGCGCACGGCCAGTTGCCAGGCCACTCCGCCCGAGTTGAGCCGGGCCACGACCGCCTCCACCACCCACGGCAGCAGTGCGGTGACCCCGACGAGCAGCAGCAGCACACCGCCGACGACCAGGTACTCGTTGAAGTCGCCGTGGTCATGGCCCTTGCCGACCATCGGGTAGAGCAGCGCGAGCCCGCCGAGCGGCAGCAGCAGCCGCCACCACAGCCGGCGCCGTGCGGGCTTCGCCGCGCGCACCACGCCGAGCGGCTCGATGACCACACCGCGCAGCGCGAACAGGGTGACCAGCACCGCGGCCGCCGGTACGGCGACCGCCACCAGCAGGGCAAGCGCCGGGGAGGGGTTCAGATAGCTGGGGAACACGCTGATGTCGAAGACCTCGACGGATCCCGCGGCCTGCCGGCCGAGCAGGAAGAAGAAGGTGCCGAAGACCAGTCCGAGCAGTGCTCCCGCGAGGGCCTCACCGGCGGCGATCCGCCGGGTCATGCCGCTGTCGGAGCCGACGAGACGCAGCGCCGCGAGCCGCCGGTCGCGCCGCTCGCCGCCGAACCGCACGGCCGCCGCGATGAAGACGCCGACGGGCATGAGCAGCGCCACGAAGACGACGAGCATCAGCATGAGCAGGACGGGGTCCGACTTCTCGGGGGCGAGGCCGGGATCCCCGAATCGGTTGATCCGCGCCACGTCCGGCGGCGCGATCTGCGCCGCGAGCCCCTTGGCGCCCGCGTAGTAGGCGAGCTCGTGCGAGCCGACGAGTCCCTGTTCCGCGATGGTGCCGACGATCCGGTAGGGCAGCCGGTCCCGCAGGATCCGGCCCTCGTCGGAGGCGAGCAGCGTCTTCAGCGCGGGGGAGACGACCATCTCGCCCGGGTGCGGGAAGCTGTCCAGTCCGGGCGGCAGCGGTGCCCGGGCACCCTCGGGGTCCATCACCCGGCCGCGGACGTCATGGGAGCGGAACGTGGTGTCGACGTCCGCGATGACCAGGGTGTTGTCGGCCTTGGATATGGGACGGCCGTAGGTGTGGTCGGCGCGCTCGAACTCCCGGTCGTGCCGTGTCGCGAGCGCGGCGGGCAGTGCGGTGGTGAGCAGCAGCAGCGACACACCGAGGCCGACGCCGACCGCGGTGAGCAGCAGCCGGACCCATCCCTCGCGCCCACCGGTGAACGCGAACCTGGCCCCCATGACCAGGTCCCTGGTGGTCTGGCGCATCCTCATACGATGCGCTCCATGTCCCGGGACTTGCCGTCGCGTACGACGATCTCGCGGTCGGAGTACGCGGCGACCCGCGCCTCGTGCGTGACCAGCACGACGGCCGCGTTGGTGGACCGGGCCGCCTCGGTGAGCAGTTCCATCACGCGCTCGCCGTTGAGCGAGTCGAGCGCGCCCGTGGGCTCGTCGGCGAACAGCACACGCGGGTTGGTGACCAGGGCGCGGGCGACGGCGACGCGCTGGCCCTGACCGCCGGAGATCTCCCCGGGCCGCTTCTTCGCGAGGTCGTCGACCTCCAGCCGCGCCATCCAGGACAGGGCGGTCCGCTCGGCCTCCTTGCGGGAGGTGCCGTTCAGCCGCAGCGGAAGGGCCACGTTCTCCACGCTGGTCAGTTCGGGCACCAGCTGTCCGAACTGGAAGACGAACCCGAACTCCGAGCGCCGGAGCAGGCTGCGCTGCGCGTCGCTCATGCCGGACATCTCGCGGCCGTTGTAGGTGATGGAGCCCGAGTCGGGCGGCACGATCCCGGCGAGGCAGTGGAGCAGGGTCGACTTGCCGGACCCGGACGGGCCCATCACGGCGACGACCTCGCCCGGGTGGATGGAGAACTCGGCGCCGTCGAGCGCGACGGTCGGTCCGTACGCCTTGCGCAGGTCCTCGGCGGCGAGCAGGGAACCGGAAGGAGGAGTCACTTGGTCACCGCCTCGGCGAGCTTGTCGAGGCGTGCGGCGGTGAGCTCGAGCCACCGCAGGTCGGCCTCCAGGTGGAACAGCGCGTGGTCGCAGATCAGCTGGTCGGCGAGGTCGCCCTTGCGCTTGCGGTCGGTGAGGATCCGCATCATGCGCAGGTGCTCGGCGCGCTGCGTGTCGAGGATGTCGGCCGCGTCGCGGTGCGTGAGCAGGGCGAGGACGACCTTGGTGTACAGGGTCGACTGGAGATAGGGCTCGGGCTTCTCCGGGGTCGCGAGCCACCGCTGTACGTCGGTGATCCCGGCCTCGGTGATCGCGTACCGCTTGCGCTCGGGCCCGCCGCCCGCCTCGATCCCGTCGACTTCGACGAGCCCGTTCTTCAGCAGTCGGGACATCGTCGAGTAGACCTGGCCGTAGTGCAGCGGCCGGTCGTGACCGAACTTGTCGTCAAAGGCCCGCTTGAGGTCGTAACCATGACGGGGCCCGGACTCCAGGAGCCCTAGGAGGGTGTGACCGATGGACATGGCAAGAACTGTACACACCGCGTATACACCTGACGTATACATCGCGCGTATAGATCTTGGTCGGGAGCCCATCAGTGCAGGTGGAAGCCATTTGTCACGGTTCCGCTACACGGCGGGGGCCCCGGACGCCGGCCCTACTCCTCCGGCTCCCCCGAGGTCGGGGGCCGGCCCCTGCGGGGGATCGGGCGGGCGGTGCCGGGAAGGCGGCCCGCTTCTGACAGGGCGCGGCGCAGGAGGAACTCGATCTGGGCGTTGGCGGAGCGCAGTTCGTCCGAGGCCCAGCGGGCGAGCGCCTCGTACACCGACGGGTCCAGCCGCAGCAGCACCTGCTTGCGCTGCTGCGGGGAGCGACCTCCTGGGGAGTCCGTCACTGGTAGAGGGACCCCGTGTTGAGCACGGGCTGCGGTGCCCGGTCCCCGCACAGCACCACCATCAGGTTCGACACCATCGCCGCCTTCCGTTCCTCGTCCAGCTCCACGATGTCCCGCTCCGCGATCCGGGCGAGCGCCGCCTCGACCATCCCGACCGCGCCGTCGACGATCTGCCGCCGGGCCGCGACCACCGCACCCGCCTGCTGCCGCTGGAGCATCGCGGAGGCGATCTCCGGAGCGTACGCGAGATGCGTGAAGCGGGACTCGATGATCTGCACGCCGGCCGCCTCCACGCGCGCGTGCAGCTCGGCGGCGAGCTTCTCGGTGATCTCCTCGGCGTTGCCGCGCAGCGAGAGCCCGCCCTCGTCGTGGGCGTCGTAGGGGTACTCGATGGCGATGTGCCGCACGGCCGTCTCGGTCTGCGTGGCGACGAACTCCAGGAAGTCGTCCACCTCGAAGGTGGCCTGCGCGGTGTCCTGGACCTTCCAGACCACCACCGCGGCCAGTTCGATCGGGTTGCCGTACGCGTCGTTGACCTTGAGGACGGCGGTCTCGTGGTTGCGCACCCGGGTGGAGATCATGGTGCGGGAGGTGAAGGGGTTCACCCAGCGCAGCCCGTCCTGCCGGATGGTGCCGCGGTAGCGCCCGAAGAGCTGCACGACCCGGGCCTCGCCCGGCGCCACCGTGTTCAGGCCGCCCATCGCGATGAGCGCCGCGAGTCCGGTCAGCACCCCGACGACGATCAGCGCGGCCTTGGTGCCGGCCGCGGTGACCGTCGAGCCCCAGCCCACCAGGCCCGCGCCCAGTGCCAGCCCGGCCAGTCCGAGCAGCAGCGCGGTGGCGCCGCCGACGCTGCGCGCCGGGAACTCCCTGACCCGCGGGCTCGGCATCTCGGGTATGTCGGCGGTGGTGGAAGCGTCTTGTGTCGACATGGGCGGTGTCCCCCGTTTCATCGCATAGCTATGACCTAGCTAAGTGATAACACATTACCCGTCCCGGCAACCTTTCAGTCCTGCCGGTCGTCGGTTCCGATGGGATGGACGTTGATTGGTTCCGATGCGACGGGTGCTGATTGTCACGTCCGTAAAAGGGGGGATCCCCACCCCTTTGTCATACCGCACGGTGTTAGCTTTCTGAGCTGACCTGAGCCACGTACCTGTGTGACAGCCGAGAAGGAAGCGGAGCGCGACGACTCATGGGACGAGCGGAAGAGAGACGAGCGCGGCAGCGCGGTGGCCGCCGCGCTGCGCCCAAGCGCTCGTCCGGGACGGCCGGGACCACCGGGGCCCCTGGGGCTCCCGGGACCACTGCCTCCCCGTCGGTCGGCGGCCGTGCCGCCGCCCGCGGCAGGGCGGCCAAGGCCGCCAGGAGCGGGAACGCCGGAGGCAGGAGCGGGAAGGGCGTCATACGCAGGCTCTTCACCTGGAAGAAGATCGTCGGCTCGCTGATCGGCCTGGTCCTGCTGGTCATGGGCGCGTTCGTGCTGCTGTACATGATGACGCCCATCCCGGCCGGGAACGCCACGGCCAAGCTGCAGAGCAACGTCTACAAGTACAGCGACGGCACCATCCTCGCCCGCACCGGTGAGATCAACCGGGAGAACGTCGACCTCGCCCAGGTGCCCAAGGCCGTCCAGCACACCTTCGTCGCCGCCGAGAACAAGACCTTCTACAACGACTCCGGTGTCGACCTGAAGGGCACGGCCCGCGGTCTGGTCAACACGCTCTCCGGCAAGGGCGCCCAGGGTGGTTCGACGATCACTCAGCAGTACGTCAAGAACTACTACCTGAACCAGAACCAGACCGTCACGCGCAAGCTGAAGGAACTGGTCATCTCACTGAAGCTGGACCGCAAGAAGACCAAGGACTACATCCTCGCGGGCTACATCAACACCAGCTACTACGGCCGTGGCGCCTACGGCATCCAGGCCGCCGCGCAGGCGTACTACCGCAAGGACGCCAAGGACCTCACGGTCGAGGAGGGCGCGTATCTGGCGTCCCTGCTCCAGGCGCCGAACCAGTACGACTGGGCCATCGCCAGCGACACGGGCAAGAAGCTGGTGCAGGCCCGGTGGAACTACGTCCTGAACAACATGGTCCAGATGCGCTGGCTGGACGCGGGTCAGCGCCAGTCCATGAAGTTCGAGGTGCCGAAGGCCCCCAAGGGCGCGCCCGGTATGCAGGGGCAGACCGGCTATCTGGTGGACGCGGCCAACGCGGAGCTGGAGAAGCAGCTGGTCGCCCAGGGCACCGCGTCATCCCTCGGTGACGCGGAGGCGCTGGTGAGGGCCGGCGGCTGGACCATCACCGTGAACATAGACAAGAAGAAGCAGAAGGACCTGGAGCAGGCGGTCAAGGAGCAGCTGACCAGCAAGCTCGACCCGAAGAAGCGTGCCGTCGACGGTGAGGTCCAGCCCGGGGCGGTGTCGGTCGACCCGAAGACGGGCCGGGTGCTCGCCATGTACGGCGGTCTGGACTACTTCAAGCACTTCCGCAACAACGCGCTACGCCGCGACTACCAGCCCGCCTCCACCTTCAAGCCGCTGATCCTCGCGGCCGCCCTGGAGGAGCAGGCCAAGACGCAGGACGGCCGCGCGATCGACGCGAACACGATCTACGACGGCACGAGCGGCCGCCCGGTCAAGGGCAGCGCGATCGGCTTCTCCCCGCCGAACGAGGACAACCAGGACTACGGCGACATCACCGTCCAGACGGCGATGAACAAGTCCGTGAACTCGGTCTTCGCGCAGATGGGCGTCGACGTCGGCATGACGGACGTGCTGAAGGTCGCGGACTCGCTCGGGCTGGACACCAAGGGTCTGCCCGCCGTGCCCGCGCAGACCCTCGGCAGCATGGGCGCGAGCCCGCTGGAGATGGCCGGCGTCTACGCCACCCTCGACAACCACGGCCGGAAGGTCACCCCGGCGATCATCAAGTCGGCCGAGCACAAGGACCGCACGGTCGACCTGCCCAACCCGGTCGGCGACCAGGTCATCAGCCGTACGGCCGCCGACACGGTCACCTCGGTGCTCACCGGCGTGGTCGACGACGGTACGGCCCGGACGTCGGTCCGGGAGAACCCGGCGCGCAACGGACAGCAGGTCGCGGGCAAGACCGGTACCTCCGACAACAACAAGTCGGCCTGGTTCACCGGCTACACACCGGACCTCGTCACCTCGGTCGGCCTGTTCGGCGAGGCGAGGAACGGGGCCCAGGTCGGTCTGAAGGGCGCCACGGGCCTCATCCCGGGCAGCGGCCGTATCAACGGTGGTGGCTACCCGGCGCAGATCTGGGCCGCGTACACCTTCGAGGCGATGGACGAGGTCAGCAAGTTCGACCTGGACACCACGCAGGGCGCGGCGGTCCAGCCGAGTGTGACGCCGAGCCTCACCCAGTCGCCGACCAGCTCCCCGTCGTCGTCGCCGACCACGCAGAAGCCGACGTCGGCGCCGCCGACGACCTCGGCTCCGGCGACTCCGAGCCGGCCCGCCACGCAGTCGCCGACGACGAGCCCGCCGAGCACCTCCGTCACCACGCCGCCGGCGTCTCCGGAGGACCCGCTCAATCCGAACGGGCAGCAGTAGGCATGGCGAGGGCGCCCGGTGGCAGGTCCACCGGGCGCCCTTCTCATGGGGTACGTCAGGCGCCGTTGACGTTCTGGGCGATACGGTCGCCGATCTCCTTGTCGATGTTGCGCCAGTACTGCAGCGCCCGGTCGAGGACCGGCCGGGACACGCCCTGCAGCAGGTGCCCGGTGACGTTGGAGACCAGCCGGTCGCGGGCCGCCTCGTCCAGGACCTGGCGGACCATGGTGTGGGCCTGGCCGTAGTCGTCGTCCTCGCGGTGCAGCCGGTACGCCTCGCGCACCATCTCGCCCGCCACGTGCCAGCCGGCGGGCTCGCCGAACTGCTGGACGTCGGCGGCCGGTCCGCCGTAGGAGTTGGGTGCGTACGGCCGCGCCGTGTGCGCGGGGTCGTAGCGCATCGGGCCGTCCTTGGCGTACGACCGCACGTCCACCCGCGGGCGGTTGGGCGGAAGCTGCATGTAGTTCGGGCCGATGCGGTAGCGGTGCGTGTCGGGGTACGAGAAGAGCCGGCCGAGCAGCATCTTGTCCGGGGACGGACCGATGCCCGGCACCATGTTGGACGGCTCGAAGGCGGCCTGCTCGATGTGGATGAAGTAGTCCTCCGGGTTCTTGTTGAGGGTCATCCGGCCGACCTCGATCAGCGGGTAGTCGCCGTGCGGCCACACCTTGGTCAGGTCGAACGGGTTGAACCGGTAGTCCGGCGCGTCCTCGAACGGCATGACCTGCACATACATCGTCCAGGACGGGTGGTCGCCGCGCTCGATCGCCTCGTACAGATCGCGGCGGTGCACATCGGCGTCCCGGCCGGCCAGGTCGTCGGCCTGCTCCTGGGTGAGGAAGTCGATGCCCTGGTCGGTCTTGATGTGGTTCTTGATCCAGAACTTCTCGCCGCCGCCGTTGATCCACATGTAGGTGTGGGAGGAGTACCCGTTCATGTTGCGGTACGTCTTGGGGATGCCCCGGTCGCCCATGAGCCACGTCACCATGTGTGCGGACTCGGGGGACAGGGTCCAGAAGTCCCACTGCATGTCGTTGTTGCGCAGCCCGGTCACCGGGTGGCGTTTCTGGGAGCGGATGAAGTCCTGGAACTTCTGCGAGTCACGGACGAAGAAGATCGGCGTGTTGTTGCCGACCAGGTCGTAATTGCCGTGCTGGGTGTAGAACTTCAGCGCGAACCCGCGGGGGTCGCGCCAGGTGTCCGGGGAACCGAGTTCGCCGGCCACGGTGGAGAAGCGCGCCAGCATCTCGGTGCGCCTGCCGGGCTGGAAGAGATCGGCCTTGGTGAACTGGCTGACGTCATTGGTGACTTCGAAGATTCCGTATGCACCACTGCCCTTGGCGTGGACCACCCGCTCGGGGACCCGTTCACGGTTGAACTGGGCCATCTTCTCGATCAGGTAGTGGTCCTGGAGCAGGATCGGGCCGTTCGAGCCGACGGTGAGCGAGTGCTCGTCGCTCTCCACCGGGATGCCCGCATTGGAGGTGGTGTGGGGAACCGACTGCGGTGCCTGGGTCACGAGCGTCCTCCCGTCGTGCTTAGGGGGTCGGTCGGGTCGCTTCGGTCACCTCAGCAGTCAACTCCGCCGACGGGATGTCGGCAACATTTGGACGGGGTCCAATTCCGGTTCTCTTCCGGGCGGTGGTCCGGCCCCGCGGCCGGACCTCACCCCCGGTTCAGCTCGAACCAGACCACCTTCCCGGTGCTCAGTCGTGTCGCGCCCCAGCGCCGGGCCATTCGGTTCACCAGATAGAGCCCGCGCCCGCCCTCGTCCGTGGCCCGGGCCTGCCGCAGCCGTGGAAGTTGCGGTACGTCGTCACCGACCTCGCAGCGCAGCACATCGGTGCGCAGCAGCCGTAGCGTCACCGGTCGTGACGCATAGCGCACGGCGTTGGTCACGACCTCGCTGACCAGCAGCTCCACCGAGTCGGTGAGCTCCTCCATGCCCCAGCGGGCGAGTGCCCGGCGGGCCAGGCGACGGGCCCGGCCCGGGGCCGCGTCCTCGGGCTCCAGGAACCAGTACGCGACATCGCTCGGCGCGATCCCGTCGAAGCGGGCGGCGAGCAGCGCGATGTCGTCGTCCCGGTCGCCGGGGCCGAGCATGTCGAGCACCTCGTCGCACAGCGCCTCCAGCGGCGGCGGATGGTCCGCGCCGGTGAGCTGGGCGGTCGCGGCGAGCTTCTCCCGCAACTGTTCTATACCGGTCCACACGTCCCGCAGCCGGGACTCGACCAGACCGTCGGTGTACAGCAGCAGGGTCGCGCCCGCCGGGGCGTCCAGCTCCACCGCCTCGAAGTCCACCCCGCCCACACCGATGGGGGCGCCCGCCGGAACCCGCAGCACCTCCGCGCGGCCGCCCAGGTGCAGCAGGACCGGCGGCGGGTGGCCCGCGTTGGCGATGGTGATCCGGTGCGCGACCGGGTCGTACACCGCGTACAGGCAGGTCGCCATGCGGTCGGTGCCGAGCCGCTGGGCCTGCTCGTCGAGGTGGTGCAGCACCTCCTGCGGCGGCAGGTCGAGCCCGGCGAGTGTCTGGGCCGTGGTGCGCAGCTGCCCCATGATCGCCGCGGATGTCATGGAGTGGCCCATGACATCACCCACGACCAGGGCCACCCGGCTGCCGGGCAGCGGGATGGCGTCGTACCAGTCGCCGCCGACCCGCGCGGTCTCGGCGGCCGGCAGATAGCGGGAGGCCAGCCGTACGCCCGTCGGGTTGGGCAGGGTCTCCGGCAGCATCGTGCGCTGCAACTCGTCGGCGATGTACGCCTCGCGGCCGTACAGCACCGCCTTGTCGATGCCGAGCGCGCTGTGCGTGGCGAGCTGCGCGGCCACCAGCAGATCGTCCGCCTCGAACGCGAGCCGCTCGGGACGGCGCAGGAACAGGGCGGCGCCGATGACCCGCCGCCGGCCGCGCAGCGGCGCGAGGATCGCGCGCTGGCCCGGGGGGATCGCGAGGTCGTCGCCGAGCAGCTCCGGCAGCGCCGCCCGGGCGGCGGGGGCGTCCGCGAACACCGGCCGCACCCCGCGCAGCACCTCGGCGAGCGCACCGCCGGGCCGCACCTCGCACAGCTCGTTGCTCACGTCCGCGAACCCGGAGTTCTCCGGCACCGGCACCGGCAGGATGCCGTCCTCCAGGTCCCGCTCCTGCGGGATCCGGTCGGTGCGCCGCAGCCGCAGCACCAGCGGCCCGGTGGGCCGCTCGTCACCCACGGGCAGCGGGTCGCGCAGATAGACGAGGATCGCGTCGGAGAAGGTCGGCACGGTGGCCCGGCACAGACCCATCACGATCTCGTCGAGGTCTATCCCGCGGGCGATCCGCCGGGTCGCGGCGCCCACGAACCGCAGCCGGTCCCCGTCGCGCCGCATGGGCATGGGGCCGTGCAGCGGCGTCTGGCCGGACCGCCGGTCCTTGCCCCCGGGCAGCGCGGCGGCCCGGTCCTGGCCGGCACCCGGCTGGACGGGGATGCCGCCCTCGGGCACGGGCCGCGGCCGGTGCGCGTCCGGCTCGTCGGCGGCCGGCTGGGAGTGCTCGGTGCCGTCCGCCGCGGGCAGCGGGGTGGGGGTGCCCCCCTGGTTGCCCGACGCTCCGTGCTGGGCGCAGGACAGCGGCCCCGTGGGCACGCCGCCCGCCCGTGTCTGAGCGGGTAAGGCGGGGGCCGGCGGGGTGCTGGGTGCGGTGGGCAGCGGCTCCGGGGTACGCAGGAGCGCCCCGCGGGGGTCCGCGGGGCCCACGCCCGCCTGGGGGCGCTCATGGGAGGTCGGGTGCTCCGTCACGCGTGTCGAATCCATCCGTCCGGGGCTGCGCGCCGTGCGTGCAGTTCGTCCCGCCGAGAAGCCGATACCCGGAATACGTGCCCCAGGAACGGAATTCCCGCATGGTCACAGGCCGTCGCTGATCCACCCGACGGCCGAGCCGTCCCTGTGTGGCCCTCGTACCCCTCGCTCACGTCCTGCCGCCCCTCGGTGACGTTCGGTCAAACCCAGCGCTTCTTGCGGGAGTTCCAGTGCTGTGCCCTTGCGGAGGACGATCCTACGGTTGTACCGCGGGGGCGCAACAAGGGTCTCATGAGGCCGTGTACGCGGGCATGCGGTCCCAGTCGTCCGGCAGCGACGGCACAGACCAGGACGGATCCGGCCGCCAGTGCTGCCAGCCGTCCGAGAACGGCGCCCCCCAGGCCTGGATCACCTCCACCGCGGACCGCCCGGCCTCCCGCACCCGCTCGGCCAGTTGAGCGTCCATCAGGCCGTCCCGCTGGGCCTGCGCGAACTCGTCCTCGTCGCGCCAGCCCCAGCTGCGGTCGGGGTAGACGCAGAGGTCGAGGAAGTGGTCCTCGGAGTCGACGCCGCCGGCCCAGCGCGCGAGCGGCTCCTCCAGGTTCACGTACCAGTTCTTGAACCGCCAGCCCGGCTCCCAGAACAGCCACACCGACCAGGGCTCACCGGGCCGGGCCAGCTTGAGCACGCCCGTGCCGAACCAGCGGTCCAGCTGAACGGCCCGTGGCTTGGTGTAGCGGGTGTGCAGCGGCTCGGCGTGCAGCGCGGTGCCGTCGGCGAGGACCGGCTTGACGCACTGGGTGCCGGGGGCCATCCACACGGCGAGCAGTTCCTCGTCGTCCCTGACCACGGTGACGGGCCGCGCGATATGGAAGCGCGGGCCGGCGTTCTCGCGGTAGCGCCAGAGGATCTGGTCCCCCGGGGCCCAGTACGTCGTCGACCCGTCCGCTTCCACTCGTCTCACCGCTCCACCCTCTGCCATGCACAGATATTAGGTGCCCCAGGCATACGACGCCGCCGCGGCCGCCATGGTTCGCGCCACGGACGGGTGAGCCGGTGTGCGACGTCACGGGTGCGTCATCCGCAGGACATCCACGGCCTCGTCGAGCTGTTCGAGCGTGAGGTCGCCGCGCTCCACATAGCCGGACTCCAGGACGACCTGACGGATCGTCTTCCGTTCCGCGAGCGCCTTCTTGGCGACCTTCGCGGCCTCCTCGTACCCGATGTACTTGTTGAGCGGGGTGACCACGGAGGGTGACGACTCGGCGTACTCGCGGGCGCGTTCCCGGTGGGCCACGATGCCGTCGACGGTCCGGTCGGCCAGCAGCCGCGAGACGTTGGCGAGCAGCCGGACCGACTCCAGCACGTTCTTCGCGAGGACCGGCATCATGACGTTCAGCTCGAAGGTGCCGGAGGCGCCCGCGGTGGTGATGGTCGCGTCGTTGCCGACGACCTGGGCGGCGACCATGAGGACGGCCTCGGGGATGACCGGGTTGACCTTGCCGGGCATGATCGAGGACCCCGGCTGCAGATCGGGCAGGCTGATCTCGGCCAGACCGGTCCGCGGCCCGGAGGCCATCCACCGCAGATCGTTGGCGATCTTGGTCAGTCCCACGGCGATGGTCCGCAGCTGCCCGCTGGTCTCGACGATCCCGTCCCGCGCGCCCTGGGCCTCGAAGTGGTTGCGGGCCTCGGTGAGCGGCAGCCCGGTGGACCGGGCGACCTCGGCGATGACGGCGGCGGAGAAACCGGGCGGGGTGTTGATCCCGGTGCCCACCGCGGTGCCGCCCAGCGGCAGTTCGGCGAGGCGCGGCAGCGAGGCGTTCAGGCGCTCGACGCCGTAGCGGATCTGGGCGGCGTAACCGCCGAACTCCTGACCGAGGGTCACGGGGGTGGCGTCCATGAGGTGGGTGCGCCCCGACTTCACGACGTCGGCGAACTCCTCGGCCTTGCGTTCGAGGGAGGCCGCGAGGTGGTCGAGGGCGGGGACGAGGTCGTGGGTGACGGCGGCGGTGGCCGCGATGTGCACGGAGGAGGGGAAGACGTCGTTGGACGACTGGGACGCGTTCACATGGTCGTTGGGGTGCACGTCCCGGCCGAGCCGCTCGCTCGCGAGGGTGGCGATGACCTCGTTGGTGTTCATGTTGGACGAGGTCCCGGACCCGGTCTGGAAGACGTCGACCGGGAACTGGTCGTCCCACCGCCCCTCGGCCACCTCGGCGGCCGCCTCCTGGATGGCGTCGGCGATGTCCTTGCCGAGCACGCCGAGCTCCGCGTTGACCTTGGCGGCGGCGCCCTTGATCCGGGCCAGCGCCTCGATGTGGGCGCGCTCGATCCGCTGCCCGGAGACGGGGAAGTTCTCGACCGCGCGCTGGGTCTGGGCGCGCCACTTGGCGTCCATGGGGACCTGGACCTCGCCCATCGAGTCGTGCTCGGTGCGGTACCGCCGGCCGCCGTCCGCGTCGGTCGTCGTGGTCATCGTCGTCATACCTCCTGGAACGGGAGCACGGGACGTGCGATTCCCGTACTCCCGTTCCAGGATCCGACGTGCTGCCGCCGTTGTCGCGGCAACCTCGACGGCGGTTACCGGTGGGCTCCGGTCAGCAGTGGTTGACCAGGGACATCTGCCGGATGTCGTCGTACCAGCCGGAGTCGAAGGTGCCCTTCGCCGTCCATACGTAGCGTTGGGTGTGGTCGGGCAGGTTCTTCACGAACTTGGTCGGGCTCAGAACCGTGAGAACGGCTCCGTTCCTGTCCTTCAGGCGTACGCGCATCAGCCAGGCGTCGTGGTTGCTGCTGCTGGTGACCGTGGCGCGGAAGTAGGCCGTACCGCTCGGGTACACGATCCACCTCGCACCCGAGAACATGGTGCAGTCGCCACTGCGCAGGGTGCCCCAGGTGAAGGACTTCCAGGCCGGCGCATGGGCTGCGGCGTCGGCCGTTCCCACGGTGGGGACCAGGGCGCCTGCCGTCAGGGCGGCGGTGGCCACGGCGGTGGCCAGGAGCTTGCGAGGCCGACGGATCACGCCGGTGCTCCGGATGTTGCTCACTGAATGTTCCTTTCATCACCGTTGGTGGGGGTGCTGGAACAGCATCGGGGCGCCGGTACGGGCGGTCACGAGTAGTTGGCTACTCGAATTGGGTTTCGGGATGGATGTCCTGGTTTGTAGGATCCCCGTGTGGGGGAACTTGCGCGGGAATGGCCGTTGACCGGCCGTACGGAAGAACTGCAGTTCATCGACAGGGCGGCGCGGAGCGGTGGTGGCACACGCGGAGTGCTGCTCTCGGGAGCCGCCGGGGTGGGCAAGACCCGGCTCGCCCGGGAGACGGTCGCCGCGGGCGCGCGACGCGGGGCCGTCACCAGATGGGCGACCGGCACGGCCTCGGCCAGGGCCCTGCCGCTGGGAGCCTTCGCCGCGTGGACCGAACCCGGCGGCGGGGACGCCTCCCGGACGCTGAACCGGACCCTGGACGCGCTGCTCCACGGCGCGGGGCCGGCGGGAGCACTGGTCGCGGTGGACGACGCGCATCTGCTCGACGACCTCTCCGCACTGCTGGTCCACCAGTTGGTGCTGCGGCAGGCGGCTGCGGTCGTGATCACGGTGCGTGCCGAGCACCCGGCCCCGGACGCCGTCACGGCACTGTGGAAGGACGGACACCTGGAGCGGCTGGAGGTGCAGCCGCTGTCCGAACCGCAGACCGCCGCCGCGCTCGAGGCGGTTCTCGGCGGGCCCGTGGACAGCACCACCGCCGGGCGATTGTGGAAGCTGACCCGGGGCAACGCCCTGATCCTGCGCCATGTGGTCGAGAGCGAGCTGAAGGCGGGCAATCTGCGCCAGGTGCGGGGGACCTGGCGGTGGTCCGGGACGCCGTCCGTCTCCCCTGTGCTCGCGGACCTGGTCGCGACGCGCATGGGCCAACTCTCCGGCCATCTGAGGGATGTGGTGGATCTGCTCGCGCTCGGGGAGCCCTTCGACACAGCGCTGCTCGCCCAGCTGGCGGACCCGGCGGCGATCGAGGAGGCCGAGGCGCGAGGGCTGGTGACGGTGGAACAGGCGGGAGACACCCTGTGGGCCGGGCTCGCCCACCCCCTCTACGGCGAGGCGCGCCGCGCGGCCCTCGGCACGCTGCGCGCGCGCCGGCTGCGCGGCCGGATGGCGACGGCGCTGGCCGGCCACCCCGAGCACCACGGTGACAACACGCTGCGCCGGGCCGTGCTCGCCGTGGACTCGGACCTGCCGCCGGATCCGGTGCTCTTCACCGAGGCGGCCGCGCAGGCCGCCCTTCTCATGGACATGCCGCTGGTCGAACGGCTGGCCAGGGGAGCGGTCGCCGCCGGTGCCGGATTCGAGGCACAACTGCTGGTCACGACCGCCCTCGCGGCCACCACCCGCCACGATGACGTCAAGGACGAGCTGGCGGTCCTCACCGCCATGGCCGTCACGGACGCCGAACTCGTCCGGGCGACCCTGGTCAGAGTGCCGGCGCTGGCCTATGTGACGAGCGGGCCCGCCGAGGCGGAGGCCGTGCTGGAGGCGGCGGAGTCACGTGTCGAACAGGACGGCTTCAGGCTCCAGTTGACCGCGCTGCGCGCCTACCTCGAAGCGACGCAGGGGCGCCTGGCTCGCGCCGTCGAGTGCGCCACCACGGCACTGGCCGCGCCGGAACTGCCGGGCGAGCCGGTCATCCTGGCCTCGGTCGGGCTGGTTGCCGCCCTGGCGGTGACCGGCCGCGCCGACGACATGGCCCCGGCCGCCGCCCGGGGCCACGAGGCAGCGGTCCGGTCGAGTCAACTCGGCTTCCTGCGCGCCCCGTTGATCATCGCCGAGACGACGGGTCTGATCCTGGCGGGGTATCTGCGGGAGGCGGAGGACCTCGCGGCCGGGTTCCGGGAAGAGGTCAGGGACCAGGAGTTCGGCAACGAACTCAGCGGTTTCATCATGGGTGATGCCGAACTCGGGCGGGGCCGGGTGGCCGACGCCACGCGCCGTCTCCGGGAGGCGCTCGTGGGCCTGCGGGAACACGGCAACGCCGGCGGGTTCGTGTACTTCTGCCTGCTGTCGCTGACCCGCGCCCTGGCCCTCGCCGGTGATCTGCCGGGCGCCCGGAGCTCCCTGGCCGAGCTGGAGGCCGAGCGGAGCCCGTCGTTCGCCGTCCTCGATCCCGAACTCGCCCTCGTGCGGGCATGGGTGACCGCGGTCGAGGGAGCCCTCACCGATGCCGTCACCCTGGCCCACGAGGGGGCCGACGGCGCGGCCCGTCGCGGCCAGTACGCGCACGAGGTGCTCGCCCTGCAGACCGCGGTCTGCCTGGGGGACGCCTCGGTCGCCGGGCGGCTGGCCGAGCTGGCGGGCCGGGTCGACGGTCCGCGGGTGCGGGCCGCCGCCGCCCATGCGGCCGCGCTGAGCACCGGGGACGGAGAGGGGCTGCGCGCCGTCTCGGTCCGATGGGAGGAGACGGGCGACCTGCTGTCCGCCGCGGATGCCGCCGCGCAGTCCGCGAGCACGCATCTGCGCCGCGGGGAGCGAGCCCCGGCCCATGCCGCGGCCGCCCGGGCCCACCGGCTCGCCCAGGCGTGCCAGGGGGTCCGCACGCCCGCGCTGCTGGAGGCGGCCCGGCCCGTGCCACTGACCCGGCGGGAGCGCGAGATAGCGGTCCTGGTGTCCCGCGGGCTGACCAACCAGCAGATCGCCGACCGGTTGGTCGTCTCCGTACGTACGGTGGAAGGCCACCTCTACCGGATCGGCAACAAGCTCGGCCTCACCAACAGGAGGGAGCTGGCCGCACTGCTCCTGGACGGCTGATCGCCTGTCGGGTCCGGGGCGGAGCCGCGGCGGCTCCGCCCCGAGCGGCCTACGCCAGCCCCGGACCGCGGACCGGGATCGTCGTGAACGTCGGCTGGGGCGCCGGGTCCTTGAAGAAGTCGTTGCCCTTGTCGTCCACCACGATGAACGCCGGGAAGTCCTCGACCTCGATCTTCCAGACGGCCTCCATGCCGAGCTCCTCGTACTCGACGACCTCGACCTTCTTGATGCAGTCCTGGGCGAGCCGGGCGGCCGGGCCGCCGATCGAGCCGAGGTAGAAGCCGCCGTGCGTCGCGCACGCGTCCGTGACCTGGTTGCTGCGGTTGCCCTTCGCGAGCATCACCTTGGAGCCGCCCGCCGCCTGGAACTGCTCGACGTAGGAGTCCATACGGCCGGCCGTCGTCGGGCCGAAGGAACCGGACGCGTAGCCCTCCGGGGTCTTGGCCGGGCCGGCGTAGTAGACCGGGTGGTCCTTCAGGTACTGCGGCATCTCCTCGCCGCGGTCCAGCCGCTCCTTGATCTTGGCATGCGCGATGTCACGCGCCACCACCAGCGGGCCGGACAGCGACAGTCGCGTCTTCACCGGGTACTTGGTCAGCTCCGCGAGGATGTCGTCCATCGGCTGGTTCAGGTCGACGCGTACGACGTCGCCGTCCTGCTCCAGGTGCTCGTCCGTGGTCTCCGGCAGGAACCGCGCCGGGTCCGTCTCCAACTGCTCCAGGAACACGCCCTCGGCGGTGATCTTCGCGACCGCCTGGCGGTCGGCCGAGCAGGAGACCGCGATGGCCACCGGGCAGGACGCGCCGTGGCGGGGCAGACGCACCACGCGCACGTCGTGGCAGAAGTACTTGCCGCCGAACTGCGCGCCGATCCCGATCTTCTGGGTCAGCTCGAAGACCTTCTCCTCCAGCTCCTTGTCACGGAAGCCGTGGCCCAGCTCGGAGCCCTCGGTCGGCAGCTCGTCCAGGTAGTGCGCGGAGGCGTACTTCGCGGTCTTGAGCGCGTACTCGGCGCTCGTACCGCCCACGACGATCGCCAGGTGGTACGGCGGGCAGGCGGCCGTGCCCAGCGAACGGATCTTCTCCTCCAGGAACTTCATCATGGAGGCCTCGTTCAGGACGGCCTTCGTCTCCTGGTAGAGGAAGGACTTGTTGGCGCTGCCGCCGCCCTTCGCCATGAACAGGAACTTGTAGGCGCCGCCGTCCGTCGCGTACAGCTCGATCTGGGCGGGGAGGTTGGAGCCGGTGTTCTTCTCCTCCCACATCGTCAGCGGGGCCATCTGCGAGTAGCGCAGGTTCAGCTTGGTGTAGGCGTCGTAGATGCCGCGGGAGAGGGCCTTCTCGTCCTCGCCCTCGGTGAGGACGTGCTGACCCCGCTTGCCCATCACGATCGCGGTGCCGGTGTCCTGGCACATGGGGAGCACGCCGGCCGCCGCGATGTTCGCGTTCTTCAGCAGGTCCAGGGCCACGAACTTGTCGTTCGCCGAGGCCTCCGGATCGTCGATGATGCGGCGCAGCTGGGCCAGGTGCGCGGGGCGCAGGTAGTGCTGGATGTCGTGGATGGCCTCTTCGGCGAGCTTGCGCAGCGCCTCCGGCTCGACCTTGAGGAACGTTCGCCCGTCGGCCTTGAAGGTGGAGACACCCTCGGAGGTCACCAGCCGGTAGGGGGTGGTGTCCTCTCCCTGGGGGAGCAGATCGGTGTACGCGAACTCAGGCATCTCAGCCCATTCCTCACTCGACAGATGGTGCCCGCCTCCGTTGGCGGGCGCTCACCAGCGTAGAACCTGCCGTGGGCGGTGGGCTTGTGAGGTAAGGCTCAGTTCGGGCGGGCGGCCCGGTGCGTAACGGTTTTCCCCAGGCCGGCGACCGGGGGTAGTCGCGATCTATCGCGTTTGGGTACGCTGCTGCCGTGGACCTTCAGAAGCAGACCGGACCCCGCGTCGCCGAGCTGCGCGCCTCGGACGCCGATCGTGACCGCATCGCCGACATGCTGCGTGACGCCCTCGCCGAGGGCCGCCTCACCGCGGAGGAGCACGCCGAGCGCGTCGAGGGGGTGCTGAACACCAAGACGGTCGGCGAGCTGGAGGTCTTCATCCAGGACCTGCCCGCCGCCCACCAGGGGCGCCCGCGCCCCGCGCACCCCTATGCGCCGAACCGCCCGCAGGACGGCGCCCTCCCGCCCCGGGCCGACGAGAACGTGGTGGCGGTGTTCAGTGCGGCCACCCGCAAGGGACGCTGGCGCGCCGGACGCCGGGTGCACGCGTACTCGATCTTCGGCAGTGTGGAGATCGATCTCAGCGAGGCGATCTTCGAGTACCAGCAGGTCGTGATCAAGGCCGTCTCGATCTTCGGCGACGTCCAGATCCGCGTCCCGGAGAACGTGTCGCTGCGGGGCACCGGCGGCGGCGTCCTCGGCAACTTCGAGGTGCGGACGCTGGATTCGGAGGACCCGCAGGCCCCCGTCGTCTACGTCGACGGCTGGGCCGTCCTGGGCAATGTGGAGGCGCGGCCCAAGCGGGGCAAGCTGGTCGCGGACATCCTCGACCGGGTCTCGGACCGGGTGGACCGGGCGCTGCGCAAACACATGGACCGTTGACGGTTGTGAATTCGATCCCGTCCGCGCGGAGCCGGTCCCGTACCGACGGCCTCAACCGTCCCTGGAGCGCCAGCGGTTCGGAACTCAGTGCATAGGCACGCGCACAGCGGGTAGGCCTTGCTGCATCGTCTCTCGCTCGCGAAGCCGTCGTCAGGAGTAGACCGTGCTGCAACCGCCGCATTCGTCCTTGCAGGTCGCTGACGCTCCGCACCAGCGGGTGCCAGTGCGCGACAGGGATCAGGACGCCCCGTGGCACACGGAGGCGGTGTGCCGGCGGGACGAGGCCGGCTTGTTCTTCGCCCCCTCCAAGGAGCCCACCGCGGCCCGGTTGTCCCGAGAGGAGGCGGCCAAGCGCGTCTGCGCGCGCTGTCCGGTGATGGTGGAGTGCCGGGAGCACGCCCTGTTGCAGCCCGAGCCCTACGGGGTGTGGGGCGGCCTCACCGCAGCGGAGCGGCGTGTGGTGCTGGCCCGGCGGCGCCGCCGCGAGATGGAGCTGAAGAAGGCCGCGCGGGGGACGATAGCGGCCGCCGGCTGAGCCGGAGTCCGAGCCCGGGAGACCGAGCGGGGCCCGTGGGAAGGGCGCGCTCTCCGCACAGAGCGCGCCCCTTGAGCCCTTGGTGCCCGGCGACGAGCCTTGCTACTTGGCCCGGTCGAAGTCGACCGCGCTGTACGCACGCAGCTTGCTCAGCCGGTGCACCGAGTCGATCCGGCGGACCGTGCCGGACTTGGAGCGCATGACGATCGAGTCGGTGGTGGCCGTCTCGGAGCGGTAGCGCACACCGCGCAGCAGCTCGCCGTCCGTGATCCCGGTCGCGACGAAGAAGACGTTCTCGCCGGAGACCAGGTCGTCCGTGGTCAGCACCCGGTCGAGGTCGTGACCCGCGTCCAGGGCCCGCTGCCGCTCCTCGTCGTCCTTGGGCCACAGCTTGCCCTGGATGGTGCCGCCGAGGCACTTCACGGCGCACGCGGAGATGATGCCCTCCGGCGTACCGCCGATACCGAGCAGCAGGTCGATGCCGGTGCCCTCGCGCAGCGCCAGGATCGAGCCGGCGACATCGCCGTCGGAGATGAGCTTGATACGCGCGCCGGTCTCCCGGACCTCCTTGATCAGGCCCTGGTGGCGCGGCCGGTCGAGGATGACGACGGTGACGTCCTCGGGCGCGGAGCGCTTTGCCTTGGCGACCCGGCGGATGTTCACCGAGACCGGGGCGTCGATGTCGACGAAGTCCGCGGCCTCGGGGCCGGTGACCAGCTTGTCCATGTAGAAGACGGCGGACGGGTCGAACATCGTGCCGCGGTCGGCGGCGGCCAGCACCGCGATCGCGTTGGGCATGCCCTTGGCGGTGAGCGTGGTGCCGTCGATCGGGTCCACGGCGATGTCGCACTCCGGGCCGGTCCCGTCGCCGATCCGCTCTCCGTTGAAGAGCATCGGGGCTTCGTCCTTCTCGCCCTCGCCGATGACGACGACGCCGTTCATCGAGACGGTGTGGACGAGGGTCCGCATGGCGCGGACCGCGGCTCCGTCGGCGCCGTTCTTGTCGCCGCGGCCGACCCAGCGGCCGGCGGCCATGGCGGCGGCCTCGGTGACCCGGACGAGTTCCAGGGCGAGATTTCGGTCCGGGGCCTCGGAGGGAACTTCGAGCTCGGACGGCAGGTGATGATTCTCGGTCATCGGAGCGCACCTTTCTGATACGACGACGGCCGGATGAGGGTGATGCCTCATGACTCTATCGTTAGGCAGACAAAATGAGCAGGGGGCCCCACGGATGAGCGGTCCATGTACCTGCGACGATAGGGGCGTGGCAGGTACGAAAGGCAAGCAGCAGACGGTCCGGGGCATGGTTCTCTCCCTGGGCGTCATCGGGCTGGTCGCGGGCATCGTCTATCTCTTCTTCATCCCCCATGACGACCACGCTCCCGACCTCAAGCGGGTGGACTACAGGGTCGAACTGATCACGGCGCGCCGCGCGGCGGCCTATCCGGTGGCGGCGCCCCAGGGCCTGTCCGAGTCCTGGAAGGCCACGTCCGTGCGCTACGAGGGCGACCCCTACAGCGCCTGGCACCTCGGTTTCCAGGACCCCGAGGGGCAGTACGTGGCGGTCGAGCAGTCGACTCAGAAGGCGCAGGCGTTCATCGACGACGCCAGCCAGGGCGCGCACGCGACGAAGATCACGCAGAGCATCGGCGGGCAGACCTGGCAGCGCTACACGGGCGGCCGCTACGACGCGCTCGTCCTCCGGGACAAGGGCGCCACGACCGTGGTGACGGGTACGGCCTCGTTCGCGCAGCTGACGAAGATGGCGGAAGCCCTGAAGACGGGGTGAGACCCCGTACGGCACGCACGAGAAGGGCCCCCGGCGCCATTGACGGGGGCCCTTCTCGTGCGTGCCGTACGGGGCGGACCCGTCAGACGGTGGTGACGACCTGGTCGAAGTCCAGGCGCGGGGAGCGCGGGTACCAGGCGTCCTCGCCCGGGTTGCCGATGTTGACGACCATCAGCGGGGTGTGGTCGTCGTCCAGGAACTCCTTGCGGACGCCCTCGAAGTCCAGACCGGTCATCGGGCCGGCGGCGAGACCGGCGGCGCGGACGCCGATGATGAAGTACGCGGCCTGGAGAGAGGCGTTGAGCCGGGCGCTGTTCTCACGCACCGAGCGGTCGCCGAAGAAGCCCTTGGCCTGCGGGAAGTGCGGGAAGAGGTGCGGAAGCTCCTCGTGGAACTCGTTGTCCGCGGAGAGGATCGCGACCAGCGGGGCGGCGGCCGTCTTGGCCTGGTTGCCCTCCGCCATGTGCTGGACGAGGCGCTCGCGGGCCTCGGCCGAGCGGACCAGGGTGACGCGCAGCGGCGACTGGTTCATGGAGGTCGGGCCGTACTTGACCAGCTCGTAGATCGCCTGGATCTGCTCGTCGGTCACCGGCTCGTCGGTGAAGGTGTTGGCGGTACGGGCCTCACGGAACAGCAGGTCCTGGGCGGCGGCGTCAAGAACGAGGGACATAAAGGGAACTTCCTCAAGATGGCGCTGGATCCCGGAGGGATCGTCTTGCGGTCTCGACGGTAGAGCGAAGACGTTCAAGATTCAATCAAATCGGGGTGTCGGGTGATCGGCTTCACACGGCCGGCCGAACCGCCCGCCGGACCAGCCACCGGGCCTCCGCCGGTTCACTCGCCGCCGTCGGCCCCCTCGGCCCCCGCGTCGTCCCGCTCCTCGGCCAGCGCGGCGTCCAGCCGTCTGCGGGCGCCCTCCAGCCAGGTGCGGCACACCTTGGCCAGCTCCTCGCCCCGCTCCCACAGCGCCAGGGACTCCTCCAGCGTCGTACCTCCGGCCTCCAGCCGTCGTACGACCTCGATCAACTCGTCCCGCGCCTGCTCGTACCCGAGTGTCTCGTCCGTCTTGCCGGTCATGCGCTCTCCCTAAGATCCCTGGTTGTCGGCCCGTACGGTGAACTCGCCCTCGGCGACGCGCGCCCGCAGCGTCTCGCCCGCCGCCACATCCTCCGGCGAGCGGACCACATGCCCGTCGGCCCGCTGCAGCACCGCGTACCCCCGCCGGAGGGTCGCGGCCGGTGACAGGGCCACCACGCGCGCGTGCGTGTGCGCCAGCTCCGAGTCGGCGCGGTCGAGCAGATGCCGCAGCGTGCGCCGGCCGCGGTCGGCCAGCGCGGCGATCTGCTCCGCCCGCTCGTCGACCATGCGGTGCGGGTCCTCCATGCAGGGCCGCGCCAGCGCGTGCGCGAGCCCCCGCTCCTCGCGCTCGACGAGGGCCTGGGCGCACCGCCGCGCCCGGTCCCGCAGCGCCTGCACCCGCTGAAGCTCCTCGCCGACGTCCGGCACGACCCTCTTGGCCGCGTCGGTCGGGGTGGAGGCCCGCAGGTCGGCGACATGGTCGAGCAGCGGATTGTCCGGCTCGTGGCCGATGGCCGACACCACGGGCGTACGACAGGCGGCCACCGCCCGGACGAGCTGCTCGTCGGAGAACGGCAGCAGGTCCTCCACGCTGCCGCCGCCGCGCGCCACGATGATCACATCGACCTCGTCGAGCGCGTCCAGCTCCTTCACGGCCTGCACGACCTGGGGCACGGCGTGCACCCCCTGCACCGGGACGTTGCGCACCTCGAAACGGACGGCGGGCCAGCGGTGCCGCGCGTTCTCCAGCACATCGCGCTCGGCCGCCGAGGCCCGGCCGCAGACCAGCCCGATGAGCTGCGGCAGGAACGGCAGGGGCTTCTTGCGCTCGGGCGCGAAGAGGCCCTCGGCGGCGAGCGACTTCTTCAGCCGTTCGAGCCGCGCGAGCAGCTCGCCGACGCCCACGGGCCGTATCTCGACGGCGCGCAGCGACAGCTGGCCTCTCGGCGCGTACCACTCCGGTTTGGCGTGGACGATCACGCGGGCGCCCTCGCTCACCACGTCGGCGACCGCGTCGAACACCTGGCGGTAGCAGGTGACGGCGACGGAGATGTCGTACGACGGATCGCGCAGCGTGAGGAAGACGACCCCGGCGCCCGGCCGCCGCGACAGCTGGGTGATCTGTCCCTCGACCCAGACGGCCCCGAGCCGGTCGATCCAGCTCCCGATGAGCCGCGAGACCTCGCCGACCGGCAGGGGTGACTCCGCGGACGTGTTCACAGCCATGCGCCGAGCGTAACGGCCGGGTCCGACAACACGGTCGGCACAACCTCTCCCCGAGAGGGCGATCTACGGCGGTCCGGCGCGGCCTTACGATGGTGCGCATGACCGCTTCGTCAGGCCGCCGTGTTCTGCTCGCCGCCCCCCGGGGCTACTGCGCGGGCGTCGACCGTGCAGTGATCGCCGTCGAGAAGGCCCTGGAGCAGTACGGGGCCCCGATCTACGTCCGCCACGAGATCGTCCACAACAAGTACGTCGTGCAGACCCTGGAGAAGAAGGGCGCGATCTTCGTCGAGCAGACGGAGGAGGTGCCGCCGGGCAACATCGTCATGTTCTCCGCGCACGGTGTCGCCCCCACGGTCCACGAGGAGGCCAAGCAGGGCCGGCTCGCCACCATCGACGCGACCTGCCCCCTGGTCACCAAGGTCCACAAGGAGGCGGTCCGGTTCGCCAACGAGGACTTCGACATCCTCCTGATCGGGCACGAGGGGCACGAAGAGGTCATCGGGACGTCCGGCGAGGCCCCGGATCACATCCAGCTCGTGGACGGCCCCGAGGACGTCGCCAAGGTCGAGGTGCGCGACGCCTCCAAGGTCGTCTGGCTGTCGCAGACCACGCTCTCGGTCGACGAGACCATGGAGACGGTCGACGCACTCAAGGAGAAGTTCCCGCAGCTGATCTCCCCGCCCAGCGACGACATCTGCTACGCCACGCAGAACCGTCAGCTCGCGGTGAAGCAGATGGGCGCCGAGGCGGACCTGGTGATCGTGGTCGGCTCCCGCAACTCCTCGAACTCCAAGCGGCTGGTCGAGGTCGCCAAGCTCGCGGGCGCGCGTGCGGCGTATCTCGTGGACTTCGCCGACGAGATCGACGAGGCCTGGCTCGACGGCGTGTCGACGGTCGGCGTGACCTCGGGCGCCTCCGTCCCCGAGGTTCTGGTCGAGCAGGTCCTGGAGTGGCTCGTGCAGCGCGACTTCCAGGACGTCGAGATCGTGAAGGCGGCAGAGGAGTCCATCACGTTCTCGCTGCCCAAGGAGCTTCGCCGCGATCTGCGTGCGGAGGCGGAGTCCCTGGTCGCGGAGCGCACCGGCGAGAAGTGACGGCCCCGGCGCACACGGCGCGGGGCGGTCGGGGTACGGGCACAGGCCGGGGAGAGACGGCCCGCCACACGTCGTACCGTGGTGCCCATGCAGATCTTCGGCGTTGACATCGGCGGATCCGGAATCAAGGGCGCTCCCGTGGACCTGGAGCGGGGCGAGCTCGTGACGGAGCGCTTCAAGGTGCTCACTCCGCATCCGGCGACGCCCGAGGCGGTGGCGGACGGCGTGAAGGAGGTCGTCGGCCACTTCGGCTGGACCGGTCCGGTCGGCGTCACGTTCCCCGGCGTGGTCACCGGGGGCTCCACCATCCGCACGGCGGCGAACGTCGACAGGAGCTGGATCGACACCGACGCGCGCGCCCTGTTCGGCCGGCGGCTGGGCGGTCTGCCCGTGACCCTGCTGAACGACGCCGACGCGGCCGGCGTGGCCGAGATGCGGTACGGCGCGGGCCGTGACCGCGACGGCACGGTCATCGTGCTCACGCTGGGCACCGGCATCGGCAGCGCGCTGTTCGTCGACGGCACCCTCGTCCCGAACACCGAGCTGGGCCATCTCGAACTGAACGGTCACGACGCGGAGAAGCGTGCCTCCACGAAGGCCAAGGAGGACCACGAGCTGACCTGGGAGCGCTGGGCGAACCGGGTGCAGAAGTACCTCGCCCATGTGGAGATGCTGTTCTCCCCGGAGCTGTTCGTGATCGGCGGCGGCGTCAGCCGCAAGTCCGAGAAGTTCCTGCCGCTGATCGAGGGCATCAAGGCGGAGATCGTCCCGGCGCAGCTGCAGAACAACGCGGGCATCGTGGGCGCGGCCATGCGGGCGGCGCAGGCCGCGTAGGACCCCGGACGCGGGCGGGCGCCGCGGCGGTATGAGCCCGCGGCCCGCCCGCGCCGTTCCGTCCTCGGCCCCTCTACCGCTTCCGCTCCCGTGCCCGAACCGCGCCGCTCAGGCTGTCCGGCGGCGTTGTGCGACCCGCCGGCGCATCACACGCACCCGGCGCACGGTCGCGATGACACCTGCCACGAGCGTGCCGCCGTAGAGCCAGCCGGCCTGGGTGGCGAGCGCGGTGACCAGCGCCACCAGGCGTCCGCTGAGCCCTCCGGAGCCGTCGACCACGGTCAGCAGTCCGACGGCGAAGGCGATCGGCACCACGATCGGCGCGATCACCAGGTCCCCGCCCCGCACCCACAGCGCGGTCAGCATGCACACCGGCAGGAACAGCACGCCGTAGACCGTGAGGGACGAGTCGAACAGCAACTGGTCCACGCATCCGATCGTCAGCATCACGGCCGCGCAGAACAGCCCGCCGCCGAGGCCGGTGAGCCGGGGGCCGGGCAGCTGCCGTACCGCCTGGCCGACGGCCGGTGCGTTGCGTCGTGCGGCCGAGGGGGACCGCTGGGGCCCGCCGCTGCCCCGGCCGGCGGACCGGACGGGCGGGCCGGAAGGGGAGGGCCGGGCGGCCGTGCCGGAGCGCACCGACGCGGCTCCACTCCGTCTGCCCTGCGGGGGAAGGGGTGCGCTGCGTCGCGGTCCGTGCTGCGGGGGTCGCGTCCTGTGTTGCTCCACTGGACCAACTTAGGTCGGTTTATGTGCGGAATGACCCCTCAGACACGCCGTTGTCACGAGCTTGGCCAAGCGTTCGATACGTCGCCGGGGTGGGGTCCGTTACGCCGTAGACTGGTGGATCGGCCCGCACACACTCCTGACGGACCCGGGCCCCCACCGCCCAGTCCAGTCCAGTTCCACTCTCACGTACGGGAAGTCGCAACGTGTCGCTCACGATCGGAATCGTCGGTCTGCCCAATGTCGGCAAGTCGACCCTGTTCAACGCCCTGACCAAGAACGACGTGCTGGCGGCCAACTACCCGTTCGCCACGATCGAGCCGAACGTCGGTGTCGTGGGCGTCCCGGACGCCCGTCTCACCAAGCTGGCCGAGATCTTCAAGTCGGAGCGTGTCCTGCCCGCCACCGTTGACTTCGTCGACATCGCGGGCATCGTGCGCGGGGCGAGCGAGGGCGAGGGCCTCGGCAACAAGTTCCTGGCGAACATCCGTGAGTCGGATGCGATCTGCCAGGTCATCCGCGCCTTCAAGGACGAGAACGTCGTGCACGTGGACGGCAAGGTCTCGCCGAAGGACGACATCGAGACGATCAACACCGAGCTGATCCTCGCGGACCTGCAGACCATCGAGAAGGTCCTGCCGCGTCTGCAGAAGGAGTCGCGGATCAAGAAGGACGTCGCCCCCAAGGTGAAGGCCGTCGAGGAGGCGAAGGAGATCCTCGAGAAGGGCGACACGCTCTTCGCGCACGGCATCGTCCAGGGCAGCGAGCGCGCGGAGCTGCTGCACGACCTGCACCTGCTCACCACCAAGCCCTTCCTCTACGTCTTCAACGTCGACGAGGACGAGCTGACGGACGACGCCTTCAAGAACGACCAGCGCGCGCTGGTCGCCCCCGCCGAGGCGATCTTCCTGAACGCCAAGCTGGAGGCGGACCTCGCGGAGCTCGACGAGGAGGAGGCCCTCGAACTCCTCGAGTCGGTCGGCCAGCACGAGCCGGGCCTCGCGACCCTGGCGCGCGTCGGCTTCGACACCCTCGGTCTGCAGACGTACCTGACCGCGGGCCCGAAGGAGTCCCGCGCCTGGACGATCAAGAAGGGCGCCACGGCCCCCGAGGCGGCCGGTGTGATCCACACCGACTTCCAGAAGGGCTTCATCAAGGCGGAGGTCATCTCCTTCGACGACCTGGTCACCACGGGCTCGGTCACCGACGCCCGCGCCGCGGGCAAGGCCCGCATGGAGGGCAAGGAGTATGTGATGCAGGACGGCGACGTGGTGGAGTTCCGCTTCAACGTTTAGTCGGCGCTCTAGCATCGGCGTCACGATTTAGCAAATATGCAGGTCAGGCGGGGTCGGTCCCATTCGGGGTCGGCCCCGTTGCTGTATCGGCCGCTGGATCCGTGCTGGATTTCTGACGTCTCGTTACCTGTCGTCACCCCTGGTTATCCGTACCGGTGCGGGATCGGTGCTGGATTGAGCTGACGGGCTGTCAGGTGTTGGGGGGTGTCCGGCTACGGATTCCGTTGCCGACGGGGTGTTGCGGGCCGTCGTCGGCGGTGTCGGTGCCGTGTGGGTGTGCGCTGGTGCCGTTGCCTATCGACGGCGTGCATCACCTCGCTGACCTGGCGGACATGCAGGTCATAGGTAGTGGCGGATACCCGCCGGCTCCCGTGGGGGCATCGTGCTGGGAAGGCCTGCTCCAGAAGAAGGCTTGGGTGCAGATTGGCCTTGACCGCGGCGCGCTGCGGTCAAGGCCAATCTGCGTCCACGGTCAGCCGGATCTGAACCAACAGATGTCGATGAAATCGCCGGGGTCTTCTCGCACTGCCATCTCTTTGGCAATGCGAATCAATATCTCATCCTTCGGCAAGTCCCACGCGACCAGATCCTCGTCGGCATTGGAACTCGGTTCCCCCACCTTCACGCCCCGCTCGATCATATCTGAGACAAGTCGCAGAGTTACTTGCTGGATCTGGTGTTCCGTACTTCCCGGTCCGGCGATATTCTCGGCGGCGTCCCGAACGATGTCGAAATAGACGAGAGACTCGTGTGTGTAATTCACGAGATAGTCAAGCTCTTCGGCGTAGGTCTCTTCCGGCACGATCAATCCTCCTAGTGCTTGGCATGATACCGCTTGAAGCCGAACTCCTTGCCCACATCCCCGGTGAGGTCGATGGTGTAGTCGCTCTGACCGCCCGAACTGCTGAAGTTCCGGAAGTTCACATTGCCGCCGCCGAACTCCCAAATCTCCACGGCACCCTTTCCGGGCACTTCTTTGACCCTGTCCGGGGCGCCGAACTCCTGCCGGATGTCGTTGGCCATCTTCTGGAGTTCTTCCGGGGTGACGATTTGCACGCCCTTGCTGTCCTCGTACCCGAGCGCCTTTCCCCCGGGCATGAGAATGTCCTTCGCCTTCCCGAGCTTCCCGAGTCGCGAGGCTTCGACAGCTGCTTCCACCCCCTCCTCGATCTTCTTGGCGGCCTTGAGCTCGCCGGCGGCGGGGAGGATGACCATGGCGGCGGAGGCGCATTTGCCGAGGGCCGGGTTCTTGATGCAGTCCTTGATGTCGTTGAGGCCGAGGAGTTCCCAGGTGATGGCGGTCAGGGTCGGGTCGGGTGGGGTGGTGTCGATGACGAAGTCGCCCGGGGCGAGCGCGCAGGGCAGGAAGCCGGCGATCTCGTGGTTGGGGCTCGGGGTGCAGCGCCTTGGCTGCTTCTTCTTCGCCTCTGCTTGGGCTTTGCGTGCTTCTTCGGCCTGGCGTCGGGCTTCGGCTTCCTCGGCCCGGCGCTTGTCCATCGTGATCTGCCAGGCCTGCTTGGCCTGGGCTTGGGCTTCCTTGGCGCTCTTGCCGGCCGCGACGGCGGAGTCGTGGGCGTCGGCTGCCGACTGGTCGGCCTGTTCGGCGGAGGTGCGAGCGTAGTTGGCGTTGAACTCGGCCTGGGCGGCGGATTCGGTGGCGTTGTCGGCGTCGCGGTCGGCGGCGTCGGCGGCGTTGCGTGCCGTGGTTGCGGACGTGGCGGCCTGGTTGGCGGAGTTCTCGGCCTTGGTGGCGGCGATGTCGGCGTCGTGTGCGTAGCCCTGGGCCTGGTGGGCGGAGTTGGCGGCTTGGTTGGCTGCCTTCTTCGCGTCGGTTTCGGCCCTGTGGGCGTCGGCCGCGGCCTTGGCGGCGAGCCAGCTGTTCTGGCGGGCCGTGGCGGCGATGCCGGATGCCTCGGCGATCAGGCGCTGCATCTGGGCGTCGTGGGTGGCGGCGAGCTGGTCCTTGCGGTCGGCCATGTACTGGCCGGCCTGGAGGAAGTCGTGCAGTTCGTCGGCCGGGCCGGACAGGGCGATCTTGGCGGCTGCCTGGACTTCCGGTCCGCCGTCGTTGACCAGTTTGGAGGCGGTGACGCGTTCGTCGTCGTTGCGGGCGCCGTACTGGCCGGTGGTGATGAAGGCGGCCAGCGTCTTGGGGTCGTTGGTGGCCAGAGCCGCTTTGGAGGCTTCCTTGACGCCGGGTCCGCCTGCGTTGTTGATCTGGGAGACCTTCACGCGCAGATCGTCGTTGGCGACCGTGTACTGGCCGGTTGTGTAGAAGTCGGAGATCTGCTGGTCGCTGCCCTTGAGCACCTCGGTGGCGGCGGTGCGCACCACCTCGTAGGGGCTGTCGGTGCTGAGTTCGTAGACCTTCTCGCGGGTCTCTTGTGTCTTGGCCTGCTGCCAGCCGGTGCGCAGGTATTCCAGGACGTCGTCGTCGGTGCCGGACAGGGCCCGGGTGGCCGCTGCCTGGCTGAACGGCCCGAGCTCCTTGAGCGCCTTCAGGGCGAGCTGGCGGCCCTTGACCGCGAGGGCTTTGGTGTCCGTATCGGGCCTGGCGGCTTCCGCCGCGAGGGCTTGTGCGGTGTCGTCCAGGCCCCGGGCGTCCGCCAGGTCGGCGGCGGCCTCGGAGGTGAAGTCGTCTGCCTGGTCCTTGCGGGTCCTGGCGCGTTCGATGGCGGCGTTGGTGCGGGTGGTGAGGTCTTCGGCCTCGCTCTTGCGGGCGATGTCGTACACCTTCTTGGCGGTTGCCACTGCCACGTCGGCGGTGTCGGCGGCCTGCTTGGCGGCTAGCGCCTGCTTGTCGGCCTGCTTGGCCGCGTCCGCTGCCTGGCCGGCGTGCTTGGCCGCGTCCTCCGCCGCGTCTGCCGCCTTGTTCGCGTGCTCAGCCGCCGAGTTCGCAGCGTCACGCGCGGCGTAGGCGGCGTTGGCGGACTCGTCGGCAAGCGCCTGGGCTGCGTTGGCGGCGCGGTTGGCCTCCGCCGCGTGGCGGCGGGTCTCCGCGGCCGCCTGCGCGGCCTCCTGCGAGTGCGCCCCGGCCGCGTCCGCAGCCGCGTTCGCCTCATCCGCCGCGTCAGCGGCCGCGTTCGCATCCGCGCCGGCGGCCAGCGAGTCCGCAGCGGCGGCCTTGGCTGCCCGGGAGGCGTCCCCGGCCGCCTGGGCCGCCTGCGCCGACTTGGCTGCCAGCAGGGCCGTCGCCCGCGCGTTCGCCGCCGCGTTCTTCGCATCCTGGGCCTTGCCCGCATCGCCGGCGGCCGCCGCGGCGGCGTTGTAGGCCCGGGAGGCGGCGTTCGCCGCGGCCGCGGCCGCACTGGCGGTCTGCGCGGCCGCCGCCGCAGCAACGCGCGCGGACTCGTTCGCCGCGTTCGCCGCACCGATCGCCTCCTGCGCCGCACCAGCAGCAGCCCGCGCAGCATCCGCCGCCTGCCGGGCCCTGGCCGCAGCCACTTCGGAGTCGCCCTTCGCGGCCTGAGTCTCCTTGGCCGCCCGTTGTGCGTCCGCCTTGGCCAGGGCGGAGGCCGCCTTGGCCCGCGCCGAGGCCGCCTTGGCTGCCTCGGTCGCGGCCTGGGCCCGCACCCCGGCCTTCTGCGCCTGGTCCAGCAGCTGCTGGATGGTGGCGTGTTCCTGGTCCTTGTTGCGGGCCACGAACTGCCCGACCTCCAGGAACTCCACCAGGTCGTCCGGGGTGCCCTGCAGAGCCAGCTTGCCGGCCGCCTTCACCGCCGGCCCGCCATCGTTGATGGTCTTCGAGACCTCGACTCGGTCGTCGGTCTCCCGCGCCTGGTACTGGCCGACCTTCAGGAACTGCGCGACGTCCTCCGCGCTGCCCTTGAGGGCAGCGATACCGGCCTCCTTGACACCCGGACCACCGAAGTTGATGACCCGCGAGGCCTCCACCCGCTGGTCCTCCTGCAGCGGCGCCTTCCACCCGCTGATGAGGAAAGCGCGCACCGCACCCGGGTCGGGGTCCTTCAGCGCGTTCTTGGCGGCCTCCTGCACGGCGGGACCGCCCACGTTGACGATGCGGCTGACGTCGACGCGGTCGTCGTCGTTCTGGAGGCTGTCTCTCTCGTCCAGGAACTTTTTGACGTCCTCGTCCGAGCCGACGAGGGCCTTCTCCGCCGCCGCTTTGACGCCCGGCCCACCCCAAGTCCACAGGTCCACGACCTGGCCGCGCTCGGATACCGGTGCTCCGCCGTCGTCCGGGTCATCGTCCGCCACAGCCGGTACCGCGCTGAACAGGCCGGCGGTGAGCGTGATCGGCAGGAGGACGGTGCATGCCCGGCGCAGGCCGTATGCCCGCCCCCCTGTTCCCGCGGTCGTGTTCCTGGATGGCGCTGCCCATGAGCGCAGAGGCCGTTTCACAGGCCTACTCCCCCTGAATATATGTGAGATCAGTCATAAGTCGGCACGTGTGCGGATGCGGCTGGTCGGGCCGTGCACCCGTTGGCAGAAAGCGGTGACCGCTGCGGCCGAGCG
>NZ_JBIARC010000040.1:0-80025 GCF_042889625.1 Streptomyces sp. NPDC002573 | reverse complement strand
CGAAGGTGGTGGGTGCGGGGGAGCTGGACCGGGTGGTGCGGGACCGGAAGGTGCCGTTGGACTTCTTCGTCGCCTTCTCCTCCGTCGCCGCCCTCCTGGAGGACGGCGGCCAGGGCAACTACGCGGCCGCCAACGCCTTCCTGGACGTGCTGATGGCCCGCCGCCGTGCCGACGGTCTGCCCGGGATCTCGGTCAACTGGGGCCCCTGGGCCGAGGTCGGCATGGCGGCCCACATGGCCGATCGGATGGCCAGGACCGGCACCGCGATGATCCCGCCGGAGCAGGGCGCCGACGCGCTCATGGCCCTCCTCGGCGCCCCCGTCGCCCAGATCGGCGTCATGCCGACCGTCGGCCCCGACCGTCCCCGCCGGGCCGGGTCCGGTGACGGCGCCGAGTCCGCCCCGGCCCGCGCCGAGTCCTGGCGCACCCGGCTGACGCAGGCGCCGGCGGCCGAGCGTTCCGGGCTGCTGCGCGGCTATCTGGAGCGGCAGCTCATCACCCTGATGGAGCTGCCCGCCGGATACCGCGTCGACGGGCACACCACGTTCTCCGAACTCGGCATGGACTCGCTGATGGTCGTCGAGCTGCGCAACCGCCTCCAGCGCGATCTGGAGGTCTCGCTCGGCTCGACCGTCGCCTTCAACCACCCCACGGTCGAACAGCTCCAGGCCCATCTGGAGAAACAGCTCGGCCTCGACCCGGAGACCGGCGGCCCGGCGGCACCCGCGCCGGCCCCCGGCACGGCGGACGCCGCCGACGGCCCCGACGCCGCCGACGGCCCCGACGCCGCCGGCAGCCCGGACGCCCTGCCCCTGGACGACCTGCGGGCGCTCGTCGACCGCGAACTCGACCTGCTGCTGAACGACGATGAGGACGCCACGCCGTGACCGACCACCACGACAGCAACGACGCGCTCCGACTGCGCAAGGCGCTCACCGCCATCCGCGGACTGCAGGCCCGGGTCCGTGAACTCGAACAGGAACGGTCGCAGCCGATCGCCGTCATCGGCATGGGCTGCCGCCTGCCGTCGGCCCCTGACCCGGACGCCTACTGGGAGCTGCTGCGCACCGGTCGCGAGGCGATCGGGGACATGCCCGCCGGCCGGTGGGACGTGGACGGGCTCTACGACCCCGACCCCGGCGCCGAGGACCGTATGTACTGCCGCCGTGGCGGCTTCCTCGACGATGTCGCCGGGTTCGACACGGGCTTCTTCGGGATCTCGCCGCGCGAGGCCAAACGGCTCGACCCGCAGCAGCGGCTGCTGCTCGAAGTGGCGTGGGAGGCGCTGGAGGACTCCGGGCACGACCCGCGCCGGCTGGGCGGCAGCCGTACCGGTGTGTTCGTCGGCATCTCGGAGGCCGAGTACCTCCACCAGATGCAGCGTTCGGCCGCGCACTCCGTGGAGATGCACGACGTGACGGGCACGGCCCTGAGCGTGGCGAGCGGCCGGCTCTCCTACCACCTCGGGCTGCGCGGCCCTAGCCTCGCCCTGGACACGGCCTGCTCGTCGGCCCTGGTCGCCGTGCATCTTGCGGTCCGCAGCCTGCGCTCCGGCGAGTGCGACATGGCGCTCGCCGGCGGGGCCAGCCTGATGCTGTCGCCGGACGCGTTCATCGCGTTCTGCAAGGGCTCCGCGCTCGCCGCCGACGGCCGCTGCAAGACCTTCGACAGCCGCGCCGACGGCTACGCACGCGGTGAGGGTGCGGGCATCGTCGTACTGAAGCGGCTCGCGGACGCCGTCGCGGCGGGTGACCCGGTGCACGCGGTGATCCGGGGCACGGCGGTCAACCAGGACGGACGGACCAACGGACTGACCGCGCCCAACGGTCTCGCCCAGCAGGAGGTCATCCGGGCGGCGCTGGCGGACGCCGGGATCGCGCCGCACGAGGTGGGCTATGTCGAGGCGCACGGCACCGGCACCCAGCTCGGTGACCCCATCGAGGTGGAGGCGCTCGGCACGGTCTTCGCCGACCGGGGCCCGGCGGGCCCGCTGCTGATCGGCGCCGCGAAGACCAACATCGGGCATCTGGAGGCCGCCGCAGGGGCCGCCGGCCTCATCAAGGCGGTGCAGGTGCTCCGGCACGGCCAGGTGCCCGCCAACCTCAACTTCCAGGAGCCCAACCCGCACATCCCCTGGGCGGACCTGCCCGTGGAGGTCCCCACCGAGCTGCGGGCGTGGCCCGAGGGCGCTCGCGCCGCCGGAGTCAGCTCCTTCGGCTTCAGCGGCACCAACGCCCATGTCGTCCTGGAGCCCGCGCCCGCGCCCGCCACCCCCGCCGCGACGGTCCCCACGGACCCCGCCGCACCCGAGGCGCCCCAGGTCCCCGACCGCCCCCGTCACGTACTGCCGCTGTCCGCCCGCACCCCCGAGGCCCTGCGCGAACTCGCCGGCCGGTACGCCGCGTTCCTGACCGGCCCCGGCGCGCCCGCGCTCGCCGATGCGGCCCACACCGCCGGCACGGCGCGTTCTGTCCACCCGCACCGGCTGGCGGTCCCCGCGGCCGACGGCGCCGAGGCGGCCGGGCTGCTGGCCGCCTACGCGGAGGGGCGCCGCGCCCGTGTCTCGTCGGGCCACGCCCCCGCACGTCCGGGTGTCGCGTTCCTGTTCACCGGCCAGGGCTCCCAGTACGAGGGGATGGGCCGGCTGCTGTTCGACACGCACCCGGGCTTCCGGCGCACCCTGGAGACCTGCGACGAGATCCTGCGCGGGCAGGAACTCCTGGACGTCCCGCTGCTCGACGTGCTGTACCCGAGGCCGGGCGGCCCGGGGCAGGGCCTGATCGACCGCACCTCGCACGCCCAGCCCGCGCTCTTCGCGCTGGAGTACGCGCTCGCGGAGCTGTGGCGCTCGTGGGGCGTCGAGCCGCAGGTCGTGCTCGGCCACAGCACGGGCGAGTACGCGGCCGCCTGTGTGGCGGGCTTCTTCAGCCTGGAGGACGGGCTCGGGCTGGTCGCCCGGCGCGCCCGGCTCATCGAGGACACCACCTCGGGCGGTGCCACGGCGGCGGTCCTCGCCCCGGCGGACGAGGTCGTACCGGCCCTCGAACCCTTCGCCGGACAGGTCGGCGTCGCCGGGCTGAACGGGCCCCGCGAGACCCTGATCGCGGGCACCGCCGACGCCGTCGCCGAGGCGCTCGCGGCGCTGAGGGCCCGGGGGCTGGACGGCCGCCCGCTGCGCATCCCGCACGCCCCGCACTCCCCGATGATCGAGCCCGCGCTTGCCGCGTACGAGAACGCCGCCGCGCAGGTCACCTACACCGCGCCCCGGGTGAAGATGATCTCGAACGTGACCGGCGCACCGGTCGACGCGGTGGACGCCGCCTACTGGTGCCGTCATATGCGCGAGCCGGTCCGGTTCTCCGACGGGATGGCCGCCCTCGCACGCGAGGACTGCGGCGCGATCCTGGAGATCGGTCCGCAGCCGGTGCTGCAACTGCTGGGCCGGCAGAACTGGACCGGGCCCGCCGTGCGCTGGCCGTCCTCCCTGTGGGAGGGGCGCGACGACTGGAAGCAACTGCTGTACAGCGTCGCCGAGTTGTACACGGCGGGCGTGGACGTCGACTGGGCCGCGTTCGACGGCCCGTACCCGCGCCGTCGTGTGCCCGCCCCCACGTATCCCTTCCAGCGCACTCCCCACTGGTTCGCACGGAGAGAAGAGCCCACTGTGCCTGAGCAAGCCTCGCCCCAGGTGTACGCCCCCGCGCCGGCCGGCGAGGCCGGGCGGCGCGAGCGCATCCTCGCCGATCTGCGCGAACGCGTGGGCGCCGGACTGGAGATTGAGGTCTCGGACATGACGCCCGGGACCACCCTCGTCGACCTCGGGGCGGACTCGCTGCTGATGGTGCGGATCATCCAGGACATCACCGATCTCTACGGCATCACGCTCACCGTCGGCCGTCTCTTCGACGACCTGGACACCCCCGAGGCCATCGCCGAGCACCTGGACGCCCACGTCCCGGCCGGGCACCCCCTTCCGGGCGACGCGCCCGCCCCGGCGCAGCTTCCCGCCCCCGCCGCCCTGCCCGTCCTCCCGGCCGCCGGCGTGGACCAGGGCAGCGGCCTCGCCCAGCTGATGGCGGCGCAACTCCAGGTGATGCAGCGACAGTTGGAGGTACTGGCCGGGCACGGTGAGACCGCCCCCACCGTGCTGCCCGCACCTGCACCCGCACCCGCAGCCACCACCGCCACCCTCCCCGCACCCCGCCGCGAGACGGCCCTCGCACCGGCCCCCACCGTCCGGCCCGACGCCGCCCGGCGCCCCGCCCCGGCCGCCGCGCCGCCCCGGGAGCTGACCCCCCTCCAGCGGGCGCACCTGGACGAGCTGCTGGACACGTACAAGAAGCGGACCGCGGGCTCGCTGGCGCGGGCCGTCGACCACCGGGCGCGGCGGGCCGACACCCGGATGCGGTCGGTGCGGCCCGAGACCCGCTCCGTGTCGTACCCCGTCATCGGCGAGCGCGCGCACGGCGCCCACTTCTGGGACGTCGACGGCAACGAGTACATCGACATCGCCATGGGCGTCGGCGTGCTGCTGTGCGGCCACGACCCCGACTTCGTCGCCGGTGCCGTCGCCGACCGGCTGGGCCACGGCCTCCAGCTCGGCCCCATCTCGTCGCTGTCCGACGAGGTCGCCGAGCTGGTGTGCGAGATGACCGGCGTGGAGCGGCTGTTCTTCGCGGTGACCGGCACCGACGCGGTCCGGGGCGCCCTGCGCATGGCCCAGGCGGCCACCGGCCGCTCCCGGTTCGTGATGTTCTCCGGGTCCTACCACGGCCAGGACGACCGGGTGCTGGCCCTGCCGGACGTGCTCGGCGACCCCACGCACTCCGTGCCGATGGCGCCCGGCATCTCCCCGCAGGCCGCCCAGGACCCGCTGATCCTCACCTACGGCGCCGCCTCGGCCCTGAAGACCATCGAGAAGCACGCCGACGAGCTGGCGGGCGTGCTCGTCGAGCCCGTGCAGAGCCGCAACCCGGCGCTTCAGCCCGCGGAGTTCCTGAAGGAACTGCGGGAACTGACGGCACGGCTCGGCATCCCCCTCATCTTCGACGAGGTGATCACCGGCTTCCGGGTCCACCCGGGCGGCGCGCAGGCGTACTTCGGGGTGCAGGCCGACCTCGTCGCCTACGGAAAGGTCGTCGGCGGCGGCCTGCCGGTGAGCGTCGTCGCCGGCAGGGGCGAGTACCTGGACCGCGTCGACGGCGGGGTGTGGGCCGACGGTCCGGGCCCCGACCCCGACAGCGAGAAGACCTACATCGGGTCCACGTTCGAGATGCATCCGCTGGCCATGGCCAGTGCCCGGGGCATCCTGCGGCATCTGCGCGACCAGGGCCCCGGGCTCCAGGAGGCCCTCACCGCGCGCACCACCCGGCTCGCGGAGACCCTCAACGCCTTCTTCGAGGCCGAGGAGGTGCCCATCCGGGTCCTGCACTTCTCCTCGGTGTTCCGGTTCGCGTGGCGCGGCAACGCCAGCTACGCGTACCAGCCGCTGGAGATCGAGGTGTTCCACTTCCATCTGCTGACCCGGGGCATCTACCTCTGGGAGGGGCGCACCTGCTTCCTGTCCACCGCGCACACCGACGAGGACATCGACGGCATCGTCACCGCCGTCAGGGAGTCCGTCGCGGCCATGCGCGAGGGGGAGTTCCTGCCGCCCGCCCCCGGTGCCGCCGCCCGCTCCGTCCCCCTCGGCGAGGAGCAGCGGCCCCTGCTGGCCCTGGAGCGCGCCGCCGCCGAGGGCGCGCCCTCCTGGACGGTCCCCGAGGACATCCGGCTGCGCGGTCCCCTCGACCTGCCCGCGCTGCGCCGTGCCGTGGCCGCCCTGGCCGCCCGCCACGAGGCGCTGCGCACGGTCTTCCCCGACGGCGGCGCGAACGGGACCGCCGAGGTGCGGGCCGCCGTCGAGATCCCGGTCGAGACCGTCGATCTCGCCGAGGTCCCCGCCGACCGGCGGGACGAGGCGGTCGAGGCCTGGTGGCGGGAGGCGATGGCGCGGCCGTTCTCCCTCACCGAGGGGCCGCTGCTGCGCATCGCCGTGCTCCGGCTCGCCGACGATCTGCACGAACTGGCCCTGCTCGCCCACCACATCGTCTCCGACGGCTGGTCCGTGTCCGTCCTCACCGAGGAGCTGGCCGCCCTTTACACCGCCGAACGCCGCGGCACCCCCGCGACGCTCGGCCGTCCCCTCCAGCACCGGGACATCGTGCAGTGGCAGCAGCGGCGGCGGCCCGAGCTCGCCGAACAGCAGGCGTACTGGCTGGAGAGGTTCCGCGACGGCTTCCCCGACACGCTGCTGCCCACCGACCGCGACCGGGACGGCGACCCGGGCACCCACCACGGCGCCCGCTTCACCACCACCCTCGACGCCGCGTCGCTCACCGCGGTCAAGAAGGCCGGACGGGCCCACAAGGCCAGCCTGTTCATGACCCTGCTCACCGCGTACAACCTGCTCGTCCACGAACTGACGGGCCAAGACGACATCGTCGTCGGCACTCCCCAGGCGGGCCGCTCCCTCAAGGACAGCGACTCGGCCGTCGGCTACTGCGCCCACTTCCTGCCCGTGCGCAGCACCCTGGCCGCGGACACCACCCTCGCCGGCCAGCTGCGGGCCACCCGGCAGGCGGTGCTGGCCGCGTTCGAGCACCAGGAGGTGCCGTTCACCCGGGTGCGTGACGCGCTCGGCGCGGACCCCGCCGCCTTCCCGCTGCCGCTGCGCACCGTCTTCAACCTGGACCGGGCCGCCCCCTGCCCCGACTTCGACGGGCTCCGGGCCGAGTACCGGCCCGTGCCCACACGGTTCGCGCTCACGGACTTCCGCCTCGACGCCCTGGAGCACGACGGCGGACTGCGCCTGGACTTCGACTACCGCACGGACCTCTTCGACGACGCCCGCGTCCACGCCTGGGCCGCCAGGTTCCGGACGCTGCTTGAGGCACTGGCCGACCGACCCGAGCTGCGCGTCGACGAGCTGCCGCGCTGAACCCGCCCGAGTGCACAACGAGCCCCGACCCGAGGAGAGCCCGTGATCCCTGTACTCGCACTCGCCGACCTGGAGGCAGGCCGGCCCGCGACGCTCGACCGGTTGCACGACGCGCTCCGTGAACACGCCCTCGTCCATGTCGACGCCCGGGCCGACCTCGGCCCCGGGTTCTTCCCCGCCCTCCACGAGCAGACACGGACGTTCTTCGCGCTGCCCGAGGCGGCCAAGCAGGCGCTGGACATCGACAGGTCGGCCAACTACCGGGGCTATGTGGCGCAGGGCGCCGAGTACACGGGCGGCGTACCCGACCTGAAGGAGTCCTTCGAGTTCGGCACGGAGACCACCGCGCCCGAGGGGGAGGAGCAGCCCTGGCACACCGCCCTGTACGGCCCTAACCAGTGGCCCGACGCGTCCGTGCTGCCCCGCTTCCGGCCCGTGGTCGAGGCGTACTCGGCGGCCATGGACCGTGTCGCCCTGGCGGTGCTGCGCGGCCTGCTGCTCACCCTGGACCAGCCGGCCGACGCGGACGACGCCGTCACGGCCGGCGAGCTGTGCTCCTACTCGCGGCTGATCCGCTACCGCGACCCGGCCGGCTTCGGTGCCGACCAGGCCCGGCTGGAGCGGCACACCGACAGCGGGCTGCTCACCGTCAGCCTCCAGGAGCAGCCCGGACTCGAGGCCGAGGCGGCGGACGGCCGCTGGCTGCCCGTGGAACCGCCCGCCGATGTCCTGTCGGTGTTCGGCGGCGAGTTGATGGAGGTGTGGACGCACGGCTACTACCGGGCCTGCCCGCACCGCGTCCACAACTCGGCGCTGCGCACCGAGCGACTTTCCTACGCGTCGTTCTTCCTGCCCGACCTGCGCCGCCCGCTGGTCCCGGTGGACCGCGCGGCCGGCCCGCGGCTGAGCGGCCCCCTCGCGGTGCCCGCCGGCAACTCATGGCTCGCCGGGGGCCGGGGGCCGAACCCGGCCACGCCCGTCGGCGAGCTGGAGTGGGCGCGCATGAACGTGATCTTCCCCGGGCGGAACAACGGCGGCACGCACACCGAGAACGGAGAGGGGCAATGAACCACAACACCCACGGCACGGCCTTCAAGGAAGTCCCGGTCATCGGCATCGGCCCGCTGGTCACCGCCGACCCCGACCCCGAGGAGCTGCGGCTGACCGTGGAGCGGATCGGCGAGGCCTGCCGCGACGTCGGCTTCTTCTACATCACCGACCACGGCATCTCCGAGGCGGACAGCCGCGCCCTGTTCGGCGCGGCCCAGGAATTCTTCGCTCTCCCCCTGGAGGAGAAGATGAGGATCCGGCTCGGCATCACCGAACAGTTCCGGGGCTATGTCCCGCTGGGCGGCGAGGTCACCGCGGGCAAGACGGACTGGCACGAGTGCCTGGACCTCCAGCCGGAGTCCGGCCGCCAGGCCAGCACCATCGCCGCCGCCGCGGCGGCCCGGCGCGCCGACGTCCACCCTCTGGACGACCCGGGCCAGTGGCCCCCGGCGCTGCCGTCCTTCCGGGAGACCGTGATGCGCGCCTGGGACCAGCTCTACGGCCTGAGCGCCCGTATCGCCGCCGGCATGGCCCTCAGCCTCGGCGTCGACGAGCACTACTTCGCGCCGTACCACGGCGTGGAGCTGAGCGATCTGCGGATGGTGCACTACCCGCCGTACAACGAGACCGTCGGCCGGACCGCGCCCGAGGAGCTGGCGATGGAGGAGGTCGAGAGCGGCTTCGGCGCGCATGTCGACTACGGCTTCCTCGCGGTGCTCCAGCAGGACGAGGTGGGCGGTCTGGAGGTGCTCAACGCGGAGGGGGCGTGGATCCCGGCACCGCACATCCCCGGGACCTTCCTCGTCAACATCGGCCAGATGATGCAGCGCTGGACCAACGACCGCTACCGCGCCACCTGGCACCGCGTCCAGCTCCCGGGGGCCGTCGACCGCTACTCGATCCCCTTCTTCTTCGAGCCCGCCTACGACGCCGTGATCAGCCCGCTGGACGTCTGCTGCGACGACGACAACCCGCCGCGCTACGAGGCCGTCCAGTTCGGCCCCTACGTGGTCGAGCTCTTCTCCAAGGCCTACGACTGAACCCGCGTCCGAGGTTCCCGACCGTACTCGCGCGGCCCGTCACGACTCCCGCACACCCGACACCAGGAGACAGGTACCGCCCATGGACAAGCCGCTGATCGTCAACTCGTGGAACGAGTGGGACCCGCTGCAGGAGATGGTGGTCGGCTCCGCCGACAACGCCTCCTTCGAACCGGTGGAGCCGGGCAGCCGGCCCGCCGTCCGCAACGCGCCCGACACCCCGTTCCCCACCGGCCCCAAGTCCAAGGAGGCCATCGACCGGGCCAACGAGGAACTGGACGGTCTGGTCCGGGTGCTGGAGTCCCAGGGCGTCACCGTGCGCCGTCCCGAGCCGCACGACTTCTCGGCCCCGGTGCGCACCCCCGACTTCGAGGTCGAGAACCAGTACTGCGCGGTCTGCCCGCGCGACGTGATGATCACCATGGGTAACGAGATCATCGAGGCCACCATGTCGCGCCGCGCCCGGTACTTCGAGTACCAGCCCTACCGCAAGCTGGTCTACGAGTACTGGAACGCCGACCCCCGCGTCGAGTGGACGACCGCGCCCAAGCCGTCGATGGCCGACGGGATGTACCGCGAGGAGTTCTGGGACTGGCCGCTGGAGGAGCGGCACGCCAAGATGCACTCCTTCGAGTTCTGCATCAACCAGGACGAGGTCGTCTTCGACGCCGCCGACATGAGCCGGCTGGGCCGCGACATCCTGGTCCAGGAGTCGATGACCACCAACCGGGCCGGCATCCACTGGCTCAGGCGCCATCTGGAGCCGCGCGGCTTCCGCGTCCACCCGGTCCACTTCCCGCTGGACTTCTTCCCCTCGCACATCGACTGCACCTTCGTACCGCTGCGCCCGGGGCTCATCCTCACCAACCCGGAGCGCCCGCTGCGCGAGGGAGAGGAGCGGATGTTCCTGGACGACGACTGGGAGCTGGTCGAGGCCCCGCAGCCGGTCCTGAACAACGACGAGATGCCGCTGTACTGCCAGTCCTCCAAGTGGCTGTCGATGAACGTGCTCAGCATCTCCCCGACGAAGCTGATCTGCGAGGAGCAGGAGAAGCCCCTCCAGGACCTGCTCGACAAGCTCGGCTTCGAGGTCTTCACCGTCCCCTTCCGCAACGTCTTCGAGTACGGCGGCTCCCTGCACTGCGCCACCTGGGACGTGCGGCGCGAGGGCACCCGCGAGGACTACTTCCCCCGTCTCGCCTACCAGCCGCTGGTCTGACCGCTCACGATGGGAGCCCCCATGTACATCCTCGGCATCAACTCGGTCTACCACGAGTCCTCGGCCGCTCTGCTGAAGGACGGCGAACTGGTCGCCTCGGCGGAGGAGGAGCGCTTCAACCGCGTCAAGCACGGCAAGCAGGCCCGTGCCGACAACCCCGACGAACTGCCCATGAACGCCATCCGGTTCTGCCTGGACAAGGCGGGCATCACCCTGGCGGACGTGGACCACGTCACCTGCGCGGCCGACCCCGCGGAGATCCAGGCTGTCAAGGACGGCGGACTGCCCTCCCCCTGGGACAGCACCGAGAAGCAGTCGCTGTTCCTCGCCACCCTGCCCGGCATCCCCAAGAAGTTCGCCGAGTCGGGCTTCACCGGTGACTTCCACTGGGTGGCGCACCACACCGCGCACGGCGCCTCGGCGTACTTCGCGTCCGCCTTCCCCGACGCCGCGGTGCTGGTCGTCGACGCGCTCGGCGACGACGCCTACTCGACCCGCTTCTACCACGGCCGGGGCAACGCCCTGGAGTGCGTGCAGAGCGTCCGCTACCCGGCCTCCATCGGCTATCTGTGGGAGCTGGTCTCGGTCTTCCTCGGCTTCGGGGTCTACGACGCCGCCAAGGTCATGGGCCTCGCGGCGTACGGCGAACCGGCGCGGTTCACGGAGGGCTTCGACCGGCTCGCCTGGACCACCGAGGACGGCGGCTTCGACATGCGCCACGACCTGCTGAAGTTCAGCGACATCCTGTACTACCCGCCGTCCGCCGACACCTCGGGCCTGGAGTCGGTGCTCGGCGTCCGGCCCCGGCGCCCCGACGAGCCGCTGGAGGACGTGCACCACGACGTCGCCGCGGCGCTCCAGGAGAAGACCAACGAACTCGTCCTGCACATGGCGCGCCATCTGCACGACGTGACCGGCGCGACCCGGCTCTGCCTCGCGGGCGGCGTCGCCCTCAACTGCGTCACCAACCAGGTGGCCTTCGAGCAGGGCCCGTTCGACGAGCTGTACGTCCAGCCCGCGGCGCATGACGGCGGACTGGCCCTGGGTGCCGCCCTCCATGTGTGGAACGCGATCCTCGGCCAGAAGCGCGGCTCGCAGATGCGCCACGCCTACTGGGGCCCGTCCTACACCGAGGCGGAGATCGAGAAGGAGCTGTCCGCCCGCGACGGCCTGATCGTGGAGCGCCCCGAGGACTTCGAGAAGCGGGTGGCGCACCTGCTCAGCGAGGGCCATGTCATCGGGCTGTTCCAGGACGCCATGGAACTCGGCCCCCGGGCGCTCGGCAACCGCAGCATCATCGGCGACCCCCGCAGCCGCTCCATGCGCGACGACCTCAACCACAAGGTCAAGCACCGGGAGTACTTCCGTCCGCTGGCGCCCAGCGTGCTCAGCGAGGCGGTGCCCGAGTGGTTCGAGGTCGCCAAGGAGACCAGCGCGGGCGACTTCATGCTGATGGCGTACCCGGCGAAGGCCGACAAGCACGACCGGATGGGCGCCGTGCTGCACGTCGACAACACCTGCCGCATCCAGGCCGTGCGCGCCGACGTCAACCCGCGCTTCCACCGCATCATCAGCGAGTTCGAGGCGCTCACGGGTGTCCCCATGGTCCTGAACACCTCGTTCAACGACCAGGAGCCCATCATCTGCTCGCCGGCCGACGCCCTGGCCACCTTCCTCAAGACCGAGATCGACTATCTGGCCATCGGACCGTTCCTCGTCCGCAAGGACGTCTCGGAAGGAGGCGTGGAGGGGGCGGCGGGATGAGGCCGCACATCGCGCGCATCCAGGAGGCGGTGCGCCGCATGGTCGAGGACCGGGGCCCGTACTGGGCGCCGGACCCGGCCGATGTGTATCTCGCCGAGCGGGTGGCCGCCCTGCGCGAGGCCGGTGGCGGCGATGCCGCCGACCGGTCCGCCGCGGGGCGGCACCTCGCCGAGGTGATCGTCGCGGCGGTGGCCCTGGCCAACGGCTACGGCATCCCGCTGCAGCAGGCTTTCGTCGAGGCGTCCTGGCCCGCCGACCTGACCGAGGCGTCGCTGTGGCCCGAGCGGCCGCTGCCGCTGCCCGAGGCCGTGGACCGGCTGACCGCCGCCGCCGAGCCGGTCCGCCGGACCATGGCCTTCCATCGCTCCGACGCCCTGCAGGGCAGCGACCCGGACCTCGCGGCCCTGCGCCGGCTGCTGCCCGACGTGCTGAGGACCGCGCTCGCGGGCTTCGCCTCCTACGAGGAGCTGGGCGAGCAGCTGGTGCGGCTGCTGGAGTCGACCCGGGGCGGGGAACGGGCGGCGGCCGAGTCGGAGTTCGACCCGTCCCGGGCCGAGTCCGTCCGGCTCATCCGCCCCATCCAGATGGAGACCTTCTGCCCGTTCGCCCAGAAGTCGGTGCTGTGGGGGCCGCCGTCCTACGACGAGGACCGCTCGTTCGCGGACAACATGAAGGCGGCCCTGCCGGCCGTGCGCCGATTCCTGCGGATTCTGGACCGCGATGTCATCGACGGATTCGTCTACGCCTTTCCCACCCGGGTGTTCGGCGACACGTTCGACGAGCTGACCCAGGTTTTCCGGAATTTCATGGAGTTCTTGCACCGGAATCTCACGGAAGCGGCTCCCGCGGGTCTTGATCCGGTACTCGCGACCGATCCCCGGTGGTACTTCGTACTGGAGGGAGAGGAATGTTTCATCAGTGTGTTCGCGCCGTGCTACCCGCATGACCATTCGCGGTACATGAATGGTGTCGAAGGCCATTTCATCTTCATGCTCCAGCCCGAGGCGGCGATCGTGCGGGTGCTGACGAAAGACGACTACCACCCGCGTTCCGAGGCGATACGCCGGCGATTCCAGGACGGATTCCAGCGCTACCCCCTGGCCGATCTGGAGATCGACCGGTTCCTGCTGCCGCTACGGGCGGACGACCCGCCCGTCAGGTGGTACGAACTGACGCCCACGCTCTGACACCCCCGGACCGGCCCCGTCGTCGTCCGGGGCCGGTCCTCAGCTCAGCAGCAGTTTCCCGATCCGGCGCGAGGCGATGTACAGCCCGCCGGCGGCCAGCACGACGAGGAACCCGATGTGCCCGATCATGGTCGGGTCCAGCACTCCGACGGACAGTCCCCGGGCCAGTTCGATGCCGTGGTAGAGCGGCGACAGCTCCACCAGCCAGCGCAGCGACGCCGGGTACACCGACATCGGGTAGAAGGTCGTGGAGAACAGGAACATCGGCATCACGACGGCATGGATGTAGTCGAACTGCGAGGACGACCTCAGCAGCGTCGCGCACACCATGCCGATCGCCGCGAACGCGGTCGCGATGAGCAGGGCCGTCGGGATCAGCAGCAGGGCCCACGGGGACGTGGCGAGCCCCATGGCCGCCATCACGCCGAGGAACGCCACCGCGTACAGACCGCTGCGCAGCACCGCCCAGGAGATCTCGCCGATCGCCACGTCCAGCGTGCCCATGGGGGTCGCCAGCACGGCGTCGTAGAGCCGGTCGAAGCGCAGTTTGTAGAAGATGCTCAGCGTCTCGTAGACCGCGCCGTTCATCGCGGAGGCCACCAGCAGCGCCGGGGCGACGAACGCCACGTAGCTCATGGGACGGCCGTCCGGACCGGTCACCTCGCCGATCAGCGAGCTGAACCCGACCTGGAACGCCAGCAGATAGAACAGTGGCTCGAAGACCCCGGACACCAGCACCAGCCAGGCCCGGGAGTACAGCAGCACACTGCGCTCGACCAGGCGGAAGGACAGTCCGGAGTACGCGCTGGAGGGCAGCATCCGCAGCAGCGGACCGCCGCCGGCGGGCCGCCCGCCGACGGTGGGCCGGGCACCGGCCTCGGGGGTCCGGGCGGTGGTCGTCGGCTCGTTCACGTCAGACCACCAGCCTGCGGGAGAAGCTCCGGCGGCCGAGCAGCACACCGACGACCAGCATGGCCAGCAGGAACAGCGTGTGCCCGAGGGCCTGCAGGGGCGACAGACCGCCCAGCGTGACCCCCCTGACCAGCTCGTTGCCGTGCCAGATGGGGGAGATCCACACCAGGGGCAGACACGGCCCGGGCAGCCGGTCGACGGGGAAGTAGGTGCCGGCGAACAGGGTCATCGGCAGTACGACGAACCGGTTCAGGGCGACGAAGGCGTGACCCTCCCCGCGGGTGACGGCGGCGAAGGCCATGACCGGCGCGGCGCAGGCCGCCCCGGTGAACACCGTCAGGGGCAGGGCGAGCAGCACCCCGAATCCGGTCCACGCCCCGAAGAGGGCAGCGGTGATCCCGTAGATCACCGCGGAGATCGACAGACGCAGGGCGATCCACATCAGCTGTGCCCCGTACAGCTGCTGGGGGGTGATGGGGGTGGCGACGACCGCGATGTAGTCCTGCTTCCACTTGAAGCCGGACAGGACGGGGTGGCCCGCCTCGTTGACCGCGGTGGCCACGATGCCGCTGACCAGCAGCGTCGGGGCGATGTACTGGAGATAGGTGTGGCCGCCGAGGAAGGAGGCGTCCTTGACCTGGGAGCCCAGGCCGAGGCCCATCGCGCTGAGGAACAGCAGCGGCTGGAGGCCGGAGGAGTACAGGTTCGCCCGCCAGTAGCGCCGGTACCAGGCCCACTGGACCTCCAGGCGCAACGCCATGGCCTGCCAGGGGCCGACCACGGTGCCCGTGGCCCGGGCGGGCGGGGCGAGGGTCTGCGGGGAGGTGTCGGTGGCCATCTCAGTCCACCAGGGTCCGGCCGGTCAGCCGCAGGAAGACGTCCTCCAGGGTGGAGCGCCGCACCAGGCTGGACAGCGGATGGACGTCCCGCTCGACGACCCGGGTCGCCGTCGTGTCGGCGTTCTTGGTGTAGAGCAGCAGCCGGTCCGGCAGCACCTCGACGCGCTCGGCGAGGTCCTCCACGGCGGACACGTACCGGGTCTGGGTGCCGGGGTGGAAGCGCAGCTCCAGCACCTCACGGGTGGAGTACTGCTCGATGAGCCCGGCGGGGGACCCCTCGGCGACGATCCGGCCGCTGTCCATCACGACCAGCCGGTCGCACAACTGCTCGGCCTCGTCCATGTAGTGCGTGGTCAGGATGAGGGTGACACCGCTCTGCTTGAGCCGGAACAGCCGCTCCCACAGCAGATGCCTGGCCTGCGGGTCCAGCCCGGTGGTCGGCTCGTCGAGGAGCAGCACCTCGGGGTCGTTGACCAGACCGCGGGCGATGGCCAGCCGTCTCTTCATACCGCCGGACAGCGGCTGGACCTCGTCGTCCGCGCGGTCGGAGAGCCGGGCGAACTCCATCAGCTCGACGGCCTTGCTGCGCACATGCGCCCGCGACAGCCCGAAGTACCGCCCGTAGGTCTGGAGGTTCTGCCGTACGGTCAGCTCCATGTCCAGGTTGTCGGTCTGCGGGACGGTGCCGATCCGGGCCCGGATGGCCGGGCCGTGCGTCTGCGGGTCCATGCCGAGCACGCTCAGGGTGCCGCCGGTGCGGGGAGAGGTGCAGGCGATCATCCGCATGGTCGAGGACTTGCCCGCGCCGTTCGGACCCAGCAGGCCGAATGCCTCACCGCGGGCCACCTCGAAATCGATGCCGCCCACCGCTTCGAACGAGCCGAACTGCTTTTTCAGGCCTCTGGCCGAAACGACAGCGGTATCGTCGAAGCCTGTCTCGGTCGTGCTCACCGGCCACCTCCCCCGCCATTCCATCGGCCGCTCGGATCCTATGAGGTCCGGGGGATCACCCGCAAGAACTCCACGCCCGGTCCCCGAGATCCGTGGACCTCACTTGACATAGCGTCACATCCCTTGGCGGAAGGCTTCATCGAACCTTGCCGCCCCTGCGGGCCGGTGTTAGCGTGACCACCGTGAATGCAATGGACCAGCACAACTCGTCCGTGGATACGGGATATTTCGTCGAGGTGTCCATTCCTGGAATGGAACTCTGGCCGGAGTTGCGAAACCGGGCCCGAAGTCTCCGCGAGCACGGCGTTCCCGTTCTCTTCCTCTGCGCCGCCGAGTTCGTCTCGGTGTACGAGGAGTGCGCGGACGAAGTGATCGTCTGTTCCGATGTCTTCTCCGAGGACGCCGTGGTGGAGGCGCTGAGCCCCTACCGGGGCAGGCTCGACCGGTTCTCGATCATCAACGACAAGATCTGGCCGGTGCAGTTGGGCGCCGCGCGCCGCCTCGGCATGGACTTCCCCGGCTTCGAGGGGCAGCTGAACTGCCGTATCAAGCCCCGGCTGCGGGAGGTGCTCGGCGGCATGCTGCCGCTGCACACCGAGGTGTTCAAGGCCGAGGACCTGTCCCGGGAGAACGTCGCCGCGGCGGTCGAGCGGCTGGGCGTGCCCTTCGTGATCAAGCCGATCTGGGGCACGGCGAGCGCCTTCGTGGAGATCGTCCAGGACGCGGAGCGCGCCTACGACGAGTTGGCGGAGACCTTCGAGAGCCTGCGCGAGGGCCATCCGCACGGCCCGTTCAACGACGGGACCCGGGTGTGGGACCCGCGCGGCGAGGTGCTGCTGGAGTCCTTCATCGGAGAAGGCCGGGAGCTGTCCTTCGAGGCGTTCATGCAGAACGGCCAGCTGGTGTCGCTGCTGATCCAGGAGAAGCTGCTCTGGGCCCAGGAGGGCGGCTTCCGGCTGGAGACGGCGAACGTCTGCCCGACCCCCTTCGTCTCGGCCGAGGAGGAGGAGCGCATCCGCGTGATCCTCCAGGACGCGCTGCGTAAGCTCGGAGTGGACGACACCTTCGTCCACATCGAGCTGAAGTGGGACGGTGAGCGCGTGTCGATCATCGAGGTGAACCCGCGGATCGGCGGGGGCAGCGTGGCCAAGACGCTCATCGCGTGGCTCGGTGTCGACGTCCGGGACATGGGCCGCAAGCTCCAGATGGGCGAGCCGCTGCCGCGGACGTACCCGCGCGCCAAGGAGGGCTTCCTCCTCGGGGTGTTCGTCAACGCCGAGGAGTCCGGGATCTTCAAGGAGTTCACCGGGCTGGACTGGGTGCACGCCCAGCCGGAGTTCGACTTCGAGCAGCAGTATCTGGAGCCGGGCCACCGGGTGCCGGCCCGTGGTGAGTCGAAGGCCACCCGTGAGGGCTGGATGTACACCTACGACGCCTTCTACCACTGCACGGACGTCGACCGGATCCCGTATCTCCACGAGGAGACCCGGAAGCGCGTCAAACTCGCGTTCGAATAGGTCGGGGTTCCGGCCGCTCCGCCGCACGGATCTGTGGGCCACCGTCGAGTGAGAGACTGGTGGCCCAGAGACCGTCCGGCCGCGGGGTCGGCCAGAAGGGAGCCCGGCCGTGTCCAGTGCGCGGACCATCCGCCAGTTCGAGCAGCGTATGGCCGAGGTCCTCCGGATCCGACCGGCCGAGGTCAAGGAGATCTTCCGGGGGGCCCGCCCGACCTCCATCCGCGTCAACCGGCTGCTCGACGAGGAGACGTACCAGGACACGGTGCGGGCCGTGGACGAGAAGGCGCCCAAGGCCTTCCCGGTCGACTGGTGCGAGCACACCTTCCTGTGGCCGGAGAACGACGGCTTCGAGGACATGCTCGAGCTGGCCCACCAGGGCCGGGTCTATCTGCAGAACGCCTCCAGTCTGATCCCGCCCGTCGCGCTGTCGCCGCGCCCCGGCGAGGACCTCCTCGACGTGGCCGCCGCCCCCGGCGGAAAGGCCTTCCACGTCGCCGCGCGCGTCGGCAACGACTGCCGGCTGTGGCTCAACGACGGCGCCGCCCCCCGCGCCCGCAAGATGGGCGAGCTCGCCGAGCTCTACGGCGTGCGCTACGCGGAGCTGACCACGCACCCCGCGCAGTACATCGACAAGTCGCTGCCCGCCGAGTCCTTCGACCGCATCCTGCTGGACGTCCAGTGCTCCGGCGAGGGACGGATCGATCTGCGCCGCTCCAGCTCCCTGAAGTTCTGGTCCGAGGAGCGCATCGAGAAGTACAAGTTCCTCCAGACCAAGATGATCAGCGCGGCCTACAGGCTGCTGCGGCCCGGCGGCGTGATGGTGTACTCCACCTGCACCCTCAGCCCCGAGGAGAACGAGTTCCCGGTCAGCAAGAACCTGGAACGGCACAAGGACCTCACCGTGGAGCCCCTGGACTTCGCCGAGCCGTCGTTCCTGCCCGGCGTCACCTCCTGGCGCGGCATGAAGTTCGACGAGCGCGTGAAGAACGCCGTCCGGGTGGCACCCACCGACACCTTCGAGGGCTTCTTCGTCGCCCGCCTCGCCAAGGCGCCGGCCGAGAGCTAGGAGCCGGTCGTGGCCGGGGGCCAGGAGCCGGCCGGAAGCCGGCACCCGACCCGCCCGCGGGTCGTGCCGCTCGCTCCCGGACCGGCTCCCGGCCGTGCTCAGCCGGGCAGCGGCACGGTGTCCGCCACGACCTTCTGCTCGGCGACGTCCAGCGCGTGCCCCGTGGCCTTCTCGTCGTCGGCCACCGCGATCAGTGCCGCGAGCCGCGGGATCGGGTTCTTCGGCGGCAGCAGCAGCCGTGTCCCGGGCGGGGCCAGCACCGTGGCGTGGACGATGCCGGGCACGGCGGCCGCCTCCTGGAGATCGACGCCGCGCACCTCGCAGTCCTGCGCGGGATAGACGAAGCGGACCTCCGCCGTGCGGCCCGGCCCGCCGTCCGCGGCCTCGGAGAACCGGGGCGCCCGGCCCAGGGCGATCTCGGCGGCGGCCTTCACCAGGTCGATCCCGGTGGCCATCCGGCTGATCAGGGGGATCAGGTCCCCGCCGAGCCGTCCGTTCAGCTCGACCAGCCGGGGCCCGGCCGCGGTGAGCCGGACCTCGGCGTGCGTGACACCGAAGTCGACCCCGAGCACCTGGTGCGCGGCGCGCACCAGCTCGGACACCTCCGGATCCAGCGCCTCCGAGGTGAGGGCCGTCACCAGATGGCCCACCTCCTCGAAGTAGGGCGGGAACCCGAGCCGCTTGCGGGCCACGTGCACACAGCGGACCTCGCCCTCGAAGACAACGCTGTCGACACTGATCTCGGGGCCGTCCAGATACTCCTCGACGAGGATGCCCTCACCGGCCGGCAGCGTGGCGTACGCCGCCCCGGAGGCCAGCTCGAACGCGGTGCGGACCGCGGCCTTGTCCTCGGCCCTGACCACCCCGATGCTGCCCGCCAGGGAGCGCGGCTTCACCACGACCGGCCAGCCGAACCCCGCCGCCGCGCGCGCCGCCTCGTCCGCGGACCGCACCAGCCGGTGGCGCGGCGAGGGCAGCCCCTCCTCGGCCATCAGCGACCTCGTCAGGTACTTGTCCCGGCACCGGGCCACCGCGGTGGCCGACATATGCGGCAGCCCGAGCTTTCCGGCGGCCGCGGCGGTGGCCTCCAGGACCAGCTCGTCCCAGGTGAACACCGCGGCCCGCCCGTCCGGCCCGGCGAGTTCGGACACCGCGGCGGCGATCGCGCCCGGGTCCGTGCAGTCGACCACCCGGTGGTCCGTCAGATACCGGGACTGCCAGGTGGGGGGCGTCGGCAGGACCGCCGTCAGCTCGTAGTCCTCGACGAGCGCGCGGAAGGAGTACTCCCGATAGGGCTGCCCCCCGCTGCCCACGACCGTCAGCCGCGGCCTCGCCTGTCCCGTCACGGTGCGTCTCCCCTCGATGATGCCGGTGCGGTCGTGCCGGTGCGCCCGGGGAGCGACTCAGTGCACGGCGACGGTGCCGAGCAGCTCCCGGCCGTCTTCCCCTCGTACGTGATCGACACGGGTCCCACGATCCACCAAGAACGCGACGGACGCCATGGCCGCCGGGGAGAGTCGGGCCAGGGATGCCCCGGCCGGCCGCAACACCGTTCCGCCGTCCAGGAGTTCGGGACGTCCCGGATACACCGTCAGCCGGGCCGACCCGGACCGCTCGCTCACCCCGACGTCCGTGGGCGACACGCGCAGACCGTCCCCGGTGGCCTTGAGCACGGCCTCCTTGTACGTCCACCACCGCACGAGCATCCCGGCCCGCATCCCCTCCGGCGCCTCACGCAGCTCCGCCCGCTCCTCCGGCCGCAGTGCCCGTTCGAGGGCGGCCAGGCCCGCCGGGGGAGGGCCGCCGGCCGGGGTTTCGGCCGCGTCGAGACCGACCGCCGCACCCGTGCTCACCGCGACGGCGACAGCCTGCCCCGCGTACGACACCGACACATGCACCGGCCCCTCGATCCGGGGCCGTCCGTGCGGCACGGCGCAGTCCGGGCAGTCCCGCACCACCGGCACCTCCCGCGGCGCACACCCCAACTCCCGTGCGGCGGCCAGCCGCAGCAGGACGGCGGACACGGTGAAGCGACGGCGGTCCACCGCCCTGGCGTACCGCTCGCGTCGTACGGCCTCGGCGGGACCCAGCAGGGCGTCCAGCTCCGGCCGGTGGTCGCCGGCCCCGGCCCACCACACCCGGCAGGCCACGGCGCGGCTCATCCGACCCGCTGCGCGGCCGCGTCCACGGCGGTGCGCACATCCCGTACGACATGCGTGAGCAGGGGCTGCGGGTCCGCGCCGAAGTAGAAATGGCCCCCGTCGAACATCCGCATACCGAGAAACGCGGAGGACCGCCCGGTCCACGCGGCCAGCTGCTCCGGAGGCGGGGAGACGTCGTCGCGGCCGCCGAACACCGTCAGGGGCACGCGCAGCGGCGGGCCCGGCTCGGACCGCCAGGTCTCCACCAGCCGCAGATCGCACCGGATGAGCCGGCCGAATATCTCCCACAGGGCCGGGTTGTCCAGCAGTTGCGCGGGGGTGCCGCCCAGCTCGGCGATGCTCCTGCGCAGCCCCTCGTCGTCGAGCCTGTGCCGGTGCGCGGTGAGCGGCGTGCCGGGCGCCCGGCAGGCGGAGACGCCGAGCCATACCGGGGGTACGCGTCCCTCCGCGATCAGCCGGCGGGTCAGCTCGTAGGCGACGATGCCCCCCATGCTGTGCCCGAAGAAGGCGTAGGGGAGCTCCGGTTCGGGCGGGACCACGTCGAGGAAGTGCGCGAGGAGGTCGTCGAGGTCGTCGATCGGCTGATGCCTCATCTGGGTGCCGTGGCCGGGCGCGTCGAGCGCCCGCAGCTCCCAGCCCTCCGGGAGCAGCCGGCGCCAGGGGTGGAACAGAGCGCTCGACCCCCCGGCGTGGTGGAATCCGAACAGCCGGACCTCGGTGGTGGGACGGGTCACGATGCCGCTCAAGGGTGGTCCTTTCGTGCTCGCCGGTGATCCATCGCTGGCGGGTCGCTGCGCGTACTGCGAAACTACGTCAATCGTGCGCCGTGCGCGGTGAGTTACGTCACCACGAAGGTGCCCGCGCTCCGGCGCGAGGGCCCCGGCCCCCGGCCCGCCCCGGTCACGCCAGGCTGTCCCGCCAGGCCCGGTGCAGATCCGCGAACCGGCCCGTCCCCGCGATCAGTTCGGCGGGGCGGCCGTCCTCGACGATGCGTCCGTCCTCCATGACCAGGACCCGGTCCGCGATCTCCACCGTCGACAGCCGGTGCGCGATCACGACGGCCGTACGGCCCCGCAGCACCGTCTCCATGGCGCGCTGCACGGCCCGTTCGCCGGGGATGTCCAGGGAACTGGTGGCCTCGTCGAGGATCAGGACCGCCGGGTCCGCCAGCAGGGCGCGGGCGAACGCGACGAGCTGGCGCTGACCGGCGGAGATACGTCCGCCGCGCTTGCGTACATCGGTGTCGTAGCCGTCGGGCAGCGCGCTGATGAAGTCGTGCGCGCCGATCGCCTTCGCCGCCCGCTCGATCTCCTCGCGGGTCGCGTCCGGCCGGCCGATCGCGATGTTCTCGGCGACGGTGCCGGAGAACAGGAACGCCTCCTGGGTCACCATCACCACCCCGCGGCGCAGTTCGGGCAGCGCGAGGTCCCGCAGGTCCACGCCGTCCAGCAGGACCCGGCCGTCGGAGGGGTCGTAGAAGCGGGCGAGCAGCTTGGCAAGCGTCGACTTGCCGGCGCCCGTCGCGCCGACCACCGCGACCGTCTGCCCGGCGGGCAGCGTCAGCGAGAAGTGCGGCAGCACCTCCCCGCCCGTGCGGTACGCGAACCGCACGTCCTCGAACACGACCCGGCGGCCGGGCTGTTCGCCCGTGAGCGCCGGCAGCGGCACCGGCGCGGACGGTTCGGGCACCGACGGCGTCTGCGCCAGCAGGCCCGCGATCTTCTCCAGCGAGGCCGCCGCCGACTGATAGGCGTTGAGGAACATCCCGAGGCGGTCGATGGGGTCGTACAGGCGCCGCAGATAGAGGACCGCGGCCGCGAGCACGCCCAGCGCCAGTGAGCCGTCCGCCACCCGGGACGCGCCCCACAGCACGATTCCGGCCACCGCCGTGTTGGCCACCAGCCGGGAGCCGGTGACATAGCGGGCCATCTCCAGCAGCGCGTCGCCGTTGGTGTTCGCGTGCCGCGCGTTCAGGACGCGGAAGCCGGTGTCGTTGGTGGCCTCGCGGCGGAACGCGCGCACCGGCCGGATGCCGTTCATCGTCTCCGCGAACTTGACGATGACCGCGGCGATCGCGGTCGACCGGCGGCGGAAGATCCGCCCCGCCCGGCGCCGGTAGAGCCGCACCAGCCAGTACAGCGGCACCAGGGACACCACCGCCACCGCGCCCAGGCCGAGGTCCAGCCAGAGCAGCATCGCGGAGATGTAGACGAACGACAGGATGACCGTGACCAGTTCCTGAAGGCCCTCGCTGAGCAGTTCCCGCAGCGACTCCACATCCGTCGTGGACCGGGAGATCAGCCGGCCGGAGGTGTAGCGCTCGTGGAAGTCGACGCTCAGTGCCTGCGCATGGCGGAAGATCCGGCCGCGCAGATCGAGCAGCACGTCCTGGTTGACGCGGGCGGAGGCGACGATGAACGCGTACTGGAGCCCGCCGCCGGCCAGGGCGGACAGCAGATAGCCGACCGCCACCGCGATCAGCGGACCGTGGTCGCCGTCCCGGAACGCGGGCACGGCCCGGTCGATGGCGTACGCCACCAGCAGCGGGCCCACCTGCACGGCCGCCTGCTGGAGCAGGAGCAGCACGCAGGTCACCACGGTCCGGGCCCGCAGCGGGGCGAGCAGGGAGCGCAGCAGTGCGGCCGTGGCGCCCGGGGGCGTGGGCAGGGTGTCACGGTCGAACGGGTCGTCGGAGGCCGCGGAGGGCGGGGCGGAGGGCCCCTGCCGCTCGTCCTCCTCGTTCGGCGCGGTGGTCGTCTGCGCCGTCATCGGGCCTCCTCGCGGTCCTCGCCGTGCTCGGGGCGTCCGGACATCAGATGGGCGTACTCGGCGTTCGTGCGCAGCAGTTCCTGGTGGGTGCCCACGGCGGCGATCCGGCCGCCGGAGAGCAGGGCGACGCGGTCGGCCAGCAGGACCGTGGACGGGCGGTGCGCGACGACCAGGGCGGTGGTGCCGTCCAGCACCCGGCGCAGCGCCGCCTCGACCGCGGCCTCGGTGTGCACGTCCAGGGCGGAGAGCGGGTCGTCGAGGACCAGGAAGCGGGGGGTGCCGACGACGGCACGGGCCAGCGCGAGGCGCTGCCGCTGGCCGCCGGACAGGCTGAGGCCCTGCTCGCCGACCTGGGTCCGGGTGCCCTGGGGCAGGGCGTGGGCGAAGTCGGCCTGCGCGACGCCGAGGGCACGCTCCAGTTCCCGGTCCCCGGCGGTGTCCGGGGCACCCATCAGAACGTTGTCGGCGACGGTCGCGGAGAAGAGGGTGGGCTCCTCGAAGGCGACGGCCACCCGGGTCCGCAGCTCCGCGCGGGACAGGGCCGTGATGTCCTCGCCGTCCAGTGTGATCCGGCCCGACGTCACCTCGTGCAGCCGGGGGATGAGCGCGGTCAGCGTGGTCTTGCCGCTGCCGGTGGCGCCCACGAGGGCCATGGTCTCGCCGGGGCGGATGTGGAGGTCGATGCCGTCGAGGACGGCGGCGGAACCGGCGGGCGCGTCGGGGTAGCGGAAGCGGACGCCGTCGAAGCGCAGTCCGTCCGTGGCCGCGGACGGCCGGACCGCCCGGGCACCGAGGGACTCCGCGGCCACGTCGGCCGTGTCGGCGGTGTCGTTCTCGGGTCGTTCGTCCATCACCTCGAAGTACCGCTCCGTGGCCGTGGCCGCCTCCTGGCTCATCGCCAGCAGGAAGCCGATCGAGTCCACCGGCCAGCGCAGTGCCAGCGCCGTCGACAGGAAGGCCACCAGCGTGCCGGCGGACAGGGCGCCGTCGGCCACCCGTACCGTCCCGAGCACCAACGCCACCCCGATGGCCAGCTCCGGCAGGGTGACGATGACCGTCCAGATCCACGCGAGCAGCCGCGCCTTCTCCAGCTCCGTCCCGCGCAGGGTGCGCGACAGCTCCCGGAACGCCCGGGCCTGGCTGCGGTGGCGGCCGAACCCCTTGACGATCCGGATGCCGAGCACGCTCTCCTCGACCACGGTCGTCAGATCGCCCACCTGGTCCTGCGCCCGCCTCGCCACCTCCGCGTAACGCCGCTCGAAGACCCAGCACATGATCACCACCGGGATGCCCGGCCCCAGGACGACCAGCCCGAGAACCGCGTCCTGGGAGACCATGATGATCACGCCCACCAGGATGGTCACCCCGTTGACCAGCAGGAACGTCAGCGGGAAGGCGAGGAACTGACGCAGCAGCATCAGATCCGTGGTGCCCCGCGACAGCAGCTGTCCCGAGGCCCAGCGGTCGTGGAAGGCGACCGGAAGGCGTTGCAGATGCCCGTACAGATCCGCCCGCATGTCGGCCTCGACGCGGGACAGCGGGCGGGCCACCAGCCACCGCCGTATCCCGAACAGCACGGCCTCGGCGATCCCGAGCAGCAGCAGACACAGCGCACCGAGCCACACACCGGCCGGATCCCGGTCGGCCACGGGCCCGTCCACCATCCACTTCAGGACGAGCGGGATCACCAGGCCGACGCACGACGCGACGATCGCGACGAACGCGGCGGTCAGCAGCCGCGCCCGCACCGGCCGTACATAGGGCCACAGGCGCAGCAGCGTGCGGACAGCCGAACGGTCCTTGGGTGTCACAGGTTGAGTGGGCATCAGTGTGAGCGTACGGACCGGCACTGACGGTGCCCACCGAGTTTTGGCCCGACCCGGATCCGCCGGTGGTCCTACGACCTGCGCGTTCGAGGGGCCGTACGGACGTACCCGGCCCGGGGCCGTACCCCGCCGTCAACCGATCGGCCGATGCCGCTTCGAGCGCGACGGCCGATGTGCCGGGGGCCGCCCGTCCGCGACCCTCGATCCATGACACCCACGTCCTCGCACCCCGTCATCGAAGTCAGCGGACTGCGCAAGTCCTACTGCGGCCGGGCCGCCGTCGACGGTGTCTCCTTCTCCGTCGAGGAGGGCGAGATCTTCGGCATCCTCGGACCCAACGGCGCCGGGAAGACCACGACCGTCGAGTGCGTCGAAGGCCTGCGGGTCCCCGACGCGGGCCGGGTCCGGGTCACCGGGCTCGACCCCGTCGCGGACCACGAGCAGGTCTCCCGCGTCCTCGGCGCCCAGCTCCAGCAGAGCGAACTGCAGGCCAAGCTCACCGTGCGGGAGGCGCTTCAGCTGTACGCGTCCTTCTGCCCCCGCCCCGCCGACTGGCGCCCGCTGTCCGAACGGCTCGGCCTGACCGACAAGCTCACCAGCCGTTTCGGCAAGCTGAGCGGCGGCCAGAAACAGCGCCTGTTCATCGCCCTCGCCCTCGTCGGCAACCCCCGCGTGGTCGTCCTCGACGAGCTGACCACCGGACTCGACCCCCGGGCTCGGCGCGACACCTGGCAGCTCATCGAGGAGGTACGGGCGGGCGGCGTCACCGTCCTGCTCGTCACGCACTTCATGGAGGAGGCGCAGCGGCTCTGCGACCGCATCGCGGTCATCGACAAGGGGCAAGTCGCCGCCCTGGACACCCCCGCGGGGCTGATCCGCCGCACCGCCGGCTCCACGGTCATCGGCTTCACCCCGTCCGCGCCCCTGGACGAGCACGAGGTGCAGGCGCTGCCCGGGCTCGCGTCCGTCGCGTACAAGGACGGCCGGATCACCCTCACCGGCACCGACGAGACCGTGAACGCGGTCATCTCCCTGCTCGCCCGGCACCACATCACCGCCCATCAACTCCGCGTCACCGACGCCACGCTGGACGACGCGTTCCTGGACCTGACGGAGGCATCGGCATGAGCACCGCGACCCTCAGCACCCCCCGCCCCCGGGCGGCCGTCCTGCGCACCGAGGTGCGGCTCTTCCGCCGTGAACCCGGCAGCATCTTCTGGATCCTGCTGTTCCCCACCCTGCTGCTGGTGATCCTCGGCTCGATCCCGAGCTTCCGCAGGAGCCAGACGTCGCTCGGCGGGCTGCGGCTCATCGACACCTACGTCCCTGTCGTCATCCTGGTCGCCATGATCACGGCCGGGGTGCAGGTCATGCCGCAGGTCCTCACCGGCTACCGCGAGCGCGGCATCCTGCGCCGGATGTCCACCACCCCGGTACGGCCCTCCGCGCTGCTGTCCGCGCAGATGGTGGTGCACGGCCTGGCCGCCCTCGTCGCCATGCTGCTCGCGCTCGCGGTCGGCCGGCTCGCCCTCGACGTCCGCCTGCCGCGGCAGCCCGGTGGCTACCTGCTCGCCCTGCTGCTCGCGATCCTCGCCGCCCTCGCCCTGGGTTCGGTGGTCTCGGCCGTCTCCCGTACGACGAAGATCGCGGGTGCGGTCGGATCCGCCGTGTACTTCCCGATGATGTTCTGCGCGGGGGTGTGGGTGCCGGTGCAGTCCATGCCGCACACGATGGGCCGCATCGTCGAGCTGACCCCGTTCGGCGCGGCCGCCCGGGCGCTCGGGCAGGCGGCCGCCGGGGACTGGCCCGGCTGGAGCCATCTGGGCGTCCTCGCCGCGTGGACGGTGCTGCTGTCGGCCGCGGCGTCGCGGTGGTTCCGCTGGGAATGAGGCCGGACCTCGCTGTGCAGACTGGCCGTATGACAGCCGAGACCGACAAGGCGCCCGGCATCGAGGCCGGCGCGTGGACGGCCGGGGGCTCGGCCGCGGTGGAGGAACGCTGGGCCGCCTTCCACCGCTGGGGCCCCTACATCCTCCTCTCCATCAGCGCCGTCGCCGCGGCAGGCTCCGCGGACATGGAGAGCATGACCACCGGTGAGCGGTACGCGGCAGCGGCGCTGACGGTCGCGGGCTTCGCCCTTCAACTGGTCTGGGGCAGGGTGGCCCGCGACCGTCCGGGCCCGTCCACGGCCGCGGCCGTGTACTACGCCGTCCGCTGGACGCTCGCCTACGTCCTCAGCTGGCTCAACCCGTTCTTCGCCTTCTACGCCGTCATCGGCTACTACGGCGCCAACCGGCTGCTGCCCCGCCGCTATGTGAAGGCCGGTCTCTTCGCCACCGCCGTCACGATCTCCGGCTGCCAGATCGGCGGCATGCCACCGCACGGACTGCTCCTGTGGCTGGCCTTCGGCGTGGTGCTGGGCGTCAACGTCGGGCTGGTCGGCCTCCTGTCCCGGCTCGCCGCGCAGGAGGACGAACGCTCCCGCGCCCAGGCCGCCACCATCGCCGAGCTCGAACGCACCAACGCGGCCCTGCAGCAGGCCCTCGACGAGAACGCGGCCCTGCACGCCCAACTCCTCGTCCAGGCCCGGGAGGCCGGGGTGGCCGACGAGCGCCGGCGCCTGGCCGCCGAGATCCACGACACCATCGCGCAGGGCCTGACCGGGATCATCGCCCAGCTCCAGGTGGTCGCGAACGCCCCGGACCTGGCGGTGGCCCGCACCCATCTCGAACGGGCCGCCGCCCTCGCCCGGCACAGCCTCGGCGAGGCCCGCCGCTCCGTGCACAACCTCGCCCCCGTCGACCTGGAGCACGCCGGGCTGCCCGAGGCGCTGAAGAAGACGGTCGCGGACTGGGCCGAACGGACGGGTGTGGGCGCGCAGTTCACCGTCACGGGCACGGCGGAGCAGCTCCACGACGAGGTGTCCGCCACGCTGCTGCGCATCGCGCAGAAGGCCCTCTCCAACGCCGCTCGGCACGCCTTCGCCACCCGTGTCGGCGTGACCCTCAGCTTCATGGGCGACGAGGTGAGCCTCGACATCCGCGACGACGGCCGCGGCTTCGACCCGCTCCGCCTCGCCGAACGCACCGGCACCGGAGGGTTCGGCCTGGCCGGCATGCGGGCCCGCGCCGAACGCATCGCTGGCTCCCTGACCGTCGAGTCGGAGCCCGGGCAGGGCGCGGCGGTCTCGGCTCGCGTACCTTTGGTGCGCCATGAGCGATGACGCGAGCGTCTCCCTGCTGATCGTCGACGACCACCCCGTCGTTCGGGACGGGCTGCGCGGCATGTTCGACAACGCCCCCGGGTTCCGCGTCCTCGGCGAGGCGTCGAACGGCGTGGAGGCGGTGGCCCTGGCGGGCCGGCTCGACCCGGACGTGATCCTGATGGACCTGCGCATGCCGGGCGGCACCGGAGTGCAGGCCATCACGGAACTGACCCGCCGGGGCGCCCGCGCGAAGATCCTCGTCCTGACGACGTACGACACGGACTCCGACACCCTGCCCGCGATCGAGGCGGGCGCGACGGGCTATCTGCTGAAGGACGCCCCGCGCGACGATCTGTTCACCGCCGTACGGGCCGCGGCCGAAGGCCGCACGGTCCTGTCCCCGGCGGTCGCCTCCCGTCTGGTCTCGGCGGTCCGCGCCCCCGGCAACGAGCCGCTCTCCGCCCGCGAACGCGAAGTGCTGGCCCTGGTCGCCAAGGGCACCTCCAACCGCGAGATCGCCCGCGTCCTGTTCATCAGCGAGGCCACGGTCAAGACCCACCTCAGCCACCTGTACGCCAAGCTGGGCGTCAAGGATCGCGCGGCGGCGGTCGCGGTGGCCTACGACCGGGGAATCCTCGGCTAAGAGCCATCACGTAATGCGGGCCCGGGCGTGCCTCACCTCTGTGAATGGCGCGCCTACCGGATGTCGATCTTGAGGTTGTGGAGTGCGGCGACGCCGGCGACGGCGTGGTTAACCGCGTCGCCGCGCGCCTGCATTGGCGGAGGATCTGGTGGTCTTTGAGCCGGGCGATGGTGTGTTCGGCGACAGCCCGGCGTTTGCGGAACCGGCGGTAGTTGCGGTCTTTGATGATGCGGCCGTCCGGCCCGCGGCGTGGTGTTCGGATGCGGTCGCTCCCGCGGTAGCCGCCGTCGCCGGACAGCCGGGGATGGTCGGGCAGTGTTCTACCGAGGGTTTCGCGGAAGACGATGACGTCGTTGCGGTTGCCCGGCCAGGCGTCCCCAACCGCGACGACGCGGCGGTCGCGTGCCCGGCAGACGATCTGCACGTTGACGCTGCGTCGGTAGTTCTTGCTCTTCGCGGAGCGCCTTTGGTCGTGGACGGGGATGAGTGTGCCGTCGACGACCCACAACCCCCGCCTGTCAGCAGGTGGCGGTCCCAGAAGCTGTGCGAGCGGTCCGGCGAGCCGGTTGATGACCCGGTGGGCGGCGGCGTGGGAAATGCCGAACAGTGAGCCGAGCTGCTGCATGGTGAGGTTGGTCCGATAGGCGAGAACCACCAGCAGGACACGGTCGGTGAACAGCAGTGCCCAGGGCCGGCCCCGGCCGGCGTCCGGTGCAAGTTCCCACAGCTGCCCGACGAGGTGCTGCATCTGCGGCCCACTCAAACCGGTCCAGGCACGAAGGTCGGCCGATGTGGAGTGGGCAAGACGCAGGCGCATGAAGACCATCGTAGAGACCGAAGTCCTGCCGCAGCACAGGGCGTTGTCAGTGGGCTCTTGTAGCTTTGGTGTTGGTTGCCGCGCTGGTCGAACCGAGGACAGGTGACTGCGTCCGGCATGAGCCGAAGAAGGAGGTGGGAGCATTGGTCACACCAGTGCGTGACGCCGCGCCCACCTCCGAGGTTGCTGCTCGCCGCTACCGGAGGAAGAACAAGAAGAAGCGCTGGACGCGGGACGCGGACACTGAGCTTGCGGTGATCCGCCTGCCGCTCGACCTCCACGACCCCGCCACCAGGCACCGGACCGAGGATCTGTTCTCGGCGATGTGGTCCGTCAAACGGGCGCTGCAGCGCGACGCTCGCGACGCCGTCGATGCGTACTGGGCCGGAGATGTCCGCCGCGAGACGGACGCGAAAGCCAGGCGTTGGGAGCTCGGATTGTCCCGGGAAGGCATGGAACGCCGCGCCTACCGGCACATGGAAAACTCGAAGCATCTCGCGCATCACGTCACCAAAGCACTGGTGATGCACCAGGCCGACGAGGTGTTCGAAACCTCGATCAGTCGGCATCTGTTCCCCGATGCTTCCGGCCGCCGGCACGGCCGGCCGAAGACCGGCCGGTGGTGGGACTACACCCGCATCCCCGGCCGTGCCCGCTCCCACACCACCGACCGCAAGTGGGAGACCTTCCGCCTTCACGGCACACTCGCCGGGCACCTGGACACCTACCGCCACCGCAGCATGGACCGCCAAGTCCTCACCCCCGAGCAGGCTGCCGCGCTTCCCGCAGGAACCGCAGTGCTCGCACAGCCGCGGCACCTGCCCACCCCCGCGCGCCCTGAAGGACGCATCGCGACAGGCGAGGCCACGGCGAAGAACACACCGAAGACGCGGGCCGCGACGTGGTGGGACCACACCGGACCTTTGGCAGTCGTGTTCACCGGCGGCGCGGATTCGAGCCGCGGCGATCTGGTCCTGCCCGTTCGCCTGCCCTCGGGTTCCGGGCGGTGGCCCTACCTGCTGCACTTCCTGAACAGCCCGGACACCTGGCACAAGATCGACCTCGTGCGCCGCCGGGACAGCTGCGCACCCGGCGGGTGGGCGTACGAAGCGCACCTGATGGTCCTGACCGGCGGTTACGCATCCCCCGCCACGAAGGCCCGGCGCACGGCGGCGGCCGCACTTCAGCGGGTCGCAGGGATCGACGGCAACGTCTCCAACCTGTCCGTCGTCTCCTTCCCGGACACCTTCGACCCCGCCGACGGAGACATCGAAGCAACCCGCATCGAACCCAGCGACGCGGAGCTCGCCGCACTGGCGAAAGCCCGCCGTAAGGACCGCGGCCGCAAACGTGCCCTCGACCGCTCCCGCAGAGCCTCCAACCCCGGGCAGTACGGGCCGTCGAAACGGCAGCAGGCCCGCGCCGAACGCCGTCAGGCCGCTGGCCTGCCCGCGCGGGACGTCGCAGTGCCCGGCGGGGCGAGGGCAGCGAACAAGGGCGGGGTGCCCAAGCAGGCCTACCGGCGCGACAGCCTGTCGACCGGCTACCAGTTCAACCGGGCCCGCCTCGCCGAGCCGCCGCCACCGCCGCGACGGCCAAAGACCACCGCGCCCGGCGAATAGCCGAGGAGATCATCAGCGGCCACGGCACCAACCTCGTCGTTGAGGACTGCGACATCCGCACCTGGTACCGCAGGTGGGGCAAAGCACTGCAAGCCACCACACCCGGCAGGCTCATCACCGCCATCTCCCGCGAGTGCGAAAAGACCGGCGGACGGATGCTGCGGGCTTCCACCTTCACCACCAAACTGTCCCAAACCTGCTTCTGCGGCGAGACGGTCACCAAAACCCTCGCCGACCGAATCCACGCCTGCACCGCCTGCGGGCTCGTCGGAGACCGGGACAAGGTCTCCGCAGCCCTGGCTGCACACGTCCATTTGGAAGACTCGGACGACCCCAGCACTGCGGGCCTGGACAAAGTCCAGGCCCGCCACACACAGATCTTGTTCCATGAAGGGCTGCAAGAAGCCCTGTCGAGTCAACCGCAGCGCGGTGCCCGCCCCACCCGGGGCCGCACCCACGCGGCAGCCCACACGCCGGATATATCCGGCCGCGGGCCTCTGCTCGACAAAACACCACCACCCGGTACCGGACCTACCCCGAATGAGACCCGACCCGCAACTAAGCGGCACAAGGCCCACGTCGGAACAGCCGGCCGTACGGAGCAAGCACGCCACCCCGGCCTGCTGGCCCCGCACGGACATTGGGTGGGCATCACCTCATTACGTGATGACTCTTAGTGCTGCGACAGCACCAGCCCCTCACTCCACCACCCGCAGCAGCAGCACCGTCCGCGCGGGCACCGTCACGGTCGCGCCCGCCCGGTGCGGTGTCCCCGGCGGACGCGACTGCTCCTCCCGGGAGGTGTCCACCACCAGTTCGTAGCGTCGTGCCCAGGGTCCTTGCGGCAGCACGAAGTCCACCGGCCCCTCCCCGGCGTGCAGCACCGCGAGGAAGCTGTCGTCCACCACCGGCGCCCCCCGCGCGTCACGGCCCGGTATGTCGCGGCCCGAGAGATACATGCCGAGGGTCGATGCGGGCGCGTACCAGTCGCCCTCCGTCATCTCCTGCCCGTGCGCCGTGAACCACGCCAGGTCCCGCAGGCCGTCCGCCGAATGGGCCCGCCCGGAGAAGAACGCCCGGCGGCGCAGCACCGGGTGGCGGTGGCGCAGCGCGATCAGCCGGGAGGTCAGCTCGAACAGCTCCCGCCAGCCCGGGTCATCGAGCAGGCTCCAGTCCACCCAGCCGGTCTCGTTGTCCTGGCAGTAGGCGTTGTTGTTGCCGCGCTGGGTGCGGCCCATCTCGTCGCCCGCCACCAGCATCGGCACCCCCGTCGACAGCAGCAGGGTGGTCAGCAGGTTCCGCAGCTGCCGCCGGCGCAGCGCCCGTACCCCCGCGTCGTCCGTGTCCCCCTCCGCGCCGCAGTTCCAGGAGCGGTTGTCGTCGGAGCCGTCGCGATTGCCCTCGCCGTTGGCCTCGTTGTGCTTGCGCTCGTAGGAGACCAGGTCGCGGAGCGTGAAACCGTCGTGCGCCGTCACGAAGTTGACCGACGCGTACGGACGGCGGCCTCCCCACGCGTACAGATCGCTGGAGCCCGACAGGCGGTACCCGAGGTCGCGTACGTCCGGCAGCGCGCCCCGCCAGAAGTCCCGTACGGCATTGCGGTAGCGGTCGTTCCACTCCGTCCACAGCGGTGGGAACGCGCCGACCTGGTAGCCGCCCGAGCCGACGTCCCAGGGCTCCGCGATCAGCTTCACCCGGCGCAGCACCGGGTCCTGGGCGATCACGGCCAGAAACGGGGAGAGCATGTCGACGTCGTGCATCGACCGCGCGAGCGCCGCCGCCAGATCGAAACGGAAGCCGTCCACCCCCATCTCCGTGACCCAGTACCGCAGGGAGTCGGTGATCAGCCGCAGTACCTGCGGCTGCACCACGTGCAGGGTGTTGCCGCAGCCGGTGTAGTCCGCGTACCCGCGTCCGTCGGACCGCAGACGGTAGTAGCCGCGGTTGTCGATGCCCTTCAGCGACAGCGTCGGGCCCAGTTCGCCCGCCTCCGCCGTGTGGTTGTAGACCACGTCGAGGATCACCTCGATCCCGGCCGCGTGCAGCGCCCGCACCATCCGCTTGAACTCCCCGACCTGCTGGCCGGTCGTGCCCGTGGAGGCGTAGGCCGCGTGCGGGGCGAAGTAGCCGATCGAGTTGTAGCCCCAGTAGTTGCGCAGGCCCCGCCGCAGCAGATGGTCCTCGTGCGCGAACTGGTGCACGGGCAGCAGCTCCACGGCCGTCACCCCGAGCCGCACCAGATGGTCGACCGCCGCGGGGTGCGCCAGGCCCGCGTAGGTGCCGCGCAGTTCCGGGGGGATGCCGGGGTGCAGCCGGGTGAAGCCGCGGACATGCAGCTCGTAGATCACCGAGTCCGCCCACGGGGTCTTCGGACGGTGGTCGTCCGACCAGTCGTCGTCATCGTGCACGACGACGCCCTTGGGTACGTACGGCGCCGAGTCCCGTTCGTCGCGCACGGTGTCCGCGACCCGCTGGTCGGGCCAGTCCCGCACATGCCCGTACACCTCCGGCGGCAGACCGAAGTCCCCGTCCACGGCACGCGCGTACGGGTCGAGAAGGAGCTTCGCCGGGTTCCAGCGCGCGCCCGTCCAGGGGTCCCAGCGGCCGTGCACCCGGTAGCCGTACCGCTGTCCGGGCATCACGCCCGGCACGAACCCGTGCCAGATCTCGTGCGTCAGCTCCGTGAGCGCGACCCGGGTCTCGCGGCTCTCGGCACCCCGCCCGTCGAACAGGCACAGCTCGACCGCCTCGGCGCCGCCCGCCCACAGCGCGAAGTTGGTGCCCACGGCCCCGTCCGGGCCCGCGCGAAAGCGCGCCCCGAGCGGGGTGGGCGCACCCGGCCACACGGGCACGGCCGGCACCGGGCGGCGCCTGCCGTTGAGCACGGCGGCCGGGCGCGCGGACCGTCCCTCGTCCGCCCGCTCCCTCTCCACTGCCTCCTGCTCGGCTGCGCTCGACACCGTTCAGCCTCCCGCGGCTCGTCGGGGCGACACGGAAAAGGGCGTGCGGCATCCGCCCTTCCGGCCTGCCCGGCTCCGGGGCGCCTGGGCCGGTGCAGGGGACCGGCCGTGCGGGCCGCAAGGGCCCGCGCACACCGATCGCCCGGCACGGGCGCGCCCTTGCGGCTCAGGGGCGCGGCTTCCCGTCGCGTCGTCCTCCCCACTGTTCTGCCCAGAGCGTGGCTCGCACTCACGTTTCCCCAGGAGGGCCTGGGTCGTTGGGTTCGGCGTGATCCACGTACAGACGCAACGGCGGCGCGCGGGAGCCGCGCTGGCCGCCGCACTGACCTGGGCAGGCCTGGTGACCGGCTGCAGCTCCGGATTCGACGAGGCGCTCGGCAAGTCGCCCGCGTCCCGGGACGTCATCCGCGTCTCCCCCGACGACGGCAGCAGGGCCGTGGGCCCCGGGAGGCGGCTGCGGGTACAGGTGGCCGACGGCCGGCTGGAGTCGGTGACCGTCGTCGCCGCCCAGGACGCGCAGGACACCCCGGTGCCCGGGCATCTCTCCGACGACGGCAGGGTCTGGCGGCCCGACGACGACCGTCTCGCCCTCGCCGCCCGCTACACCGTGGACGCGGTGGCCCACGACGGCAGCGGCCGCCGCTTCGCCCGGCACGCCACCTTCACCACGTTCGTCCCGGCCCGCCGGTTCATCGGCTACGTCACCCCCGAGGACCGTGCCACGGTCGGCACCGGGATGATCGTGTCCCTCCAGTTCAACCGGGAGATCGAGCACCGGGCCGCCCTGGAGCGCGCGATCCGGGTGACCGCGAGCCCGCCGGTGGAGATCCGCCCGCACTGGTTCGGCCGGGACCGCGTCGACTTCAGGCCCCGCCGGTACTGGCGGCCCGGCACCCGGGTCACCGTCGCGCTGCGGCTGCGGGACGTGGAGGGCGCGCCCGGGGTCTACGGCCTGCAGCACAAGACGTTCTCGTTCACCGTCGGCCGCAGCCAGGTCTCCCTCGTCGACGCGGCCGCGCACACGATGCAGGTCCGGCGCGACGGCCGGCTGATCGCCACCGTGCCGATCACCGCGGGCGCCCCGAAGACCACCACCTACAACGGGAAGATGGTGGTCATGGAGATGCTGGAGGTCACCCGCATGGACGGCCGCACGGTCGGCTTCGGCGGCGAGTACGACATCCCCGATGTCCCGCACGCCCTGCGTCTGACCGACTCCGGCACTTTCGTGCACGGCAACTACTGGGCACCCGGTGCCCCCGGGCGTGTCAACGTCAGCCACGGCTGCGTGGGTCTCAAGGATGTCAAGGGCGGCGACTCCCACACCCCCGCGGGCTGGTTCTACGACCGCAGCCTCGTCGGCGACGTGATCGAGGTCGTGCACAGCAGGGACAGGCAGGTCGCTCCCGACAACGGGCTCGGCGGCTGGAACATGAGCTGGCCGGAGTGGACGGCGGGCGTCGCGGACCGGTAGTCCGGAGGGGGCACGGACCGTCGGCCGGGAGGGGGTGCGCGGGGGGTGTGCGCCCGGCGGTCCGGGATGCTCCTTCGCGCGCCCGGAAGTTGGGACTGAACAGTGACAATCGCGGGGAGTCATCCGGCCGGGGCGTGTGATTAATTTGCGCAATGCGCGCGGGTCGCGAGCCGGAGCGGCAGCGACGTGCCAGGGGCGGGAGACCGAGCACGCGCAGGCCCGAAGGGCTGAGCACGGTCGGTGTCACCACCACCGGCTCGGGCGTCCCTGAGGCGCTGACATGTCGGGGTGTGCGGGCCTGATCAGGCCGTGCGAGGGGAGAACGAACGTGAACGGGCGACCGATATCGGGGGCGTCGGTTGATGCGCGGGGAAGACGGGAGCGGGGGAGCGGCAGTGCCCGGCGGGGACGCAAGGGGCTCACGGCACTGGTACTCGGTGCCCTCCTGGTGACCGCCACCGCGTGCGGCGGGGGAGGGAACGCCGCCTCGGGGGCCGGCGGCGGGAAGGGCAAGGACTCGGGGGAGGCCGCGAACAAGCAGTCGCAGGCCGTCGTCACCATCGCTCCCAAGAACGGCGCCAAGTCCGTGGACACCGGCGGCGCCCTCAAGGTGACCGCCGCCAAGGGCAAGCTGACCGAGGTCAAGGTCGAGGACACCAAGGGCCACGAGGTCGCCGGGACGATATCCGGCGGGGGCACCACCTGGACGCCCTCGACCCATCTGACCGGAGCCACGACGTACAAGGTGCACGCGGTCGCCAAGGACTCCGCGGGGCTCGCCTCCGCCGAGGAGTCCTCGTTCACCACGCTCACCCCGCAGCACACCTTCATCGGCACCTACCAGCCGGACGACGGCACCACCGTCGGCGTCGGCATGCCGTTCTCGATCCACTTCACCCGGGGCATCACCCACCCGGCGGCCGTCGAGAAGGCCATCACCATCAAGACCGAGCCGGCCGTCGAGGTCCGCGGCCACTGGTTCGGCAACGACCGTCTCGACTTCCGGCCCGAGGAGTACTGGAAGGCCGGCACCGAGGTCACCGTGAAGCTCGACCTCGACGGTGTCGAGGGCCGTCCGGGCGTCTACGGCAAGCAGGCGAAGACCGTGCACTTCACCATCGGCCGCAGCCAGGTCTCCACCGTCGACGCCAAGACCCACAAGATGGTCGTCAAGCGCGACGGCAAGGTCATCAAGACCCTCCCGGCCACCACAGGCAAGCCGGGCTACGACACCTGGAACGGCCAGATGGTCATCAGCGAGCGCCTCGCCGTGACCCGGATGAACGGCGAGACCGTCGGCTACGGCGGCGAGTACGACATCAAGGACGTGCCGCACGCCCAGCGTCTGACCGACTCCGGCACCTTCATCCACGGCAACTACTGGGGCGGCGACGCCTTCGGCAACTACAACGCCAGCCACGGCTGCGTCGGCCTGCGCGATGTGCGCGGCGGCTACGACAAGTCCGTGCCGGCCGCGTGGTTCTACGACAACTCGATGATCGGCGACGTCGTCGTCGTGCAGCACTCCCACGACCGGACGGTCGCGCCCGACAACGGGCTCAACGGCTGGAACATGCCCTGGAGCGAGTGGATCAAGTAGAAGCACCCGAGAGGCCGGGCCCGGTGCACCGCTGTGAGCGAGTGCACCGGGCCCGGCCCGTTAGTGCCCGTTAACCTACCTGGCATGACTGTGCATCTCGAAGTCGCCGAGGGCGTCGGCACCCTGCGCCTGGACCGCCCGCCGATGAACGCGCTGAATGTCGCCGTCCAGGACCGGATCAGGGAAATCGCCGAGGAGTTCACGCGCCGCGAGGACGTGCGCGCCGTGATCCTCTACGGCGGGGAGAAGGTGTTCGCGGCGGGCGCGGACATCAAGGAGATGCAGGGCATGGACCACACCGCGATGGTGCTGCGCTCCCGTGTCCTGCAGGACTGCCTGACCACCGTGGCCCGCATCCCCAAGCCGGTCGTCGCCGCCGTCACCGGCTACGCCCTGGGCGGCGGCTGCGAGCTGGCGCTCTGCGCGGACTACCGCATCGCCGCCGAGGACGCGAAGATCGGGCAGCCGGAGATCCAGCTCGGCCTGATCCCGGGAGCAGGCGGCACCCAGCGGCTGGCGCGCCTGATCGGCCCGTCGAAGGCCAAGGACCTCATCTTCACCGGGCGGATGGTGAAGGCCGACGAGGCGCTGTCGCTGGGCCTCGTGGACCGGGTGGTGCCGGCCGGGGAGGTGTACACCGAGGCGCACGCCTGGGCCGCCAGGCTCGCCAAGGGGCCCGCGATCGCGCTGCGCGCCGCGAAGGAGTCCATCGACGCGGGCCTGGAGTCCGACATCGAGACCGGGCTCGCGGTGGAACGCAGCTGGTTTGCGAGCCTGTTCGCGACCGAGGACCGGGAGCGCGGCATGCGCAGCTTCGTGGAGGAGGGCCCCGGCAAGGCGAAGTTCGTCTGACGGGACCGGCGGACGGCGGGGCGGATCTGAGAATTGTTCAGGAAATCACGCTGATCAACTTGCAGTTGACGCCGTGTCTTATCCGCCGTCCCTCGAAGGAGCGGATTACGGCAGCCTTAAGACAACCTTAAGGCTGCTCCGCCGCCGACAACCGGCTCATGCCGTCAACTGACCTTTGACTGCAGGTCAGTTGGGGTATGTACGACCCCAAGTTGCGCCTGGCATATGTCAATCGAATCGTGTGGGATATGTGGTGCCTGGGGTCGTGTTCCGTCGTATCGCCCCCCGGCAGGCCCCTGGGCGGCCATGATGGGGGCATGGCGGGGCTGGAGGGTATCGAACAGCCGCGGCGGCACGCGAGTGCGACCGCGGCACGCTGGTCGCCTGCGGTCGAGGACGAACGGGCGCTGAAGGCACTGGAGTTGTACGGCAACCCCGCCGAGATGGAAGTTCCGCTTCCGTCCCTCCCCGAATCCGCGGCCATCGCGCGCCGTCTCGCCCAGGTGGTGGTCCTGCGCCACTGGGGGCTCTCTCCGAGAATGGCCGAGGACACGGTCCTGCTCGTCTCCGAACTCGTCGGCAACGCCGTACGGCACACCGGCGCGCGCATCTTCGGATTACGCATGCACCGGCGCAGGGGCAGGATCCGTATCGAGATCCGCGACCCCTCCCGAGGGCTGCCCTGCCTGATGCCCGTACAGGAGCTGGACGTCAGCGGCCGCGGACTCTTCCTCGTCGACAAGCTCGCCGACCGCTGGGGCGTCGACCTGCTGCCGCGGGGCAAGATGACATGGTTCGAGATGCGCGCCGCCGACCGCTGACCGGGCCGCCCGGCCGAACCGCATGCGTGCGCCCGCGGACCGGAACCACGGATGCGCAACGGGGTTCGGTCATGGAACCCTACCTGTGCCGGGTCTGTGGACGGTTCGTCCTATCATGCGCCGGTGCGACCCGCCCGGCCGCCAGGTGGGCCAATCGCCGCTTTGGGCGTCGTCTGCCCCTTAAATGGGGAGAGTGACCACGCCCGTCCCCTCCCCGCCACCGGACCCTGCGACGGGCACCGCACGCTCGGTGCCCGACCGCCGCTCGGCGCTGCGCGCGGGCGCGGTGCTCGCCGCCGGCGCGTTCGCCACCGCCTGTTCCCCCGGCCCCACCGTCGTCCATCCCGCGCTTCCCTCCCCCTCCGACGGCGGCGGTTCCCCCGGCGCCGGCACCTGGGCGCCCACGCCGCGCTCCTTCCCCGGGCAGCCCGCCGAGATCGAGCACGGCCCGCGCGACCGGCCCCGGGTGGCCCTCACCTTCCACGGGCAGGGCGACCCCGGCATCGCCGCGGCGATCCTCGACCGGGCCGAGGACGCGGACGCGAAGGTCACCGTGCTCGCGGTCGGCACCTGGCTGGACGAGCACCCCGACATCGTCCGCCGGATCCTGAGGGGCGGTCACGACCTGGGCAACCACACCCAGCGCCACCTCGCCATCAACACCATGACCGAGGCGGAGGCACGCGCGGAGATCCAGGGATGCGCGGACCGGCTGCGGCGGCTCACCGGGTCCATCGGCACCTGGTTCCGCCCCTCGCGCGCGCCCCGCGCCAGCCCGCTCGTCGAACGGCTGGCCCGTGACGTCGGCTACCCGCACGTCCTGTCGTACGACATCGACTCGCGCGACTACACCTCGCCGGGCGCCCCGGCCGTCACCCGGAAGGTCACCGACGAGATCCGCAACGGGTCGGTGGTGAGCCTGCACTTCGGGTACGCGGACACGGTCGCAGCCCTCCCCGACATCCTCCACGAACTCGACCATCGTGGCCTCGCCGCGGTGACCACCACGGAGCTGCTGAGCTGATGCCCCTCTCGACCGCCTCGCGCGTACTGATCGCCGGCGCCGCCCTCGTCGCGCTCGCCGGCTGCAGCAGCGGACACCACAAGGACCGGGCCCTGCCCTCCAAGGCCCCCATCGACCGAGCCCAGCAGCAGAACGCCGTGCGGGTGCTGCCGGGCATGCCGCCCGTGCTCGACCCGAGCGACATCTACTCGGCCGACCGGCCGGGCCGGCTCTCCGAGGTGGTCAAGGACTTCCCGTCCCGGGTCTACGTCCCCAACACCAACTCCGACACCGTGACCGTCATCGACCCGAAGACGTACCAGGTCCTGGACACGATCCCGGTCGGCCGCCAGCCCCAGCACGTGGTGCCCTCCTGGGACCTGAAGACCCTGTGGGTCAACAACGACCTGGGCAACTCCCTCACGCCCATCGACCCGAGAACCGGCGAGGCGGGCAAGCCCGTCGCCGTGCACGACCCGTACAACCTGTACTTCACGCCGGACGGGCGGTACGCGGTCGTGATGGCCTCCAGGGACCGCGAGCTGGTGTTCCGCGACGCGCACACCATGAAGGTGGTCAAGACCCTGCCGGTGAGCTGCTACGGCGTCAACCACGCCGACTTCTCGATCGACGGCCGTTACTTCATCGTCTCCTGCGAGTTCAGCGGGGAACTGCTCAAGGTCGACACCGAGAAGATGGAGGTGACCGGCGAGCAGAAGCTGGCGGTCCACGGAGCCATGCCGCAGGACGTCAAGCTCTCCCCGGACGGCAAGACCTTCTACATTGCCGACATGGTGGCCGACGGACTGTGGATCCTGAACGGCGACACCTTCGCCAAGCCGTCCTTCCTCGCCACCGGCAAGGGGGCGCACGGTCTCTACGTCAGCCGCGACTCCCGCGAGATGTACATCTCCAACCGGGGCGAGGGCACGATCTCCGTCTTCGACTTCGCGAAGGACAAGCTGACCGCCAAGTGGCGCCTGCCGGGCGGCGGCAGCCCCGACATGGGCGGCGTCTCCACCGACGGCACCGTGCTGTGGCTGTCGGGCCGGTACAACTCCGAGGTCTACGCCATCGACACCCGGACCGGGAAGCAGCTCGCCCGGATCAGGGTGGGCAGCGGCCCGCACGGCCTCGCGGTCTATCCGCAACCGGGCCGCTACTCCCTGGGGCACACGGGCGTCTACCGCTGACCCGGGCTTGAGTCTCCACCCACTGGAAGGCCCAGACTCGGAGGCATGAACGACAGCGGCACCGGTCTCTTCACCATCGGCGAGCTGGCGCGGGCCACCGGACTGACCGTCCGCACCATCCGGTACTGGTCGGACGAGGGCGCCCTGCCCCCGGTCGCCCGCTCCTCGGGCGGCTACCGGCTCTACGACGCGCGGTCCGTGGCCCGTCTGGAACTCGTCCGCACCCTGCGCGAACTGGGCCTCGGCCTGGACGACGTGCGTGGCGTGCTGGCCGGCGAGCGAACCGTCGCCGAGTTGGCGGCCGCGCATGTGGCGGCCCTGGACGCGCAGATCAGCGCCCTGAAGGTGACCCGGGCGGTGCTGTCGACGGTGGCCCGGCGCGGCTCGAGTGCGGAGGAGGCGACCCTGATGAACAGACTGGCACGGCTGTCGGTGGCCGAGCGGAAACGGATCATGGAGGCGTTCGTGGAGGAGATGCTCCACGGGCTCGACACCGTCGATCCGGAGATCCGGGAGCGGATGCGCCGCTCGGCCACGGAGCTGCCGGAGGACCCCACGCCCGAGCAGGTGGACGCCTGGGTGGAGCTGGCCGAGATGGTGCGGGACCCGGAGTTCCGGGACCTGATGCGGAAGGCGGCCGAGTTCAACGCGGCCGACCGGGGGCCCGAGGTGCCCGCCGGAACATCCCTGTGGTTCGTCAGACGGCTCGTCGACCTGGTGGGCGCGGCACGGCGGCGCGGGGTCGCCCCCGAGGCCCCCGAGGCCGACGCGGTGCTGCGCGAACTGCTCGGCGACGCCGACCCGGCCGCGGTGCTGGAACGCATGGAGACGGCCTTCGACGAGCGGGTCGCCCGCTACCGCGCACTGCTGTCCGTGGCGAACGGCTCGCCCGCGCCACCGCACGGGGAGGACTTCGCCTGGGTGGTCGCCGCACTGAGGGCGCGGACGGACCGTTAATCTGACCTCCGTCAGTAGGACGGCCGTACGACGGCAAAGGCACCAAGAAGGGGCGGATCGGTGGCGGACATCGAGGAAGCACGCAGTCAGTTCGAGCGGATCGATGCGGACGGTGACGGATTCATCACCGCCGCCGAGTTCAAGTCGGCCCTGGCCCAGGGCGGCGACTGGAACGTCACCGACGCGGTGGCCGAGGCCGTCATCAAGACCCGTGACCTGAACGGCGACAAGGTCCTGTCGTTCGACGAGTTCTGGACGTACCTGAACAAGCAGTGACACGACCGCTCGCGCGTCGGGGCGCCCGTCCTCCCGGGGACGGGCGCCCTTCGCCGTTCCGGGTGCCGACGCGCCCGGACGGCCCCGTCGAGGAATAGCCCGCGCGGTGCGGCGGTTGGTGCTGCCCTGGACGCTGTACAAGGACACCGACCCCCCGGAAGGGCGAGGCGAGTCATGAAGATCGGCATCATCGGCGCGGGCAACATCGGCGGCAATCTCACCCGGCGGCTCACCGCCCTCGGGCACGAGGTCTCCGTCGCCAACTCCCGAGGACCCCACACACTCACCGCACTGGCCGAGGAGACCGGCGCGCAGCCCGTCCCGGTCGAGGAGGCGGCCCGCGGCGCCGAGGTCGTCGTGGTCACGGTCCCCCTCAAGGCCGTACCGGACCTGCCGTCCGGACTGCTGGACGGCGCGGCCGAGGGCGTCGCCGTGATCGACACCGGCAACTACTACCCCAGGGAGCGGGACGGCAGGATCGGGGGCATCGAGGACGAGGGCATCACCGAGAGCCGCTGGACCGAGCGGCAGATCGGCCACCCCGTGATCAAGGCGTTCAACGGCACCTACGCCCAGGACATCCTGGACCGCCCCCGCCCGGCCGGCGATCCCGACCGGATGGCGCTCCCGGTCGCGGGCGACGACGAGACGGCGAAGCGCACGGTGCGGGCCCTGATCGACGAGCTGGGCTTCGACACGGTCGACGCGGGCGGCATCGACGACTCCTGGCGCCAGCAGCCCGCCACCCCCGTGTACGGCCTGCGCGCCGGCACGGACGGGGTCACCAAGGCCCTGGCGGAGGCGTCCGCGGAGCGCACACCGGAGTTCCGGGGCTAGTGCTGCGACCGGAAAGGTACACCGGCTCGCGACGCCCGGCACGGCACCTCGCCGCGTTGTCGCATCGCCCGAGTACATCCAGTACTCGGGCGATGCTCCGCCTTTGCGATGCTCCCCCACTGCCTGAAAGGCGTGGGGGCACCCCCAGCACCGGACGCCGCGAGCCGTCCGGCAAACCTTTCCGGCCACAGCACTAGCCGCCACCGACGCCGGGCGGACCGGTGAACGCGGCCCGCCCCGGCCTCCGCCCGTGTGCGGCTCAGGTACCCGCCGCCCACTGCTGGAGCCCGGCCTTGGTCGTGAAGTTCGCGACGTCGCGGTCCACGGGGTCGGAGGTGTACTGGTGGAAGCGCCACGCCGCCTGGATGCGGGGCTTGCCCGCCGTGACGTAGTCGGCGATCCACAGACCGTCCCCGGCGTAGGAGGTGGTGTCGATGGTGAGCCAGAAGTTGCGGTTGGTGTAGAGGACGACGCGGTTGTGGGGCCGCAGGCTCTTCACCTGGCGGATGAAGCTGTCCTTCTCGGCGTTGCTCGCGTGGGTCCCGTCGCCGGTCGTCTCCCAGTCCACGGCCAGCACGTCGTCCGCCCGCTCCGGGGCCTTGGAGACGAAGTGCTCGGCCTGGGCCGCGAGGTCCCCGGGCCACAGGAAGTGATAGAAGCCGACCACGCAGCCGGCGTCGCGGGCCGTCTTGGTCTGGGCGGTGAGCTTCGGGTTCACATACGAACGCCCCTCCGTCGCCTTGATGAAGACGAAGGAGAGGCCGCTCGTGTCGTAGGCGGACGACTGGTACGCGCTGACATCGATGCCTTGCAGCATGGGAGCTCCCTGAAGTGCTCGTGGGGGGCAGGGATCGCTGCCTGGTTCACCCTGGTACAGGTGGTATGCCCCCTGAGCGGGAGTATCAGCCGCGGTCGGCCACCGAACTCAGCACCGAGGCCGACTTGGCCGACCAGTCCGAGGTGATCACGCTCGCGTCGTGCGAGGCCAACAGCGCGAGCCGGGCCGCCACTTCCGCGTCCGTCGGGTTCGTGGACGAGATCGCCGGCGAGACGCTCGCGGCGTCCGTCATGATCAGGAAGTAGTGGTTGGCGTCGTACCAGGGGGTGTCGTAGCCGTTGTTGACGTACGTCGCCGCGTCCCCGTCGAAGAACACGAACCAGGGGCGGATCGAGGCGTCGTAGCGACTGGTGCGAGGGTCGCCGTTCGCGGCGCCGAGCACGGCCGGGAAGGCCTGCGCCTGGGCGATCTTCCCCGCCGCGTACAGGTCGTGCAGGTGATCGCCGTACTCCTGGTCCGTCCAGTAGTGGTCGAACGGGTTGGCCTGCTCCACGGTGCCGGGGATCAGCTCGAAGAGGAACTTGCCCTTGAGGGAGTCGCGGGAGGGCCAGGCGTTCGCCTTGGCCGCCGCGTCCAGGGAGGGGTACGACCCGCCCAGCAGGTCGGCCGGCTTGTACACGCTGTTTCCGAGCTTCTGAGACACCAGTGTGTCGAACTCGTTCGGGCCGAGCCCGCCCTTGGCGTTGAAGCCGACCTTCATCTCGACCTTGAACACGATCGGCGGGTGGTCGGGGTGGAGCTGGTTCCACGCCGCGATGTTGTCCAGGCAGCTGCCCAGGTCCTGGTTGCGGGCCTTGCTGTACAGCTCACCCGGGGTCTTCGCGGCCTCGCAGTTGTTGTCGTTGCCGAACGGGTTGCTGTGGCTCACCCGCCACCGATGGGTCAGGCTGTCCACGTACACGTCCAGTTCGAGCAGCGAGGCCCCGGAGTCCAGCGCCTGCGCGAAGTAGGTGTACTTGGCCTTGTCATAGGCGTTGTGCGTCCCGATCGTGGTCGCATCGGCGAAGTCGGGCCCCGCCGCACGGGCGTTCCCCCCAACGCCCGTCACCATCACGGCGGCACCCAGCAACGCCGCCACGCGTCTCATCACTCGCACGTCAACTCCCTTTCTATACAGTCGAGTTGGCGGCAGCCTAGAAGCGCGGGATTACTGCGCGGTAGCCCCAGGGGGAACATCGGCCCCCGCGCTACGAGGTCGCCGTCCGCCGCGCGGCGGTGTGCGGAACGCATCCCGGAATCACCCTGCTGTGTGCACAGATCGGTGCGCGTCACCGAAGGGCCCGGAGTGCCGCGTCCCTTTGACCACCCCGGTCCGCGCGAGCTGGTGCCACCGGCCTTCCGGTACGGCCGTTGAGCCCGACCGACTCACAAATCCCCAGTTCAGAAAGGTTGTCGAGATCGGAAGTCGCTCGCTCTCCACGCACAGGGCATCCTCAGATTTCCGTCTACTTCCCGGATGACGGCAACCCGTCGTTCACTGGCCCGTCGCTCTCGAACGGCTTGCTGAGGGTGAAGTTATCTAGACAACTTTGCTCACTGGGGGATCGCAGCGGCGACCCCGGGGGCGGAGAGGACCCGACACCGTGCCACCCCTCTCACAGGCCGTCGCATCCGGCAGCAGCATCGCGATCGCCTCCACGACGCCCCCGCAGCGGGGCGACAAGCTGACCTTCGCCTGGGCGACCGACGCGCCCGACGCGAAGAACTGGATCGGCGTCTACGACGGCGACCGGCAGCCCCGCAGCGGCAGCAGCTCCCTCGTATGGGCCTATGTGCCCGACGCCGCCTCCGGGCAGACGACCGTCGACACCTCCGGCCTCAGCGGAGGCCCGTACACCGCGTACCTGCTGGCCAAGGACGGCTACGACATCCTCGCCCGGACCGAGGCGTTCAGCTTCGCCGGGGCGCCCACCGGCTCCTCGATCACGCTGACCACACCCGCCCCGCACGAGGGGGACAAGGTCTCCTTCCACTGGGCGACCGACGCGCCCGACGCGAAGAACTGGATCGGCGTCTACGACGGCGACCGGCAACCCGGGCACGGCGCCTCTCTCGCCTGGGAGTACACCCCCGGTGTCTCCGGCGACATCACCATCGACACCTCCGGCCTCAGCGGCGGCCCGTACACCGCCTACCTGCTGGCCAAGGACGGCTACGGCGTCCTGGCCCACACCGCCGCGTTCACCTTCACGGTCCGGCCCGTGTTCCCGCGCCCGCACGCGGTCGTGGACGCCGTCACCACCGCCCCGCAGACCGCGGGCACGGCCTTCTCGGTGAAGCTGGGCGGCCTGTGGATCAGACCGGAGGGCAACGCCGCGGGCAGCGCGGCCTTCAGACGGGTCGCGGGCGACGGGTGGCTGTCGGTGGCCGCGGACGGCACGGTCGAGGGCAAGGCTCCGGCCATCGCCCCGCGGACGCCCGGCCGGATGGTGGTCGCCGTCACCGACAGTGCCGTCGGCACCGACACCGTCACCGTCCAGGTGCCCGTGCGGGCCTCCCGGGACCGGCTGCGGCTGAAGGTCGCCACGCTGAACCTGTGGGACGCCGGTACCCACATCGACGGGTTCCTGGAGAAGCAACTGCGGCTGGTGCTCACCCAGGGCCTGGACGTCGTGGCGCTCCAGGAATGCGGCGACGACGGGGCCGGGAACCTCGCCGGGGCGCTCGGCTGGCATGTGCACCAGGCCGGTGGCCTCGGCATCGTGAGCCGCTATCCGCTCACCGACGTCGTCGCCCCGACCACGGCGCTCCCGGCCGCCGCCGCGACGCTGCACCTGCCCGGCGACCGCACGGTGCGGCTGTGGACGGCCCAGCTCGACGAGGCCGCCTACGGCCCGTACGCGCTGCTGGCGGGACGGACGCCCGCACAGGTCGAGACGGCGGAGAAGGGAACGGCACGCTACCGGCAGGCGCAGGCGCTGGTGGCCGCGATGCGCTCGGATCTGGCCTCCCGTACCCCCGTCGTGCTGGCGGGCGGCCTCGCATCGCCCTCCCACCACGACTGGACGAACCGGACGGCGTCCGCGCACGGGGGAGTGGGCCGGGTCGAATGGCCGGTCACCGAGGCGCTGGCGAAGGCCGGACTCGTCGACGCCTTCCGGGACGCCAACCCCAGCCCGGCGAAGGCGCCCGGCATCACCTGGTCCCCCGTCAGGCCGCAGCACGAGGGCGGTGGCGTGGAACCCCAGGACCGGATCGACCAGGTCCAGTACGCGGGGCGGCTGAAGGTGCTGGAGGCCCACAGCCTGTTCACCGGCTGGCCCCGGCCCGTGCCGGACACCTCCGCCAACGGCTGGCCCTCCGACCACGCCGCCGCCGTCGTCGCCTTCTCCCTGTCCGCCCGCGGCTGACCCCCGAACGACCGAAGGACCTTCCTCTCATGACCGAGATCAGCCGCCGCACCTTCATCGGCACCACCGCGGCCGGCGCCGCCCTCGCGGCCGGACTCCCCGGCACCGCGGAGGCCGCGGAGGCTGCGGGCCGCACCGCCCGGCACGGCAGCATCGCCGACGTCAAGCACGTCGTCATCCTGATGCAGGAGAACCGCAGCTTCGACCACTACTTCGGCACTCTGAACGGCGTACGGGGCTTCGGCGACCGTCAGGCCTCCGTCCTCGCGGGCGGCGACTCCGTGTTCCGCCAGCCCTCCAGAGGCCGCAAGGAGGGCTATCTGCTGCCCTTCCGCATGGACACCACGAAGTACAACGCGCAGAACGCGGGCGGCCTCGCGCACGACTGGGACACCGGCCACAACGCCGTCAACCACGGCGCCATGGACAAGTGGGTGCAGTCCAAGGGCGAGCGCACCATGGGCTACTTCACCCGCGCGGACATCCCCTACCAGTACGCCCTGGCCGACGCCTTCACCCTCTGCGACGGCTACTTCTGCTCCCTGAACGGCCCCACCGACCCCAACCGCCTCTATCTGTGGACCGGCACCGCGGGCCCCGGCGTCGACGGCACCACCGGCCCGTGGACCGACAACACTCCTGTCACGGGCAACCCGGTGGCCGACTGGACGACGTACGCCGAGCGCCTGGAGAAGGCCGGCGTCAGCTGGCGCGTCTACCACAACCCGGACGGCTCCGACGACCGGTACGGGGACTACGACGACAACGCGCTGTCGTACTTCAAGCAGTTCCACGAGTTCCCCAAGGACGACCCGCGCTACATCAACGCCATGACGAAGTGGGACCTCACGGCGTTCGACAAGCACTGCAAGGACGGCACCCTGCCCACGGTCTCCTGGCTGGTGGCGCCGTACCTGTTCTGCGAGCACCCGAACGCCAGCCCCGACTACGGCGCCCACTGGGTCGACACCGCGCTGCAGTCGCTGTTCTCCAATCCCGAGGTGTGGAAGCACACCGTCTTCCTCCTGATGTACGACGAGAACGACGGCTACTTCGACCACGTCATCCCGCCGTTCCCCGAGGCGGGCACCAAGGACGAGTTCGCGAACGGCAAGCCCATCGGTCTGGGCAGCCGGGTGCCGCTGTGGGTGGTGTCGCCGTGGTCGCGCGGCGGCTGGACCAACTCCCAGGTGTTCGACCACACGTCGGTGCTGCGCTTCCTCGAACGCGTCACCGGAGTGCAGGAGCCCAACATCTCCGACTGGCGGCGCACCGTCTGCGGCGACCTCACCAGCTGCTTCGACTTCACCAAGCCCGACTACGGCATCCCCGACCTGCCCGACACGGTCGCCCTGATGGCCAAGGCCGACGCCGGCAACTCCCTGCCGCCGGTGAAGATCCCCGACCAGCAGTCCATGCCCGCGCAGGAGGAGGGCACGCGCCCGCATCGCGCGCTTCCGTACCGGCCGTGGGCCGATGTCACGGTCGACCGCGCCACGGGCAAGGTCACCTGCACGCTCACCAACCAGGGCAGCGTCGGCTACCACTTCACCGTGCTGCCGAACACCGCCCTGCCCTTCACCGGCACCCCGTTCACGGTCCCGCCGCATGCCTCCCGCACCTATGTGTGGGACGCCACGGCCACCGACGGCCGCTACGACTTCTCCGTGTACGGCGCCGACGGGTTCGTCCGCCGCTTCTCCGGCACGGTCGTCCGCGAGGGCCAGGACGACGTGGCCGTGCCGTCGGTCACCGCGACCCTGCGGCACCCCGGGCGCCCGGAGCACGCGACGGTGGAACTGGACCTGCGCAACGCCGGCGGCACGGAGGTGGCCTTCACGATCACCCCGAACGACTTCGCCGGCAAGGAACAGACCGTGTGGGTCAAGGCCGACGGCCACACCCGGCTGACGTGGCGCACCGAGGACGGACGCTACGACGTCACGGTCACCGCGGCGACGGGCACCCGCTTCGCCCAGCGCTACGCGGGAACCGTGCACGCCGGGTGAGCCACCGCCCGGGCGGGACCGGCCGTGGGCTGCGGCTCATGGCCCACGGCCGGTCCCTCCGGGCGATGGATGCGGAACGACCGCGAGCGGAGGGCTTTGTGGGAATCGAGCCCTCCGCTCGCGGTGCCTGTGCGAGATCCGAGATCGGACCGAGGTCGAGAGACAGGCCCTCAGCGCTTGGTGGTGCTGTTGAACAGTGAGCGCGACCAGACGTAGCCGACCAGGGTGATGCCGGCGCACCAGGCGAGCGCGATCCAGGCGTTGTCGCCGATCGCGGAGCCGGAGAGCAGGCCGCGCAGGGTCTCCGTCATCGGGGTGAACGGCTGGTTCTCGGCGAACCAGCGCAGGCCCGGCGACATCGAGCCGGCCGGTACGAACGCCGAGCCGAGGAACGGCAGGAACTGGATCAGCAGCGGCTTGTTGCTCGCGGACTCGACGGTCTTGGAGATCAGACCGAGCGCCACCGACAGCCAGGTCACCGCGAAGGCGATGGCCGTGAGGAGGCCGGCCGCCGCCAGCCACTCCAGCGGGGTCGCCCCGGACCGGAAGCCGACGGCGAGCGCGACGCCCACGACCGGGACCATGCACACCATCGTCTGGATGACGCTGCCGAGGACATGCCCCGTCATGAACGACGACCGCGTGATGTTCATGGTGCGGAAGCGGTTGATGATGCCCTCGGTCATGTCGGAGCAGACCGCGATCGAGGTCGACATCGAGCCGGCGGCCACGCCCATGATGATGATGCCGGGGGTGAGGTAGTTCACGTACGTGTCCCGGCCGCCGCCCATGCCGGCGCCGATCGAGTCACCGAAGGCGTACACGAACAGCAGCAGCATAAGGATCGGCATCATGGCGCTGCCGAGCCCCACGGACGGATAGCGGATCGCGTGCTTGAGGTTGCGCCGCAGCATCGTCGTCGAGTCGTGCACGGCGTAGGTGAGGGTGCTCATCGCAGGGTCTCCTTGACGTGGAGCGGGGAGGCGGTGGTGCTCTCGCCGGTCAGGACGAGGAACACGTCGTCGAGGTCGGGGGTGTGCACGGAGAAGCCGGCGGCCCGGATGCCGGCGGCGTCGAGCCGGTCGAGCAGCGCGCGCAGCGCGTCGAGGCCGCCGTCGCCCGCCACCCGCAGCGCGAGGTTCTCGTCGTCCCGAGCCGCGCCGGGGAAGGCGGCGGCCGCGCGCTCGTACTCGGCGGACTCGGTGAACCGCAGCCGTACGTGACTGCCGGGGATCTGCGCCTTGAGCTCGTCGGCGGTGCCCTCGGCGACGATCCGGCCGCCGTCGAGCACGGCGATCCGGTCGGCCAGCTGGTCGGCCTCCTCCAGGTACTGGGTGGTGAGGAAGACGGTGGTGCCGCCCGCGACCAGCGAGCGCACCGTGTCCCACATGGTGCGGCGGCTGCGCGGATCGAGCCCGGTCGTCGGCTCGTCCAGGAAGATCACCTGAGGGTCGCCGACCAGCGTCATGGCGAGGTCGAGCCGGCGCCGCATACCGCCGGAGAAGGTCGCGGCCCGGTTCTTCGCCACGTCCGCGATGCCGAACCGCTCCAGCAACTCCTTGGTCCGGGCCCTGCCTTCACGCTTGCCCAACCGCAGCAGGTCGGCCATGAGGAGCAGGTTCTCCTCGGCGGTGAGCAGGTCGTCGAGCGCGGAGAACTGCCCGGTGACGCCGATCGCGGCGCGCACCCCGTCCGGCGACGTGGCGACGTCGTGGCCCGCGACCTGGGCCTGCCCGCCGTCGGCGGCGATGAGCGTGGACAGGATCTGCACGGTGGTGGTCTTGCCCGCGCCGTTGGGCCCGAGCAGCGCGAACACGGACCCGGCCGGGATGCGCAGATCGATGCCGTCGAGCACGGTCTTGTCGCCGTACGCCTTGCGCAGACCGATGGTGGAGACGGCGGCGGGCGGCATTGGACCGACCCCCTGACTGGGTGTGGGCATGACAGAAGAAGGCATGGAGTCCTCCCGTTCGAGGGCTGAAGCGACTGGGGAGTGGGCGAAAGCGACTGGGGAGTGGGTGAGTCGGCGGCGCCGGTGCTCAGAGCCGGGCGCGGCGTACGTCGATGTTGCCCCAGCGGGTCCTGGCGCGGACCTCGACGGTGTCCTCGGTCTTGTCCGGGGCCTCGGAGGCGGCGATCGCGTTGCGCACCTGCCCGCGCTCGGAGCTGACGTCGAGCCAGGCGGCGGTGCCCTCGCGGACGCCGACCTCGATGGCGCCGTACGAGGTCTCCAACTGGACGGTGCCACGGGCGACTTCGGCGACGCGCAGGGTGCCGTGGGCGGTGGTGGCGGTGACCGAGCTCTCGGCGCGTGTGACGTCGATGTCGCCGTGGGCGCCGCTCACCCGCAGGTCGCCGGTCACGGCGCCGACGACCGTGGTGCCCTGCGAGTTCTTCAGGACGGCGGGGCCGTCGACGGTACCGACGCGCAGGCTGCCGGAACTGGTGGTGATGTCGGCCGTGCCCTCGACCCGGTCGACGGTGATCGAGCCGTGGGAGACGGTCAGCTTGAGCGGCCCGGTCGCGTCGAGGCGGACGTCACCGACCGAGGACTTCACCCGGACCTCGCCGAGCCGGCCCTGGCCGAGCACCTGGATCCAGGAGCCGTTCACGTCGACGCGCGAGCCGGCGGGCAGGTCGACGGTCACATCGACGGTGCCACTGGGCCCGATGAAGGCGCGCTCCCTCGTCCTCACGGTCAGGACGCCGCTCGCGTACGTGACCTCGGTCTGTTCGGCGGCCCGTACGTCCTTGCCCCGCTTCTGGCTGCCGGGTTGCACCTCCACGACGGTGTCGAGGCGGTCGCTCGTGGTGAAGCGGATGGAACCGGCGCCCACGTGGGCGGCGACCGAAATCGGTCCGGGAGTGTCGAAAGTAGGCATGGCTGTGCCGTCCTCATGAGTCCTTGGGGTGTCCCTGCAGGTGGGACGTGGTGTGAGTGAAGTGCCCTGCTGAAGCGGGCGCGGGCGCGGCTAGCGCACCCAGCCCGTGAAGCTCTGCCCGACGGTGCTGGTCCGCTGCGTGGCACGTGGTGGCTGCGCACCGCCGTCGACCGCGGCCGACACGGCCCGCACCAGCCACGCGTTGACCGACAGGCCCTCGCGGCTCGCGGCCTCCTCGGCGCGCACCTTGAGGTGGGCCGGCAGCCGCAGATTGACGCGGGCGGTGCCGCCCTCGTCGACCTCGGCGGGCACCGGTGCCTTGAGCGGTTCGACGGGTGGGGCGGCCGTCTCCGCCGGGCCGCTGTCGACGGGCGGCAGCGTCACCACGAAGTCGGGGTCCAGACCGCGCAGCCGTACGTCGACCGAGCCGGGGGCGAGCTCACGGGTGATCTCGTCCATCGCGGCGGAGAGCACATTGAGCATGGTCAGACGGGTCGCCGACTCCAGAGGAGCGGTGAGCCGCTCGGCCAGCTCGCGAGCATCCTCCCCGCCTGCCTCGGCGGCCACCGCGAGTTCACGGCGGAGGGTGTCGACATACGGGGTGAGGTCCATGACGTCATAGTGGCACCACGATGGCGCCATATGCAAGCCTCAATGGTGCGCCGCGACGCGTCGGCTTGAGGGAAGTCGCCCTGACCTGCGGAAACGTGAAGGTGTCGACGTGGGTCATCGTGGCGCCATGCGTGCTCATGCAGCCATGCGGGCGCGAAATGGCACCACGTGACACCACATGGCACCACGTGGTGCCACTCGGCGTCGCGTGACGCCACTCGATGCCTTGTGACGCCGCAACGGGTGGGACGTCGACAGAGAACCCCGGCGGTCACCTTCCCGCCGGGGTTCTTCAACGCTGCACAGGTTTTCCGACCGGCCTCAGCACTCGATGATGTTGACCGCGAGCCCGCCCCGCGCCGTCTCCTTGTACTTGACGCTCATGTCCGCCCCGGTCTCCTTCATCGTCTTGATGACCTTGTCCAGGGAGACCTTGTGGGAGCCGTCGCCGCGCATCGCCATGCGGGCCGCCGTGACCGCCTTGACCGCCGCCATGCCGTTGCGCTCGATGCACGGGATCTGGACCAGACCGCCGACCGGGTCGCAGGTCAGGCCGAGGTTGTGCTCCATGCCGATCTCGGCCGCGTTCTCCACCTGCTCGGGGGTGCCGCCCAGGACCTCCGCCAGCGCGCCCGCCGCCATCGAGCAGGCCGAGCCGACCTCGCCCTGGCAGCCGACCTCCGCGCCGGAGATGGAGGCGTTCTCCTTGAAGAGCATGCCGATCGCGCCCGCGGCGAGCAGGAAGCGGACCACGCCGTCCTCGTCCGCGCCGGGCACGAAGTTGATGTAGTAGTGCAGCACCGCCGGGATGATGCCCGCGGCGCCGTTCGTCGGGGCCGTGACCACCCGGCCGCCGGCGGCGTTCTCCTCGTTCACGGCCATCGCGTAGAGGGTGATCCACTCCATCGCGCGGGCCAGCGGGTCGCCCTCGGCGCGGAGCTGGCGCGCGGTGACGGCCGCGCGGCGGCGAACCTTCAGGCCGCCCGGCAGGATGCCCTCACGGGACAGGCCGCGGGTCACACAGCCCTGCATAACCTGCCATATCTCCAGCAGGCCCGCACGGATCTCCTCCTCCGTGCGCCAGGCCCGCTCGTTCTCCAGCATCAGCGAGGAGATCGACAGACCCGTCTCCTTGGTCAGGCGCAGCAGCTCGTCGCCGGTGCGGAAGGGGTACTTCAGCACCGTGTCGTCGAGCTTGATGCGGTCCGCGCCGACCGCGTCCTCGTCGACGACGAAGCCGCCGCCGACCGAGTAGTAGGTCTTGGTGAGCAGCTCGGCCCCCGTGGCGTCGTACGCCCACAGGGTCATGCCGTTCGCGTGGTAGGGCAGCGCCTTGCGGCGGTGCAGCACCAGGTCGTCGTCGAAGGAGAACGCGATCTCGTGCTCGTCGAGCAGCCGGAGGCGGCCGGACTCCTTGATGTCCTCCACCCGCTGGTCGGCGCCCTCCACGTCCACCGTGCGCGGCGAGGCGCCCTCGAGGCCGAGCAGAACGGCCTTGGGTGTGCCGTGGCCGTGGCCGGTGGCGCCCAGGGAGCCGTACAGCTCGGTGCGCACGGACACGACCGATTCCAGCAGGGCCTCGTTGCGCAGACGCAGGGCGAACAGGCGCGCCGCGCGCATCGGGCCGACCGTGTGGGAGCTGGACGGGCCGATGCCGATCGAGAACAGGTCGAAGACCGAGATGGCCACGGGTACTCCTCAATACGGGGGTGGTGCAGGGGCCGGCCGGGCACCGCGCCTCTCTCCAGTGTGCGCGGTGCCGGCCGAAGGGTGACTTACCGGGCGAGAGCCGGGTACAGCGGGTGCTTGTCGGCCAGGGCCTTCACCCGGTCCTTGAGCGCCTCGGCGTCGTAGGACGGCTTGAGCGCCTCGGCGATGACGTCCGCGACCTCGGCGAAGTCCTCGGCCGTGAAGCCGCGGGTCGCCAGGGCGGGCGTGCCGATCCGAAGGCCCGAGGTGACCATCGGGGGGCGCGGGTCGTTCGGGATCGCGTTGCGGTTGACCGTGATGCCGACCTCGTGCAGACGGTCCTCGGCCTGCTGGCCGTCCAGCTCGGAGTTCCGCAGGTCGACCAGGACCAGGTGCACGTCGGTGCCGCCGGACAGCACGTCCACGCCCACGGCCCGGACGTCGTCCTTGACCAGGCGCTCGGCCAGGATGCGGGCGCCCTCCAGCGTCCGCTGCTGCCGCTCCTTGAAGTCCTCGCTCGCCGCGACCTTGAAGGCGACCGCCTTGGCGGCGACCACATGCTCCAGGGGACCGCCCTGCTGACCGGGGAAGACCGCGGAGTTGATCTTCTTGGCCAGCTCGGCCGTCGAGAGGATCACGCCACCGCGGGGGCCGCCCAGCGTCTTGTGGGTGGTGGTGGTGACCACGTGGGCGTGCGGGACCGGGTTCGGGTGCAGACCTGCCGCGACCAGACCGGCGAAGTGCGCCATGTCGACCATGAGGTACGCGCCGACCTCGTCCGCGATCCGGCGGAAGGCGGCGAAGTCCAGCTGGCGCGGGTACGCCGACCAGCCCGCGACGATCAGCTTCGGGCGGTTCTCCTTGGCGAGGCGCTCGACCTCGCCCATGTCCACGGTGCCGTCGTCGCCCACGTGGTACGCGACCACGTTGTAGAGCTTGCCGGAGAAGTTGATCTTCATGCCGTGGGTCAGATGGCCGCCGTGTGCCAGGTTCAGACCCATGATCGTGTCACCGGGCTGGAGCAGCGCGAACATCGCGGCCGCGTTGGCCTGCGCACCCGAGTGCGGCTGCACATTGGCGTGCTCGGCGCCGAAGAGCGCCTTGACGCGGTCGATGGCGATCTGCTCGACCACGTCGACGTGCTCACAGCCGCCGTAGTAGCGGCGTCCCGGGTAGCCCTCGGCGTACTTGTTGGTGAGGACCGAGCCCTGGGCCTCCATGACCGCGACCGGGGCGAAGTTCTCCGAGGCGATCATCTCGAGGGTGGACTGCTGGCGGTGCAGCTCGGCGTCGACGGCCGCGGCGACATCCGGGTCGAGTTCGTGCAGGGGGGTGTTCAGAAGCGACATGGATGTGGTTCCTCAGCTGCCGGAGAACTCGGTGTACTCGTCCGCGGTGAGCAGGTCGGAGGGCTCCTCCGACACGCGTACGCGGAACAGCCAGCCGCCCTCGAAGGGGGCGGAGTTCACCAGCGACGGGTCGTTCACCACGTCCTCGTTGACCTCGGTGACCTCGCCGGAGACCGGGGAGTAGAGGTCGCTGACCGACTTGGTCGACTCCAGCTCGCCGCAGGTCTCGCCCGCGCTCACCGTGTCACCGACCTCCGGGAGCTGAACGAACACGACATCGCCGAGCGCGTTGGCCGCGTGCTCCGTGATGCCGACCGTCGAGACGCCGTCCTCGGCGCCCGACAGCCACTCGTGCTCCTTGCTGTAACGCAGCTGCTGGGGGTTGTTCATGGCCTGAATTCTCCTGTACGCGCGGGAGTGGTGGTGAAGGGGGACTGCTGAAGGCGTTCGTGAGCAGGCCGGACGGGACGGTGCGACGTCCGGCCCGGGCCCAGTGTCTACTTCTGGCGCTTGTAGAACGGCAGCGCCACGACCTCGTACGGCTCGTGGCTGCCCCGGATGTCCACCGCGACCCCGGCCGTGCCGGGCGCGGAGTGCGCGGCGTCGACGTACGCCATCGCGATCGGCCGGCCCAGCGTGGGGGAGGGCGCGCCGGAGGTGACCTCGCCGATCACCTCGCCGCCGGAGACGACTGCGTACCCGGCCCGCGGCACCCGCCGGCCCTCGGCGACCAGGCCGACCAGGACGCGCGGCGGGTTCTGCGCGGCGCGCTGGGCGGCCTCGTGGAGCGCCGCGCGCCCCACGAAGTCGCCCTCCTTCTCGAACTTCACGACCCGGCCGAGACCGGCGTCGAAGGGGGTCAGGGAGGTGGTCAGCTCGTGCCCGTACAGCGGCATGCCCGCCTCCAGGCGCAGCGTGTCCCGGCAGGACAGACCGCAGGGGATCAGGCCGACCGGCGCACCCGCCCCGGTCAGCGCCTGCCACAGCTTCTCGGCGTGCTCGGGGGCGACGAACAGCTCGAAGCCGTCCTCGCCGGTGTAGCCGGTCCGGGCGATCAGCGCCGGGACGCCGGCGACCGTGCCGGGCAGGCCCGCGTAGTACTTGAGGCCGTCGAGGTCGGCGTCGGTGAGGGACTTCAGGATGCCGGGCGACTCCGGGCCCTGGACGGCGATCAGCGCGTAGGCGTCGCGGTCGTCGCGCACCTCGGCGTCGAAGCCGGCGGACCGTTCCACCAGCGCGTCCAGCACCACCTGGGCGTTGGAGGCGTTGGCGACGACCATGTACTCCCGCTCGCCGAGCCGGTACACGATCAGGTCGTCGAGGATGCCGCCGTCCGCCTGGCAGATCATGGTGTAGCGGGCGCGGCCGACGCCGACCGAGCCGATGTTGCCGACCAGCGCGTGGTCGAGCAGCCGGGCCGCGTCCGGGCCGGTCACCGTGATCTCGCCCATGTGCGAGAGGTCGAAGAGGCCCGCCTTCGTCCGGACCGCGAGGTGCTCGTCGCGCTCGGAGCCGTATCGCAGGGGCATGTCCCAGCCGGCGAAGTCGGTCATCGTCGCGCCCAGCGAACGATGCAGGGCATCGAGCGCGGTACGGCGCAGGGGGCTGCTACTGCTCATCGGTTGTGCTCCCAGGGCGATGGGGTCCCGGCGCGCGAACGAAGCCGGGCGCAGGGGGAGGGCGAGGTGGTTTCCTCCCCATCTGTCATCGGAACCTGAGAGGTTCGCCATGACCCCGCGGGGCGGGTCGTCACGGCTTGCACCTTGGGTGGAGCCACCTGAAGCGGCCCGCTTTCCAGATGTGCCTCGCCCGCGCGGTATCGGGGCCTGAGAGATTCAAGGGAGGGACTTGCTCCTTCGGCGCCCGGGCGGACGTACGGCGACGTACGGACCCGGGACTCTCCCGCGCGGATTCAAGCGGCCGGTATGCAGTTGGCGGGCACATCATTGCACGCCTTGTCCGATCATGGCAGGGCCGTATCCGTGACCGGCTTGTGGCGCTACGGCGACACCATCACGAGACACCGCCCATTACCTTCTCTTTACGCTCGACGGGGACGGGACTTCCTGACCCCCAGGGGAGGACGATCACGGTGGACAGGACGACGGCGTACGCGACGATCTCGGGCATCGCGGTGCCCGCCCAGCCGGGCTCCCCGGCCCGTCGGGCCCGCAGCGAGCCGCGGGCGGTGGCGGGCGCCCGGGTCCGCGATCTGCGGGGCCGGGCGGGCCGGGGCCCCCGGGGGCTCACCTTCCGGGCGGGCGACATCGTCGTGATCACCGGGCTGCCCGGCAGCGGCAAGTCCACCCTCATGCGCCGGGCGGTGCGGGGCGCGCGGATCGACTCCCAGGACGTCCGGGACCGCTGGGACGAGCGGCTGTCCCGCTTTCTGCCGTACGCGGTCTATCGCCCCCTCGTCCGCCTCGCCCACTACGCCGGCCTGCGCCGCGCCCTGCGCGCCCGCACCGGAGTCGTCGTCCACGACTGCGGTACGCAGACCTGGGTGCGCGCCTGGCTGGCCCGCGCGGCCCGCCGCCGCGGCGGCGCCCTCCATCTGCTCGTGCTCGACGTCACCGCGGACACGGCCCTGGACGGTCAGCGCGAGCGCGGCCGTGGCGTCTCGCGGTACGCGTTCCTCAGGCACCGCCGGGCCACCCGGCGCCTGCTGGGCTCCGTCGCGAGGGGAACCGTCCCGGACGGCTGCGGCTCGGTGGTCCTCCTGGACCGGGAGGCGGCGGACGTCCTGCACCGGATCGACTTCGCGGACTGAGGCGGGCGCCGGGGCGGAGGCGGACGTCGGACCGACCCCGCGAACACACCCCCCGCACCCGTTAGCCTTTCGGTCCTCAGCAGTGGTTTCTCAGCTCTTTCGCAGGCGGTAGCAGATGGACTTCCCGGCGGATCTTCCCGCGGACTTCCCCGCACAGACACACCCCCATCCGCACGGCGGATGGCCGGGCAACGAACTGGAAGAGGTGCTCTCCGCCTCGCTCGGCGTCCCGTCGGCCGGCGGCCGGATCGTGGAGGTCCTCGGCCGCAGCTTCCTGTGGGTGCCGCTGCCGAGCGGCGGGGGCCCGCAGAGCGGCCCGCTCGATCTGCCCACGCTGGAGATCGAGGGGCAGGCGTATGTACCGGTGTTCAGTTCGGAGGAGCAGTTCCGCCAGGTCGTCGGCAACCACATGTCGTACACGATCGCGCCCGCCGTCGAGTTCGCCCGCGGGCTGCCCCCGCAGGTCGGCATCGCCGTCAACCCGGGCGGGCTGGTGGGCGTGCCGCTGCCGCCGGCCGCGGTGGCCGAGCTGTGCCGCGGCGGGCGCACCGAACTGGACGGCCCGGTGAGCGGCGGACGGGTCCGGCTCTTCGAGCCCGACTGGCAGGACGACCCGGTGGACTTCCTCGCCGCCGCGTCGGCCGAGTTCGCCGCGACGGGGGTCGTGCTCACCGCCCGCCGCTGCCTGGCGGTGATCGAGACCGCCGACCCGGTGATGTTCATCGGCGTCGAACTCGCCGCCGCGGAGGCCGACATACGGACGCTTCCGCTGGACGCGCTCGGCCGGGCGCTCGGCCGGGTCCCGGTGGGAATGCCCGTGAACATGGTGTTTCTGGATGTGGCGCAGGACCCGGTCGGGGAGTGGCTGCGGGAGCAGGTGCGGCCCTTCTACCAGCACGGTTACTGAACTGCCCGGAAACGCGGCGCGCGCTGCCGTCACGATGTGGGGTGGCGCGCGTCGGGGTGCTGTCAGTATGGCGCCCTAACCTGGTTTCATGGCCGGGACGGAACACGCGGTTTCCGGCTCGGGGCGGGGGTCCGGCCCCCGGCACGGCCGCGGGGGAGTGCAGTGTCCCGCGGACAGGGGAGAATGGCTCGGTCGGGGTGACGCGGCTGAAATCCGTGCACCACGCACCGAAGACCTCCGTCGGGGTTGTCAGGTTTGTCGTGAAGGGGCGGTAGAGGGTGAGCGCGTCGGGCACGGCCGCGGCCGGACAGGTCGAGCAGATGCTGCGCCAGGTGACGCCCGGGCGTTACGACGCCTACGAGGCGCTGCTGCGCCTGCTCGCGACCCCTTCCTCCGGTCAGGTCTGGATGCTGCTCTGGCACGGCCAGGCCGGCTCGCCGGACGCCCAGTACGGAAACATGGACGTGAACGGCTACGGCTACGCGCCCTGCGTCACCTCCGCCCAGGAACTCTCGGCCAGCGGCTGGAACCGCTCGTACGAGGTGGTCGACGCCCTCGACGCGGCCCGCACCCTCTACCCCGACCACTACGGCCTGTGGCTGAACCCGCATGCGCCGGGCGGCGGCGTCGGCATCCCCTGGCTGGATCTGCGCCGTATCGCGACCGGTCTGGAGCGCCAGCCCGCGGGTCCGCTCCGGCTCACCGAACCGGTCATCGAGATCCCGCAGTTCTACGCCGTCCTCACCCAGAACGCGCACCGCACGTCCGCGGTGCGCTCGCTGCGCCGCGCCTGGGTGCAGCCCGCCGTCGGCGCCCCCTACCTGGCCATCGGCCTGGACGTCTACGACACCTCGCCGCCCGCCGTCGACTCGGTGCGCGCGATGATGCAGCAGTCCGTCGTGGCGGTCCCGGAGGGACTGTCCGTGTCGACCGTCGCGATGTCCGACGAGTACGACCCGGTCGCGATGTGGCTCCGCGCCCGTGCCCGTCCGTTCTATGACCGGGAGGCCCACGCCGCCCCCGCCCAGGCTCCGGCGGCCGGGGGATACGGGTATCCGCCGGTGCGTGGGGCGTACTGAGTCCGGAGTGATTCGGGTGGGCCCCCGGACCGTCTCGGATGCCGGTCAGCTACCGTGGCAGGAGCCCCTCTTCGCGCGTAGATGCGGGAGATAGATCCAAATCTTGTGCGGTCTGCCCCACTTGGTGGGTGTCCGCACCCCGTTACCCATCGTCCGGATAACGGAATCCCCTTGTGCGTGTCACGTTTGCGCATCCTTTCATCGCCAAGTCTGGCAACTGATCGCCAAAGCGTTGAAGACTCCCGCTTCAAGGGGTTCCGCCCCTGTGTACGACGGACTGATCATGCCGCCACAGCGGCAAGTGCGGGCCGGTCACCGCCGGTTGAGAGGGGTCCCTGCCAGATGACGGCACCATTGCACGAGCCGACCGCGGAAGCGGCACCGAGTGCTGCCGAGGAAGCGGCCGTAGCCAGTGCTGACGCGAAGGCTGTACAGGGACGTTCCCTGGGCCGCATCGCCTGGGAGCGCCTCAAGCGGGACAAGCTCGCCCTTGCGGGCGGCGTCGTGGTGCTCATCCTCATCGTGATCGCGGTGCTCGCGCCGGTGATCACGAACCTGGTCGGACAGGACCCGGACGTCTACCACGAGAACCTGGTGGACCCGTTGTTCAGCACGCCCACGGGATCGCTGGGCGGCATCAGCGGCGACCATCTGCTCGGTGTCGAGCCGGTCAACGGCCGCGACGTCTTCGCCCGCATCCTGTACGGCGCCCAGATCTCGCTGCTCGTCGGCTTCCTGTCCGCCGTGGTCGCCGTCGTCCTGGGCACCGTTCTCGGCATCCTGGCGGGCTTCTTCGGCGGCTGGGTCGACTCGGTCATCAGCCGGGTCATGGACGGTCTGCTCGCCTTCCCGCAGCTGCTGTTCATCATCGCGCTGGTCTCCGTGATGCCCAACGAGATGCTGGGGCTCTCCGGCACCGGTGTCCGTGTGTTCGTGATGATCCTGGTCATCGGCTTCTTCGGCTGGCCCTACGTGGGCCGCGTGGTGCGCGGCCAGACGCTCTCGATGCGTGAGCGCGAGTACGTCGAGGCGGCCCGTTCGCTCGGCGCCGGCCGGCTCTACATCCTGTTCAAGGAACTGCTGCCGAACCTCGTCGCCCCGATCATCGTGTACACGACGATGATGATCCCGACGAACATCCTCACCGAGGCTGCCCTCAGCTTCCTGGGCGTGGGCGTCAAGCCGCCCACCGCCTCCTGGGGGCAGATGCTCTCGAGCGCGATCGACTACTACGACTCGGACCCCATGTACATGGTGGTCCCGGGCGTGGCGATCTTCATCACGGTTCTGGCCTTCAACCTGTTCGGCGACGGCGTGCGTGACGCGCTCGACCCGAAGGGTTCGCGCTGAAGTGCCATACCCCAAGCGTCCCGTGAGCTCATCCACGGGGTCTCTCATCAAATCCGGAGGATCCGAGATCGTGACTACCCAACGCACCTCAGGGCGGCGCAAGCGGGCCCTTGCCGCTGCCGCAGTGGTCGCCGGGCTGCTGACCACGGCGGCGTGCGGCGGAGGCAACGGCGACGGCGGCAGCAAGGACGGCGCGGCCGGCTTCGACGCGGCGAACAACAAGGTCGCCCAGGCCGACCAGGTCAAGAAGGGCGGCACGCTGAAGTTCGTGAGCGCCCAGGACGCCGACTCGTGGGACACCACGCGCGGCTACTACGGCTTCATGTGGGACTTCTCGCGGTACTACAGCCGTCAGCTGCTCACCTACAAGACCGCGCCGGGTGCCGAGGGCGCGCAGCTGCAGCCGGACCTCGCCACCGACATGGGCCAGGTCGCGGACGGCGGCAAGACGTACACGTTCAAGCTGCGTGACGGCATCACCTGGGAGGACGGCAAGCCGATCACCTCCCAGGACATCAAGTACGGCATCGAGCGCGTCTGGGCGCAGGACGTCCTGTCCGGCGGTCCGATCTACCTCCAGCAGATGCTGGACCCGAAGAACGCCTACAAGGGCCCCTACAAGGACACCTCCAAGGACCACCTGGGCCTGAAGGCGATCGACACGCCCGACGCGAAGACGATCGTCTTCCACCTGCCGCAGGCCAACTCGGACTTCCTGCAGGTGCTCGCGATGGTCACGGCCTCCCCGGTCCGCCAGGACCAGGACACCAAGTCCAAGTACGGCCTGCACCCGTTCTCCTCCGGCCCGTACAAGTTCCAGTCCTACAGCCCGGGCAAGAACCTGGTGCTGGTCCGCAACGACAAGTGGAACGCGTCCTCGGACCCGGTCCGCAAGGCGTACCCGGACAAGATCACGCTCGACATCTCGACCAACCAGGCCGACATGGACCAGCGTCTGATCAAGGGCGACTACGACCTCGACGCCGGCCAGACGGGTCTCGGCCCGCAGGGCCGCCAGATCGCCCTGAAGCAGCACAAGGGCAACCTGGACAACCCGGTCTCCGGCTTCATCCGCTACGCGGTCTTCCCGCAGAGCGTCAAGCCGTTCGACAACCTGCACTGCCGCAAGGCCGTCATCTACGCGGCCGACCACGTGTCGCTGCAGACCGCTCGCGGTGGCCCCATCGCCGGTGGTGACATCGGCACCAACATGCTCCCGCCGTCGGTGGCCGGTGGCGAGGGCCAGAAGTACGACCCGTACCAGATCTCCGGGGCCAACAAGAACGGCAACGTCGACCTGGCCAAGCAGGAGCTGAAGGCCTGCGGTCAGCCGAACGGCTTCAAGACCACGATCGCGGTCCGCAACAACAAGCAGCAGGAAGTCGCCACCGCCGAGTCCCTCCAGGCCGCGCTGAAGAAGGTCGGCATCACCGCCGACATCTACCAGTACGACGGCTCGCAGACCCCGGGCATCATCGGCGCCCCCGCGAACGTCGCGAAGAAGAACCTCGGCATCATCATCATGGGCTGGGGTCCGGACTTCCCGACAGTCCAGGGCTACGGCATTCCGCTGTGGGACAGCTCGTACATCCTGCAGAGCGGTAACAACAACTACGCTCTGATCAAGGACAAGACGATCGACGGCCTGTTCAACCAGTACACGAGCACGCTCGACGAGTCGAAGAAGACCCAGCTCGCCACCGAGATCGACCACAAGGTCATGGAGGGCGCGTACTACCTGCCCTTCACCTTCGAGCGGCTGCTGAACATCCGCTCCTCGCGTCTGGCCAACGTGTACACGACGAACGCGTACAGCGGTTACTACGACTTCGTCAACCTCGGCCTGAAGTCCACGAAGTAAACCCGGCACACCCGCCGTACGGCACGAAAGGCAGGTGAAGGCCGGCGCGGCGAGACCGCGGGCCATCGGACGACCTCCGGTGGCCCGCGGTCCGCGGCGGGCCGTAAGCTGTGCTCGCTTACCTCATCAGGCGGCTGTTCGCCGCCGCAGTGATGCTGGTGGTCATCATCCTGGTGGTCTTCAGCATCTTCTTCCTCGTCCCCAAGTGGGCGGGCGTGGACATCGCCACGAGCTTCGTGGGCAAGCAGGCAGACCCCCACGCCGTCGAGGCGGTACGGGAGAAGCTGGGCCTGAGCCACCCGATCTATGTCCAGGTCTGGGAGTTCTTCAAGGGCATCTTCGTCGGCCGCACTTACTCGGCCGGCGGCGACGTCACCCACTGCGCCGCGCCGTGCTTCGGCTACTCCTTCCGCAGCGAGCAGGCCGTGTGGCCGGTGCTGACCGACCGCTTCCCGGTGACCCTGGGTCTCGCGCTCGGCGCCGCCGTGCTGTGGCTGGTCTTCGGTGTCGCGGCGGGTGTGCTCTCCGCGCTCAAGCGGGGCAGCCTGTGGGACCGCGGCGCGATGGTCGTCGCCCTCAGCGGTGTCTCCCTGCCGATCTACTTCACCGGTCTGCTCTCGCTGGCGATCTTCAGTTATGGACTGAACTGGATCGACGGCAAGTACGTCTCCATCAGTGACAGCTTCACCGGGTGGCTCGGCGGCATGATCCTGCCGTGGATCACCCTGGCGTTCCTCTACGCGGCGATGTACGCCCGGATCACCCGCGCCACCATGCTGGAGATCCTGGGCGAGGACTACATCCGCACGGCTCGCGCCAAGGGCCTCAAGGAGCAGGTCGTCATCGGCAAGCACGCCATGCGTTCCACCATGACTCCCATCCTCACCATGCTCGGCATGGACCTCGGCGCCCTCATCGGCGGTGCGATCCTCACCGAGACGACGTTCAGCATCCCCGGCCTCGGCCAGGCCGTGCTGACCGCCATCAAGAACCAGGACCTGCCCATCATTCTGGGCGTCACTCTGATCACCTCCCTCGCGGTGCTCGTCGCCAACCTCGTGGTGGACGTCCTGTACGCCGTGATCGACCCCCGAGTGAGGCTGTCATGACCGAACTCAGCAAGACCGGAGCGGCCGTGGGCGAGCCCACCGGCTCCTCGCCCGCGTCGACAGCCTTCCTGGAAGTGCGCGATCTGAAGGTGCACTTCCCGACCGACGACGGCCTGGTCAAGTCCGTCGACGGCCTCAGCTTCCAGCTGGAGAAGGGCAAGACCCTCGGCATCGTGGGCGAGTCGGGCTCGGGCAAGTCGGTGACCTCGCTCGGCATCATGGGCCTGCACACCGCCGGCCAGTACGGCAAGCGCAAGGCGCGGATCTCGGGCGAGATCTGGCTGGACGGCACCGAGCTGCTGTCCGCCGACCCGGACCACGTGCGCAAGCTGCGCGGCCGTCAGATGTCGATGATCTTCCAGGACCCGCTGTCCGCGCTGCACCCGTACTACACGATCGGCCAGCAGATCGTGGAGGCGTACCGCATCCACCACGACGTCGACAAGAAGACCGCCCGTAAGCGGGCGATCGAGATGCTCGACCGCGTGGGGATCCCCCAGCCGGACAAGCGGGTGGACAACTACCCGCACGAGTTCTCCGGCGGTATGCGCCAGCGCGCGATGATCGCGATGTCGCTGGTCAACAACCCCGAACTGCTCATCGCGGACGAGCCGACGACCGCCCTGGACGTGACCGTCCAGGCGCAGATCCTCGACCTCATCCGGGATCTGCAGAAGGAGTTCGGCTCCGCGGTCATCATCATCACCCACGACCTGGGCGTCGTCGCCGAACTGGCCGACGACATCCTGGTGATGTACGGCGGCCGCTGCGTCGAGCGCGGTCCGGCCGAGAAGGTGTTCTACGAGCCCCGTCACCCCTACACCTGGGGCCTGCTCGGCTCGATGCCGCGCCTGGACCGCGAGCAGCAGGAGCGCCTGACCCCGGTCAAGGGCTCCCCGCCCTCGCTGATCAACATCCCGTCCGGCTGCGCCTTCAACCCGCGTTGCCCGTACGCGGACATCCCGAAGGACAACGTCACCCGCACGGTCCGCCCCGAGCTGACCGAGGTCGGCGGCAAGCACTGGGCCGCCTGCCACATGTCGCAGGAGCAGCGGGAGCGGATCTGGATCGAAGAGATTGCGCCGAAGCTGTGAGCGAGAACACAGAGGACAAGGCAGTGAGCATCCCTGCCCAGAGCGACGGCGCCGAGGACAAGGCCTCCGGCACGGCCACTCTCAACCAGGACGCCGCTCCCGGCGAGGTCCTGCTGAAGGTCACCGGGCTGCAGAAGCACTTCCCCATCAGGAAGGGCCTGCTCCAGCGGCAGGTCGGGGCGGTGCGCGCGGTCGACGGCCTCGACTTCGAGGTGCGGGCCGGTGAGACCCTCGGTGTCGTGGGCGAGTCGGGCTGCGGCAAGTCGACGATGGGCCGGCTGATCACCCGACTGCTCGAACCGACCGCCGGCAAGGTGGAGTTCGAGGGCAAGGACATCACGCACCTCGGGGTGAGCGGCATGCGTCCGCTGCGCCGCGATGTGCAGATGATCTTCCAGGACCCGTACTCGTCGCTGAACCCGCGTCACACCATCGGCACGATCGTCGGCGCTCCCTTCCGGCTGCAGGGCGTCGAGCCCGAGGGCGGCATCAAGAAGGAGGTGCAGCGGCTGCTGTCGGTGGTTGGGCTCAACCCCGAGCACTACAACCGCTACCCGCACGAGTTCTCCGGCGGTCAGCGCCAGCGCATCGGCATCGCCCGGGCGCTGGCCCTGAAGCCGAAGCTGGTCGTCGCCGACGAGCCGGTCTCCGCGCTGGACGTGTCCGTCCAGGCTCAGGTCGTGAACCTCATGGACGACCTCCAGCAGGAGCTGGGCCTGACGTACGTGATCATCGCGCACGACCTCTCGGTCGTCCGGCACGTCTCGGACCGGATCGCGGTGATGTACCTCGGCAAGATCGTCGAGCTGGCCGACCGCGACTCGCTGTACAAGGCGCCGATGCACCCGTACACCAAGGCGCTGATGTCGGCGGTGCCGATCCCGGACCCGAAGCGACGGAACGTCAAGAGCGAGCGCATCCTGCTCAAGGGTGACGTGCCCTCGCCGATCTCCCCGCCGAGCGGTTGCCGCTTCCACACGCGGTGCTGGAAGGCGACGGAGATCTGCCGCACCACCGAGCCGCAGCTCCTGGAGCTGAAGCCCGGCCAGCGCGTGGCCTGCCACCACCCGGAGAACTTCGAGGACCAGGCCCCGCAGGACACCGTGCTGCTGTCCGACGCCAAGGAGGCGGCGGAGCTGGTCCCGGACGCGGTGCTGGAGGAGTCGGCGGAGACGTCGGCGGCGGTGGCCGCGGAGGTTCAGGCGGAGGCTGCTGCCGAGGCGTCGACGGAGGCCGCGGAGCCTGCTTCCGAGGAGACCCCGGAGACCGCGGAGACCACCGAGGCCGCCGCCGAGGAGCCGGCGGAGGCCGAGGCCGCCGAGGCCGCGGAGACCGCTGCCGAGGAGCCGGCCGAGGCTGCCACGGAGGAGCCCGCGGAGGCCGCGGAGCCTGCTTCCGAGGAGACCCCGGAGACCGCCGAGGCCGCCGAGGCCGAGGAAACGCCGGAGGCCGAGGCCACGGACACCGAGGAGTCGGCCGAGACCGCCTCCGAGGAGCCCGCGGAGGCCGCCTCCGACGAGACCCCGGGGTCGTCGGAGGCGGCGAAGCAGTCGAAGACCGACGGCGGGAAGTAACTCACGCACGGGTATGCCCCGGTGACCGGAGAACGGTCACCGGGGCATACCCGTTTCGTCAGGAGCAACGCGAGGTATGGCACATGACGGATTGGTAAAGTCATGTACATGCCTGGAAGGGAGAGTGCAGAGTCTGGCGTGTCCGTCTGATCGACAGCACGCTCGAAGGGATGACTCATGGCGCTCTCCCGTTCGGCACGCTTGGGAGCCCTCGCCGTCTCGGCGGCCTCCTTCCTCGTCATCGCGGCCTCCCCGGCGCCCTCGGCCGGGGCCCCCGGCATCGGCGACTCCTACTTCCCGCAGCTGGGCAACGGCGGTTTCGACGTCCGCCACTACGCCCTCGACGTGGCGTACGACCCGGCCCGCGGCCGACTCGACGGTCGTACGACGATCACGGCCCGGGCCACCCAGAGCCTCACGTCCTTCGATCTGGACCTCCAGAAGCTCCAGGTCACGCGGATCGAGGTGAACGGCAGACGGACCGCGTTCACGCGCGACGGCGACGAGATCCGGATCACCCCGCGCGGCGTCCTTCCCCGGGGCGGGAACTTCACGGTCACCGTCACCTACGGCGGGGTCCCCGAGCCGCTCAGCGGCCCCATCGTCTTCGGCTCCCAGTACGGCTGGATGAAGACGGCCGACGGCGTCTTCGTCGCGTGCGAGCCCAACGCCGCCTCCACCTGGTTCCCCTCCAGTGACCACCCCTCCGACAAGGCCACTTACGACATCCGCATCAAGGCGCCCAAGGGCCTGACCGCCGTGTCCAACGGGCGGCTGGTGTCGACGTACGACAAGGGCGACAAGACGATCACCCACTGGCGGGAGTCGCGGCCGATGGCCACATACCTGGCCACGGCGACCATCGGCAAGTTCGATGTGCGCACCGGGAGGACGCCGTCGGGCATCCCGATCTACGTCGCCATCGACCCCGCGCTCGCGAACAGCAACACGGTCGACGTCTACGCGGTCACCGCCGCGGCGACCGACTACTGGTCCAAGATCTTCGGCCCGTACCCCTTCGAGGAGACCGGCGCCATCGTCGACGACATGCCCGAGGCCGGCTTCTCGCTGGAGGTCCAGTCCAAGCCCGCGTACTCGGCCGTGCGCTCCGAGTCGACGATCGTGCACGAGCTGGCCCACCAGTGGTTCGGCGACTCGGTCTCCGTCGAGCGCTGGAAGGACATCTGGCTCAACGAGGGCTTCGCGACCTACGCCCAGTGGCTGTGGGCGGAGCACAAGGGCACCGGCACCGCACACGACCAGTTCCTCGCGGCGTACAACAGCCGCCCGGCCGACAACCCGTTCTGGAAGATCGAGGTGGCCGACCCCCAGCGCGACACGATGTTCGCCTCCGCGGTCTACCAGCGCGGCGCGATGGCCCTCCAGGCCCTGCGTGAGCGCATCGGGGACACCGCGTTCTTCCGGCTCCTGCCCGCCTGGACGAAGCTCCACCGCTACGGCAACGCGAACACCGCCGACTTCATCCGGCTCGCGGAGAAGGTCTCCGGGCAGCAGCTGGACGACCTGTTCCAGAAGTGGATCTACAGCACCGAGCGTCCGGTCTTGTAACCTCGGTGTTCCGGAGCCCTTGCCTTGCTTTGCAAGGTACATTCACCCGAGTGGGTGAGAATGTAAAGGTGCTCCAGCAATTGTTCAGCCCCTCCGTCCAGCACACCCTGGATCTCGTCGGCATCTTCGTCTTCGCGATCTCCGGTGCGCTCCTGGCCGTCCGCAAGAACTTCGACGTGTTCGGCATCGCCGTGCTCGCCGAGGTCACGGCGCTGGGCGGAGGGCTGTTCCGCGATGTGATCATCGGTGCCACACCGCCGGCCGCGTTCACGGATCTGGGGTACTTCCTGACCCCGCTGCTCGCCGCGCTCCTGGTCTTCTTCCTCCACCCGCAGGTGGAGCGGATCCAGACGGCCGTCAACGTCTTCGACGCGGCCGGCCTCGGCCTGTTCTGCGTCTCGGGCACGACCAAGGCCTACGACTACGGGCTGGGCCTCACCGCGAGCGCGGCCCTCGGCCTCGCCACCGCGGTGGGCGGCGGCGTCCTGCGCGACGTTCTCGCCAACGAGGTGCCCTCACTGCTGCGCTGGGACCGCGACCTCTACGCGGTCCCGGCGATCGTCGGCTCCACCATGGTCGTGCTCTGCATCCGCTACGACACGCTGACCCCGCTGACGACCGGGCTCGCGGTCGTCACCGCTTTCGTACTACGCCTTTTGGCGATGCGGTTCCACTGGCGAGCGCCGCGCGCTTGGAACCGCCGGTCAACGGTTGCTGAGGAGTAGTCCCCGCGGTGTCCTTCCCGCTCATCTGCTGGGTGAGCCAGGTGAAGACGTACGGGATCTGCGGCCGCCACAGGGCCATGCTGTGCCCGCCGGCGCTGCGCGGGATCAGCACCGCGCGCACCACGGTCGGGGGCTTGGCGATCTGCTCCAGCGCCGCGGCCGCCTGGTAGCCGTCACCGAGCTGGCCGGACAGGTAGAGGGAGATGTGCGGCGGGGTGTGCTGGCCCTTCAGCAGGAAGTAGGGGTTGTTCGCGTGGCGCAGCGCGATGGTGCGCGCGGCCAGGGACTTGCGCTCGCCGATCGGGTCGTTGTAGCCGGACAGGCTGATCGCGGCCCGGTAGCGGTCGGGGTGCGCGGTCGCTAGCTTCGCGGCGCAGTGTGCGCCCGCCGAGTAGCCGGCCGCCGCCCAACCGTTCGGCGCGGACTGGGCGCGGAAGTTGTCCGTCACCATCTTCGGCACGTCGATGCTGAGCCAGGTGTCGGCGTTCACGACGCCGGGGATGTTCGCGCAGCCCGTGTCGACCTTGGCGATGAGGTTGGTGCGCGGCGCCACCAGGATGAAGGGCGCCACCTGCCCGGTGCGCATCAGCGGCAGCAGCTGCTCATGCACCTGGAGGGAGCCGAACCAGGCCTTCGCCGAGCCGGGGTAGCCGGAGAGCAGCTCCACGACGGGGAACTTCTTGTTCTTGTACGCGGGGTCGTTGTACTGCGGCGGCAGCCAGACGTAGACCTCGGCGTCGACGCCCGACACCTGGCCCTTGAGCTGGGTGACGCTGACACCGCCGGCCGAGCGCATGCCCGGCCCGTCGGCGGGGGTGAACGCCTGGTGGATCTTGGGCAGGGCCTTGATCTGGATCCCGCCGGTGCCGTCCTTGCCGAGGTCGGCGGCCTGGCTCACATGGTTGCCGGTGCCGAGCAGGTCGGACCAGTTGTCGTAGAGGCTGTTCGCGTTGTTCACCAGGACGAACACCAGGGTGACCGCGGTGACCTGGGCGAACAGCAGCATCGCCACCCGGGCGGCGTGGCGCAGCAGTACGGGCCCGCGGATCCGGGACCACAGGAACAGAGGCAGGATGAGGGCGATCGCCACTAGGACGATCGACGTGAAGAGGAACGGCGTCCCGGTCAGGCTCATCGGCGTGGCGGCTCTTCCTGTGAACGGGATGGTCTGGCTGTACGTCTTCTGAGAGGGAAACGAGGGCCACTCGGTCACGGACGAGTGCGGACACTTACCGAGAAATTGCCAAAACCTCACCTAGGAATGGCTGGATCCGTATGGGTGTTCCTCGGGGTGTCACGGATTTGGAACACAACAAAGCTACCGCTTAGTAATTTCTCATTGTACGGTTCAGGCATGCCAGAAGCAGCAACCGCACAGGCCGTGACGGCCGCGATCGGTGACAGCGAGTTCGACCGCGACACCGCGGTCACCCTCCGGGAACCCGGCGTCTACGACATCGACCTCTCCGCCGGCTGGACGATCATCAGCGCCGTCAACGGCGGCTATCTGCTGGCCGTCCTCGGCCGCGCCCTCGCGGACGCCCTGCCGCATCCGGACCCGTTCACCATCTCCGCCCACTACCTCACCGCCTCCCAGCCGGGACCCGCGGTGATCCGCACGGACGTCGTGCGCACCGGCCGCACCCTCTCCACCGGCCAGGCGTCCCTCTTCCAGTACGACGACGAGGGCCGCGAGGTCGAACGCATCCGTGTCCTCGCCTCGTACGGCGACCTGGACTCCCTGCCCGACGACGTGCGCACGAGCGCGCAGCCACCCGCCTTCCCGCCCATCGACCAGTGCTTCGGCTCCGGGGACGGTCCGGCGCCCGTCTCCGGCAGCTCGGCGATCACCGAGCGGCTGATGCTCAAGCTGGACCCGGCCACCCTGGGCTGGGCCCTGGGCGCGCCCAGCGGGAAGGGCGAGATGCGCGCGTGGTTCGGGCTCGCCGACGGCCGCGACGCGGACCCGCTGTCGCTGCTCCTCGCCGTGGACGCACTGCCGCCCACCGCCTTCGAGATGGGCATCTCCGGCTGGGTGCCCACCGTCGAGCTGACCGTGCATGTGCGCTGCCGTCCGGCGCCGGGCCCGCTCCGGGTCTCGATCACCACACGCAACCTCGCCGGCGGCTTCGTGGAGGAGGACGCCGAGGTCTGGGACAGCCAGGACCGCCTGGTCGCACAGTCCCGTCAGCTGGCTCGGGTCAGGCTGGCCTGAGCCCGCCCGCGCGTCGGACCGCGCCCCGGTGGGGGTGCGGTCCGGAACGTGCCGCAACCTGGTCGCGCGGTCAGCCGACCGCCACCGGCCCACGGCCGAGCCAGGCCGCCAGTCGTTCGTAGGCGTCGCCCCCCTCGGGAGCCGGACGGGCCGAGCCGAAGGGGACGTCGTCGCCGCGCTCCGGCTCCGGCAGGACGACCCGGGCGACGGCGAGCGCGAACTCGGCCACATCCGGATCCAGTTCGATCGGTCGGCCGAGGGCCTCCCACAGGTCCCAGGTGTGTGTGACCGCCTCCATCACATACCCTGACAGCGCGTTGCGCCCCGGAGTCTCGCCCCACGGCACCCGGACCGGCGCGTCCAGCCGGGCGTCGTCCGCCCAGGCGCGCCGGACCTCGGCGCCGGCCGCGTCGTACGCCTCGGGCCAGCCGTCGTCCGCGACGCCGTCCACGAACGGGTGCACGGCCAGCCCGTCGCCGCCCGCACCGATCACGGCGATCCGGCGCGTGCCGCCGACGATGTGCGACAGCAGCGTCCGCACGTCGAACTCGGTGCACGGCGTGGCACCGGAGAGCTGCTCCGGACGTACGGTCCTGACCAGCGCGGCGATCTGCTCGGCGGCGCGGGCGTACACGGGACGGGGATCGGTGTTCATGACGGTCCTCTCGGTGGGTCGGTGCCCCGAGGTTCCCCGTAATACCTGACAGTTCCCGTCAACATTTGCGAACGGCCTTTCGCCGCCGCGATGCTGGGTCGGTGAAGTCGGACCGCCTGCTGTCGATACTTCTGTTGTTGCAGACCCGCGGACGCGTCCCGGCCCGCGAACTGGCCGAGCGGCTGGAGGTGTCGGTGCGCACCATCTACCGCGACGTCGACGCCCTGTCCGCGTCCGGGGTTCCGGTGTACGCCGAGCGGGGACGCCACGGCGGCATCGAACTGCTCACCGGATTCCGTACGGACGTCACGGGACTGACCGCCGACGAGTCGCGCGCCCTGTTCGTCCTGGCCGCACAGGGCGCGCACGCCGCACTCGGTCTGGACGCGGCCCTCGGCTCCGCGCTGCGCAAGGTGATGGCGGCGCTGCCCGCGCCGCACCGGCCGGCCGCCGAGGCCACCAGCCGCCGTGTCCTCGTCGACGCGACGCGCTGGAAGGGCGGTCCGCAGCCTATCGTCGACCTGGACACCCTTCAGGGCGCGGTGTTCAGCGACCGCCGGCTGCTGCTGCGCTACCGGCACGGCGGGGACACCGAGGCGCACACCTACACCGTCGATCCCTACGGGCTCGTCTCGAAGGCGGGCGTCTGGTACCTGGTCGCCGACCGGCGCGGCACCCCGCAGCTCTTCCGCGCCGACCGGGTGCGTGCGGCGACCCTGCTGGCGGATCCCGTCCGGCGGCGCCCGGGGGTCGAACTCGCCGACGCCTGGGAGGTGCTGCGGCGGCAGGTGGAGGAACGGCCGGGCGGTGTAGAGGTGACGGTCCGGGTGCGCCGTGAACACCTCGACATGTTCCGGCGCCTGACGGCCTCCATGCTGACGGCCCCGCCGGAGGAGGAGGGCGACGGCGCCTGGGTGACCGCCCGGCTGTCGTACGGCGTCCTGCGCGAGGTGCGCGGACTCCTGCTGTTCGCCGACCGGGTCGAGGTGCTGGCGCCGCCGCAGGCGCGCGCCGAACTGGCGCGGGCGGCGGCCTCCGTCACGGAGCTGTACCGGCAGGGCGGGTGAGCGCCTGGGCGTCCCGTCGGCCGCGGGGGCGGTCCGCTACGACTTCCAGTGATGGCGGCCGAGGCTGATCAGCCGCAGCCGCTGGGTCGCCGATCTGGCCACCCGGTCCCGTTCGTCGGCGGGGCCCTCCATCGCCTCCAGGAACTGGTTGGCCGTCGCCAGCATCTGGTCGACGTACAGACCGGCGAGCATCAGCAGATCCTCCTCGCTCCACCCCGCGGACTCGGGGTGTCCGGCCAACGCCACCTGCACCTCCTCGGCGAAGCGCGCCAGTTGGCGCCGGATCGCCTCCCGCACCGTCTGCACACCGCCGTGCCGCTCCCGCGCGATGAACCGTACGTGCGCCGGATACGCGTCGACATGGTGGGCGATCAGGTCGACGGCGCGCGCGATGCGTTCCTCGCTGTCGCCGGCCGCGGCGACGGTGGAGTCGATCATCGGGTGAAGGCTGCCGAGGGCCGCCTCGACGAGCTCCACGCCGAGATCCGCCGTCGACCGGAAGTGCCGGTAGAAGGCGGTGGGCGCGACACCCACCGCACGCGTGACCTCGCGCAGCCCGAGACTGCTCAGGCTCTGTTCCTCCAGCAGGCCGAGCGCCGCGTCCAGGAGGGCCTGGCGCGTCTTCTGCTTCTGGGCCTGCCGGAGGCCGAGGGTGTGACTCATGCCATGCAGTTAACAACTGTTCGCTGGAATTGCAAAGCCGTCGGACGCGTTAGACTAAGGAGTCAGTGAACGAATGTAACCACAATCGTTCACCGAACCGTCACGAGAGGCCTCTTGGAGGGGATCTCACCATGCTGTTCCTCGTCGCCGCGCTTCTGCTGCTGGGGACCGTCCTGGGCACCGTGGCCCATGCCCCGCTGCCCGTCACCCTTGTGGCCGCGACCGGCATCGCCGTCTGGCTCGTGATCTTCGCGATCCGCGAGTGGCACGGCCGTCGGCGGCACACATCGGCCCACTGATCGCCGTACGCCATCCGACCGTCGGGAGATGACCGCACCATGAACCTCACCGCGACACGCAACGAGACCACCACTCCGGCCGACGACACCACCACGACCCGCGCCGACCGGAACGCCACGACTCCGGAGAGCCGCACCGGCACCCGCGACGCCGAGGGCATGGCCGTGGCGTCCTTCATCCTGGGCCTCCTCGGCCTGCTGGTCCTCAACGTCTTCCTCGGCCCCGTCGCCATCGCGCTGGCCGCCGTCGCCCTGTGGCGCGGCACGCAGCGCCGGGGACGCGCCTATCTCGGCCTCGGCCTCGGCATCGCGGACCTGGTGGTCCTGGTGGCCCTGATGCAGATGGACCACACGGTGTCCTGGAGCATCTAGGCGCGGTGCGGCCCGGTGACCCGAAGACCCGGCCGCACCCCGCCCGGCAAGGGCCGCGCCACGCCCGCAGAACCACCGGCCATAGAATTGGCCCACCATGGCTTACCTCGACCACGCCGCGACCACTCCGATGCTCCCCGAGGCGGCAGAGGCACTGACCGCCCAGATGGCCGTCACCGGCAACGCCTCCTCGCTGCACGCATCCGGCCGCCGCGCCAGGCGCACCGTCGAAGAGGCCCGCGAGACCCTCGCGGAGGCGCTCGGCGCCCGCCCGAGCGAGGTCGTCTTCACCTCCGGCGGCACCGAGGCCGACAACCTCGCCGTGAAGGGCCTTTACTGGGCCCGCCGCGCCGCCGACCCGGCCCGCACCCGGGTCCTGTCCAGCCCCGTCGAACACCACGCGGTCCTCGACGCGGTCGACTGGCTCGGCGAACACGAGGGCGCCACGGTCGAGTACCTGCCCGTCGACTCCTACGGCCGGGTCCGCCCCGAGGATCTGCGCTGGGCCATAGCCCGCAACCCCGACGACGTCGCCCTCGCCACGGTCATGTGGGCCAACAATGAGATCGGCACCGTCCTGCCGATCCGCGAACTGGCCGACGTGGCCGCCGAGTTCGGCGTCCCGCTGCACTCCGACGCGGTCCAGGCCTTCGGCCAGGTCCCGGTCGACTTCGAGGCGTCCGGCCTCGCCGCCATGACGGTGTCCGGCCACAAGATCGGCGGCCCGTACGGCATCGGCGCGCTGGTGCTCGGCCGCGAGTACAGCCCCGTGCCCGTGCTGCACGGCGGCGGTCAGGAGCGCCATGTGCGCTCCGGCACCCTCGATGTGCCCGCCATCGCCTCCTTCGCGGTCGCCGGACGGCTCGCCGCCGAGCAGCGCGAGTGGTTCGCCCGGGAGATCGGCGCGCTGCGCGACTCCCTGATCACCGCGGTCCGTACGGCGGTCCCGGACGCCATCCTGGGCGGGGACCCGGTGCACCGGCTTCCGGCCAACGCCCACTTCAGCTTCCCCGGCTGCGAGGGCGATTCGCTGCTCCTGCTGCTGGACGCACAGGGCATCGAGTGCTCCACGGGCTCGGCCTGCACCGCGGGGGTGGCCCAGCCGAGCCATGTGCTGCTCGCCACCGGCGCCGACCCGGACCTCGCCCGCGGCACGCTCCGCTTCTCCCTCGGCCACACCTCCACGGAGGCGGACGTGGAGGCGGTCGCGAAGGCGATCGGCCCCGCGGTGGAGCGGGCGCGCAGCGCGGGACTGACCTGAGCCGGTCCGAGCCGGCCCACGGGCCCGGCGCACGGCGGCGGGTACTCGCGAGCCGGGCGCGCCGGGCGCCCCGTACTCTTGAAGGGCTATGACTGACACCCCGCAGCGCCCTCTCCGCGTCCTCGCCGCGATGTCCGGCGGAGTCGACTCCGCCGTCGCCGCCGCCCGCGCCGCCGAAGCGGGCCACGACGTGACCGGCGTCCATCTCGCGCTGTCCGCGAACCCGCAGTCGTTCCGCACCGGTGCGCGCGGCTGTTGCACCATCGAGGACTCGCGCGACGCCCGCCGTGCCGCGGACGTCATCGGCATCCCCTTCTACGTCTGGGACCTCGCCGAGCGGTTCCGCGAGGACGTCGTCGAGGACTTCATCGCCGAGTACGAGGCGGGCCGCACCCCCAACCCGTGTCTGCGCTGCAACGAGAAGATCAAGTTCGCGGCGCTGCTCGACAAGGCGCTCGCGCTCGGCTTCGACGCCGTCTGCACCGGCCACTACGCCAAGGTCGTCATGCTCGACGACGGCACGCGCGAGCTGCACCGCGCCTCCGACATGGCCAAGGACCAGTCGTACGTCCTCGGCGTGCTCGACGAGAAGCAGCTGGCCCACGCGATGTTCCCGCTCGGCGACACGGTCACCACCAAGGACGAGATCCGCGCGGAGGCCGAGCGCCGGGGCCTCGCGGTCGCCAAGAAGCCCGACTCGCACGACATCTGCTTCATCGCGGACGGCGACACCCAGGGCTTCCTGGCCCAGCGGCTCGGCAAGGCCGAGGGCGACATCGTCGACGAGTCCGGCATCACGATCGGCACCCACGAGGGCGCGTACGGCTTCACGATCGGCCAGCGCAAGGGCCTCAGGATCGGCACCCCGGCGGCCGACGGCAAGCCGCGCTACGTCCTCGACATCTCGCCGGTCGACAACACCGTGACGGTGGGCCCGGCGTCCTCCCTGGACGTCGACGCGCTGACCGCCGTCAAGCCCCGCTGGTGCGGCACCGCCCCGGCCGGCCCCGGCACCTACACGGCCCAGCTCCGCGCCCACGGCGGCGAGACGGAGGTGACGGCGGAACTGGTCGACGGCGAACTGCGGGTGCGCTTCACCGAGCCGGTCCGCGGCGTGGCCCCCGGCCAGGCGATCGTCCTGTACGACGGCACGCGCGTGGTCGGTTCGGCGACGATCGCGTCGACGACCCGCGCGACGCCCGCGGTGGCGTGAGACCCGGGAGCACGACGTTCTTCGGGGGCTAGCCCCCGAAGAACTCCACCAGCACCGGGGCGAGCACCTGGGGCTCCACCATGTGGTCCTGGTCCCGCAGGGTGCGGTACGTACCCCGGGGGGTCGCCCTGGCGACCGCCTCGGCCGCCCTGCGCAGCCACTCGGGGCTCGCCCCGCCCGCGACGGCCAGCACGGGGACGGTGACCGAGGCGAGCCGCTCCCGGGGCACCAGCCCGTCGCCCATCACGGCGTCGTCGTAGGCGAGGGTCGGCGCGAGCGCCTCCATGTCGGTCCACATCGGGGACCGGCGGGCGTTGGCGATCATCTCCGGAGCCAGTCCGGTGAGACCGAGGAACAGCTCCACCGCGTCCCCGCGCCGGCCCTGTCCGAGTGCCTCACCCAGCCGCGCGGTGTACTCCGCGCGTTCCGGCTGCCCGCCCCCGTAGTCGGCGAACGGCGGCTCGTAGACGGCGACCCCGCGCACCGGCAGCCCGCTCGCCGCCGCCTCCAGAGCCAGCGCGCCGCCGGACGAGATGCCGTAGAGCCACGCCTCGCCGCCCGCAGCCTCGATGAGCGCCGCGAGATCCTCGACCTCGCGGGCCACCGCGTACGGCTCCGAGTCACCGCTCCCGCCACGGCCCCGGCGGTCGTACACGATCGCACTGAAGCGGTCCGGGAGATGCGCGCCCAGAGGCGCCACGGTGGCGCCCGTGGACATCGCGCCGCTCACCAGGACGACCGCCGGGCCCTGTCCGGTGCGTTCGTACGCGATGCGGGTGCCGTCGCGTGAGGTGGTCTGCTTGTCCATGTCTGTGAGACTGCCGCAGGGCGGCGGCCTCAGTCGCTCACGACACCTCCACTTCGTAGAAGCAGAGGTGGTCCTTGATGGCGGCGACCTCCGGCTTGGGGTCGGGGTACGCCCACACGAGGTTCTCCGCGTCCGGCAGCGACCAGTACGACGCCGTGCCCTTGAAGGGGCACTCGGTGTGTGTCTCGGAGGGGGTCAGCAGGTCCGTGCGGACATCCTCGGCGGGGATGTAGTACCGCGCGGGGGAGCCGGTCTCGCGCAGCACGAGGGCGCGGTCGCTCTCCGCCAGGACCTGTCCGCCGTGCACCACGCGCACATGCTCGTCGCCCTGCTCGATGGTGATCGTGTGTCCAGTGCTCATATTGGAAAAGCACGTGAGGGACCACGGTTCTTCCCGCGTACGGTGTTCGGCATGAACATCTGTGTCTTCCTCTCCGCCGCCGACCTCGCCGACCGCTACACCCGCCCCGCGCGGCAGTTCGCGGAGCTGCTCGGCAAGGGCGGTCACACCCTGGTGTGGGGCGGCTCCGACGTCGGCCTCATGAAGGTGGTCGCCGACGGGGTGCAGGAGGCGGGCGGCCGGATCGTGGGCGTCTCCGTCCGGTTCCTGGCCGCCAAGGCGCGGACGGGCACCGACGAGATGGTGGTCGCCGAGGACCTGGCCGAGCGCAAGAGGCTGCTCCTGGAGAAGGCCGACGCGGTCGTGATCATGGTTGGCGGGACCGGGACGCTCGACGAGGCGACCGAGATCCTGGAGCTGAAGAAGCACGGGCACACCGAGAAGCCGGTGGTCCTGCTGAACACGGCCGGCTTCTACGACGGTCTGAAGCAGCAGTTCCGGCGGATGGAGGACGAGGGCTTTCTGCCGCGCCCGCTCTCGGAGCTGGTGTTCTTCGCCGAGGAACCGGTGGGCGCCCTCGCATATCTGGAGGAGTCGCTCGGAATCCGCTAGGTCCTGTCGTCAAACTCCCGTCCGTCCGCCCGGAGGGCGGGCTCTGCGGCGGCGTGGGGGCCCCTCCCGCTCGAGCGTGCATGGCGTCGCGGGGCAGGCGGGAGTTTGACGACAGGACCTAGAAGAGTCATGAAGATCTTGGGGTTCTGGCCCCGCCGCGTGAGCGGTGGGGCCAGACTCTTTGTTGTGGTGATGGGGGAATGGGCCGGGGA